>JAJYWR010000002.1 GCA_021791395.1 bacterium
TGAATATAGGAACTTATGCGGCGGCAATTTATGCCGTGTTTGTCCATCCTATTACCAAGAATTCGTAATTATCGGGCGCCCCATCTTTTGTCCGACCTTGAGATGGGGTGTCGCCGTGAGGAGATGGGGGGTTTTGGCCCTATCACGATAGCCCCGGCCGGGCAAACACTGGAATCGTAGCTATCTCCTCACGGGGGCAAAATGCCCTGATAGTTCCTTGAAAGCTGGAAGGAAATCCTTGAGGATACCGGCCGCCAGTTTGGTAAACAAGTGAGTTCCTGCTCGGCAGGAGTCGCAATAATCTTGATTCAATGGCGGCGAGCGCATACCCCCGATGGTATGACCTGGATTTTGAAGCGAGAGCCAAACTCCGCAAGCGAAAAATCGGCTTACTTCCAGCTTTCAGGGAATTATCCCTGTGATCTTAAACATAAAGATAAGGAGTTGAGAAAATGCTGGAAATCAAAACATTCTGTTTTCGCTGTCTTTCGACGGTGAAGCCGAACATTCTCCGCGTCGTGAGTACCCGGGAAGAACAGGAAGAGATGGGCGAAATCAAACTTGAAGTTCAATGTCCGAATTGCAAAAACACCTTCAAGTATGAAGTTCCCATCCTTCCCAAACACGAGGAGGCCGTATGAGTTGGAATGCTGAAAGATTCACCCGCAAGAAGAGAAGGTTTGAGAAATACGGCACGGACCGAAAAAACAACAAACACCACGTTCCGCCCCGCTCAAAGGGTGGAAAGAGCGTGATTGTGGTAGACACAATACAACACCGCGCTTATCATATTCTTTTCGGCGATGCCGGTAGCCTCAATGAGTGTATCAAAATCCTCAAAGAGAGGTGGTGGCCGCAATGACCACGCAAAAGAGGGCGTAAGAATTAAAAGTGCGCCCTCTTATTATTTATAAAAAACCGCCCCTTTCGGTTAGCGGTACAGATTCGCTAAATCTGTTTCAGGAGAAGCTACCTCCTCATAGAGTATAACGATTCGAGAACACTTTTTGTTACTTTTGTCCAGCTTGACAAGGAATGAGCAATGGTGGTATGTCGAGAGTAGTTTTCCAAAATGGAAATCTAAAGGTCGGCAAATTCGCCGACTATGAACTTGGGGACTTCGGTCCCGATGAGTGCGCTTCGCACTTATACTTTGCCGCAAGTTTGATTTCAATGTGGTATAATATGTATGTGTGTGCTGACGTCAGTACGCTCACACAACCGCATCGTCGAAACCAAGGCCGGCAAAGCCGAGGGAGTAGCGGTGCGGTTTTTTTATGTTCAAGCTAAAAGATAAGTACGACGAATGGCTGGAATATCTCAAGCAGCAGGGATATTCAAAGGGAACCATCATTGAGTATAAGCGCCATATTTATGGTTCTCTATCTCATTCGGTTCAGGACATAAAACTGAATAAGCTAACGCTGGCTGATTGCGCTCTTGTTCAAGAGGGCGGCCGGAGACACGGGAGATATGGCCCGCTTCGGGCGTTGAGCGCGTTCCGAAGATTCCTCAAGTACTTGAAAGATAAAGGATATGAAGTTCCCTTCGATTATCGGGATATAGATTTGTCTGAAGCATATGTTCCGTCGCCTGAAATCATTGCTCTCACACCCGAAGAGAGGCAGATGTTTCTCGATGCCGCGATGGACTACCACGCAGGGAAGTTTCATGTCAATCCAACCACCTCCAACTATCGGCGACGCGCCCTTCTGGAAACTCTTTACTCTACCGGTTTAAGGATCGGGGAAGCGTCCCGGTTGATAAGAGATAAGGTCCCCTGGAACACGCGGGAATTGAGGGTGAAAAACAACAAGGTTAAGGCGCGTGGCGAAAAAGAAGGAAAGGAACAATCAGTGTTCTTCAACGATAGTTCTTTGTGGTGGCTCAAGCGGTACATGGATCGTCGACACGATAATTCCCCTTGGCTTTTCGCAACTCTTAATGGCAAGGAAAGATGGACGGAGCAAGATATTCGGCACGACATTAGGGCTTCTTCAGCGATTCAAAGCGTGGAAAAAAAGATTGGCAAACACTTTCACTGTCACATTATGCGCAAGTGTTTTGCGACCGATCTCCTCATAAATGGGGTTGATATTCAGACGGTAAAGCACCTCGGCAGATGGGAAAGTGAACGGACAATGCTACGGTACTATGCGGCTGTTCACGTTGCAAGAGCAAAAGAAGAACACCAGCGAGTGATGAACGCTGTTTGATTTTCTATGTCAGGTATGATAGAGTACCGGAAATGCCCAAACCTTATCCCGACAAAAAAATGATGAAGAAAGTCAAGAAACTCCAAAGAAAGAAGTTATCTCTCGCCGCCATCTCAAGAGTTCTGCAAAAAGACTACAAATCGGTATGGCGTTGGGCACACTATTAGCTATGGCAAGTTATCCACAGTTCGGCGGAAAGTGGATGTGCTATAATATACCCAAGAGGGGAAAAGCAGATTAAAAAATAAATAGGTGGTTGGGTTCTGGGGAGTTGATAACTCTGCGACATAACTTCTTAGCTCCCCAAAACCCAATCACCAAAATACTGTCGGTTTTTCAAAATCCTCTTAATTGGCTTTATTTTGACCTATAAACGATTTCTTTGCTGGTAGGGAGATTACCCCAGCAGTGGCGAAAGAGATAGCAAAAACCCCGCATGAGCGGGGTTTTTTGTTTGACGATAGTCTCTTGTTGTTCTATCGTAGAATATCCAAAAACGCGGCGTTTTTGGACGAAAAGATTTTTAACAAACAGAGAGGATAATATGGACGATAAAGATCTGAGAAGCTTGATCGGAAACCCATTTAACGGATACTGCCCGAGATGTTCCTGTACGGAGAAGATGAAGATCAACAAAGGCGATTTCTGGGAGTGTGTGAAATGTGGTTTCCAATTGGGAGCCGCCGAAGGATTCATCTTTGTGATTTGTGCGGAGAAGGGCAAGGGGAATTTCGTGGAACCGCCGGTTCATTTCCCGGTGGTACGGGTTCTTTAATGCAGAGCGATTCCCCAATCGACATGATCGAGCGGGGAATTTTTTATTTTTGACTCAAGTTGATCTCAAAGAGAGAGCCGTCCTTGATGAAGTAGAGCGTATTTCCGTTCACGAGAGCCTTTGAAACATCGCTCTCGATCTCGTATTGGTTTTGAGGGGTCCTTTCGTCCAGTTCACTCACCATCAACATGCCGTTTTCGAGGAGAATGCCATAGTTCGAAGCGGAAGGAATCCACAGAAAATCAGTGACGGGGGTCACGTGGTGGATTTGCCACGAAGTGCCTTTTGCAACTTCCTTGTCCATTTTGTAGTCGGTCACCGCGAACATCGAACAGTCGCCGTTCTTCGAAATGACTACAAGGCGAGTTCCGTCGAGCGAGGGAGAAATACTCCAGACCGGGCTTGAAGACGATTCCGCGACGGTCGTTGTTTGATTGGAACGATCATACTCATAAAGATTGCCGTTCGAATTTATGAGATAGAGGATACTGCCATCGCTGTTGCTTTTTATCGACGTTATGGTGCCGGGTATACCGGTCGGCATGGTCACTTCCGTTCGGAGAAGTGGATTCACGGAAAAAATGTCGCCGTTGTTTTCGGCAATAAAAAGCTCGTTGCCGTTTTCGTAAGCATTCGTGTCGTCCTGGATGGTATAAAGCGGTCGGGCGACACCCGTTGTGAGATTCACCGAATACACTTCCTTGCTGCTGATGGCTAAAACGGCATTTTGGTCGAATGGATGGAAAAACCAGTAATCGATTTTGACCCCCTTCGGCAAAACGATCGTCGTCGATGAAGAAGCGTTTCCGAGATTTGTAAGATAATAACTTTTAGCATCGCCCGTCACGACGACGTTCCTCCCGTTATTATTGAGGAGCACCGTCGAGCCCTTTATTTTTTTATTACCGAACAGGAGTGTACTGGTATCGGTTTTTAAAACGAGGCCGCTCCCCGTGAGCCAGAAGTCGGAAACAGCGTAATCAGAAATTTTTTTGGCGTTCCAATTGACGGGCCAGAGAATGATGGAAGAAGCGGCGGTTACAATCCCCGGCTTCACCGTGAGAGTTTTTTGCCACGGTGCATAGCCAGGATACTCCACTTCAACGGTATAATTGCCGGGAGTAAGGTTGTTCAAAAAGACGCCGTTCCCGAAAAGCGTGTTGATAATGCTCGAATAATCGCGTACCACCCCATTCATTCGCACTTCGGCGCCGGACGGGGTATAGTTCAGGAACAGGCCACCGGTCCTCGAAAACGTGAGAGTTTGAAAATTGAAGGTCAGGCCTTGCGCCGAAACGATAAGGTAGGCCCCTCCGACAATGAAAACCACGATAAAGAAATAGAAGAAGATTTTCCTCGCTTTTACATTCATTCGGATTTAACTATAATACCCGTAAGACAAAATGCCAAATACAACAGAAGAGTATTTCAGCGTGAAGGGGGGTCGCCCGATCAAGGGGACCGTGCGGCTGGCGGGAGCGAAAAACGCGGCGACCAAAATGCTCGTCGCATCACTCCTGACCGATGAAGAGTGCACGCTTGAGAATTTTCCCGATATCGGCGATACGAGGATTGTTTTGGAACTTTGCGAAGTCCTCGGAAGCAAATTCGACTTCAAGGATTCCAAGGTAACCATACGAACCGAAAAGATTAAAACGACGAAGGTTGAAGCTTTGAGCCGCAAGAACAGAATTCCCATCCTTGCATTGGGGCCGCTCCTCACAAGAATGGGAGAAGGGGAAGTACCCATTGTCGGTGGCGATAAGATCGGCCCCCGGCCGGTCGATATGCACCTTACGTCGCTTGAAGCACTCGGAGCGGAAGTTGAGATCGGCACGGATTCATACCACGCAAGGGCTCCCCGCGGCCTGAAGGGTGCGGAAATCACATTCCGCTATCCTTCAGTCGGCGCTACGGAACAGGCAATCATGGCGGCGGTCTTGGCGCGCGGGAAAACGATCGTGAGAAACGCCGCCGTCGAACCGGAGATCACCGATCTCATCAAGGTCCTTCAGAAAATGGGCGCGATTATCGAACTGGGGACGAATCGCGTCATTTCCATTTACGGTGTGGAGCGCTTGAAGGGATTCAAGCACCGGATCATGAGTGACCGGAACGAAGCGGTTTCGTTCGCATGCCTCGCCGTTGCGACCGATGGGGATATTTTTGTCGAAGGTGCCGAACAAGAGCACCTCATTACGTTCTTGAACAGTTTGCGGCGGATCGGCGGGGAATACGAGGTCCGCGAAAATGGCATCCGATTCTGGCGAGCGAAGAAGCTCACGGGAACTAAGATAGAAACGGAAACTCATCCGGGGTTCATGACTGATTGGCAGCAGCCCTTTACCGTGCTTTTAACGCAAAGCGAAGGCGCGTCGGTTGTCCACGAAACGGTGTATGAAGATCGCTTCGGATATACGAAAGACTTGAATTTAATGGGGGCAAATATTAAAGTAGTGAATGAATGCCTGGGCGATTTGCCCTGTCGATTCAAGGATAATTTAAGCCCGCACAGCGCTATCATCGAAGGGCCGACAAAGCTCCATGGAAGAGAAATTATCGTGCCCGATATCCGTGCCGGTATCGCCCACTTGATAGCGGCATTGGTTGCGGGGGGAGAATCAACCATTCGGGGCATTTCGGAAATAGACAGGGGATACGAACGGATCGATGAGCGGTTGAGGAAGCTGGGAGCCGACATCCAAAGGATTTAAAGAACTTTGAATTTCGAATGAAATAATTTCATTCGGAATTAAATCATCTAAGATTATCAAATTTATGTTCACACGCAAGATAGGGGTTGACTTGGGGACGACGAATACGCTCGTCTTTCTCCCCAAAAAGGGGATCGCCATCAATGAACCGACGGTCGTGGCCTTGAGTAAGCCGGACAATACGGTTCTTGCCGTCGGCGCTGAAGCTAAGGAAATGGTGGGCCGGACGCCGGACGATATCGTAACCTATCGGCCCCTCAAGGACGGCGTGATCGCGGAATACTACATCACCGAATCGATGTTGAGGTATTTCATTTCGAAGAGTGTGGGGCCGTTCAATATTTGGCGACCCGATGTCGTAGTTTCCGTTCCTGCAGGGATTACATCGACCGAATACCGAGCGGTCATTAACGCGGCAAAGGAAGCGGGTGCCCGGGATACGTACCCCGTGAAAGAGCCGATCCTCGCGGCTCTCGGCGCCGGCATCCCGATCCATTCGGCGGAGGGGAACATGATTGTGAATATCGGCGGCGGCACGACCGAGGTCGCCGTGATATCCTTGGGCGGCATCGTCACGTGGCACAGCTTGCGCGTCGCGGGCAACAAGTTCGACCAGTCCATTAGCGATTATATTAAAAAGAAATATAATCTCGCGATCGGCGAGACAACCGCAGAGAATATCAAGATCACGATTGGCACAGCGCTCCCGGGCAGGAACAAGACGGAAATGAAGATCAGAGGGCGCGATTTGGGATCAGGTCTTCCGAAAGATCTCCTTATCAACTCAAATGAGGTTGCGGAAGCCATCAATCAGCATCTCGTGGAGATCATGAACGCCGTTCAATCGGTGTTTAACGTGACGCCGCCAGAGCTTACGGCCGACATCATGGAAAAGGGCATCATTCTTTCCGGCGGCAGTTCCCAACTCCGCGATCTCGAAGAATTCTTCAAGCGGTCGCTCGGCGTTTCCGCGTACGTTGCGGAAGATCCCATCCTTTGTGTTGCAAAGGGGACCGCTATGGTTTTGAGCCATCTCGACGTTTATAAGCGGACACTCCTGAATAAACGATAAATGGTTTTCGGGTACGACGACAAAATCGAATTTTTCAAAAAACTTATCGAGGAGGACGATTTGGCTCATGCCTACCTTTTTTACGGCGAACCGGAGACGGGAAAATTTTCGTTTGCTTCGTTTCTCTCGAGATTTCTCGAAAATCCGGAATCGCCGGATGATACCGGCATTCTCCTCGATACGCTCATCGTGCGAAACGAAGAAGGGGGAACGCTTGGCATCGACGACGTCCTCCGGGTGCAGGAATTTTTGTACCAACGGCCGCTCATTTCGAAGCGGCGGACAGTCATCGTAGACGATGCTTCAAGCCTTACGCGGGAAGCGCAGGGAGCGCTTCTGAAGATTGTGGAAGAGCCTCCGCAAAGCTCGCTTATTATTTTTGTGTCGTCCGATAAGAACGATCTCTTCGATGCGCTTCTTTCGCGCGTGGAAAAAATCTATTTTCCGACGCTTTCCTCGGCGATCATCGAAGAAGGATTGAACAAGCTTTATCGGCTGGATAAGGGAAAAACGGAGAAGGTTGCTGCAGTCTCATTTGGAAGGTTTGGCAGGGCGGTTACAATCGCAACAGGAAAATCCGCCTCGGTGGCGGAAGAAGGGGATGAAGAAGATCTTTTGAAGGAGCTTTCGGATGCTATCATGAAGTTGTATCGCGGAGGGGTCGTAAAGAACCAAAAACTCCTTTCGTGGCTCTTGGAGCGTGAAGTATTCATAAAACGCTATAAGAGGTATAATTTGAATATGAAGCTGCAAAAGAAGGCCGTCGATGCCGTTTTACAAAAGATGAACTGATGGCAGAACAACAAATCGAAAAAATAAAAAAAGAAGGAGAAGCAGTCGTTGCGGCGCTCAAGAGGATGTATTCCGGCATCAGGACTTCGCGTCCGAACACTGCACTCGTCGAGGATATTCGCGTCGACTACTATGGTCAAATAATGCCGGTGCGCCAGTTGGGGACGATCGGCGTTCATCCCCCCCGGGAAATAGATATCCAGATTTGGGATCAAAACGCGGTGCCGCTCGTCGCGAAAGCGATTGAGGCTTCGACACTCCATCTTTCTGCGAATATTTCCGGCAACTCGATCAAAATCAATCTTCCGGAATTGAGCCAAGAACGGCGCGAGGAACTCATAAAATATGTGAAGAAGGTGACGGAAGAGCACAAGATCCAGATTCGCCATCTGCGGGATGGGGTGAATAGAGACGTTCAGTCGTTATTCGATGCGGGAGAGTTGAGCGAAGATCAGAAGTTTAAACTGAAGGAAGGTGTTCAAAAAGAAATTGACAAAGTGAACGAGGAAATAGAAAAACTCTTGGGGGGGAAGATTAGAGAGATAGAGGAGTAAGGGGGCTGAAGCCAATATGCCTTTCAGAACCGTGGTTCTCGCGCTCCAGCGGCGTGAGCCCGCTGCTGCTCGGCAAAAACTCCACCTCTCGGGTGGAGCCGAGCTTTTTCGCTTCCGTAAGCTTCTTCGGGACGCATGCGCTTCAGCTTTGTTCAGTTAATCGTGGTTGATTAGTTGGTTATTTACTTTGATTGTTTATATAATTGAAGCAATGGATATTGTATTAGTCATTCTGGGTTTGGCGCTCCTGATCTTGGGGCATGAATTTGGTCATTTTTCGGCGGCGAAATTCTTAAAGATGAAGGTTGAGGAATTCGGTATCGGGTTTCCACCGCGGCTTTTCGGCAAGAAGAAGGGGGAAACTATCTACAGCGTGAACGCACTGCCCTTCGGTGGTTTCGTAAAAATTTACGGCGAAGACGGCGAAGAGAACGGGGATTCGGAAGCCTTCCTCAATAAATCATTTTGGCAAAAATCAGTCGTGGTCCTTGCGGGGATCGTTATGAATTTTTTGATCGGATGGGTGATGCTTGCGATTGTCCTCATGATTGGCACCGCTCCGCATCTCATGATCACGAGCGTTGAAAGTAACTCGCCGGCAATGCAAGCGGGGCTCAAAACGGGGGATGTGATTAAGGGCGCCGAGGTCGGCGGGAGAGTGTTCGCCGATCCGATAAGCGATGCGGAGTTCGCAACGGCTGTGAAGGATGCGAGCGATCCCGCGATCCAACTTACCATCCTTCGGAACGGATCAACGATGCAGGTATCGCTTGACAAGAGATTGAATCCGCCGCCGGGGCAGGGGGCCATCGGCGTCGGCTTGTCGGAAATCGGCATGCCCCCGGAGCCGTTCTTCCAAAGCCTCTCCGACGCCGCCGTTGAAGTTTGGAATTTCTCGCTCCTCATTTTCGGAGGGCTTTGGGTGCTCATTTCGGGAATTTTCGTCAACCCTTCGGTTGTGAACGAAGTCGCGGGGCCGGTCGGCATCGTCGTCCTCGCTTCGAATGCAACATCCATTGGCATTGCTTACCTCGTTCAACTCCTGGCACTCATTTCGGTGAATTTGGCCGTGCTGAACTTGATTCCATTCCCAGCGCTCGACGGCGGAAGATTTTTGATATTCGTCATCGAAAAGATGAGGAAAAAGAAAATCTCGTCGAAGGTGCAGCTCGCGGTGAACGGCGCGGGATTCGCTCTCCTCATTCTTCTTATGGTTTTTGTCACGTTTAACGATATCAAAAACTTGGTCATTCACTAAGATGGAAAAAAAAGGAAATAAGAAAAAGAAAATTGCCGTTCTCGTGGGAGGACCGTCGCACGAACACGACGTTTCGCTTCAAAGCGGAAGAAAGGTTCTTGAACATTTACCGAAGGAAAAATATGAAGGAGAGGAAATCTTGATCAGCATGGCGGGAGAATGGCCGCTGCCGCCCGAACACCTTCCGGAACTCTATGATGCGGCGTTCGTTGCGATGCACGGCACATACGGCGAGGACGGAACGGTCCAGCGGATTTTGGAGGAAGTCGGCATACCGTACACCGGATCGGGTTCTTCGGTTTCCGCCCTCGGCATGAACAAGTTCTTGTCGCTCCGGATGTTCAAATTGGCCGGTCTCGAAGTGCCCCCGACGCTCTTTTTCTCGAAGAGTCATTGGCTTCGCGATAAGAACGACGTTTTGGGAAAAATCTCTCACCATTTGAAAAAACCGTGGGTTTTGAAACCGAATTCATCCGGATCGTCTGTCGGCGTGAAGATCGCGGATGACAAGGCGGAACTTTTAACATCGCTCGACTTTGTTTTTCAGGAGTTCAAGGACGTAGTTGTCCAAGAATTCATCGAAGGGAAGGAGGTGACATGCGGTGTCATAGATTATGGGTATCCCGAAAGTGCGTTTCCCCTGGTTCCCACGGAAATCATTCCCGTGAGGCGCAGATTTTTCGACTACACGGCCAAGTATGAAGCTGAAGCGCACGAAGAAATAACACCGGCGAGAATTCCCGCGCCGTACTTGAAAGAGGTACGAAGAATCGCGCTCGTCGCGCATAAGCTCATTGGTGCGCGACATTTTTCGAGGACCGACATGATTATTGGCAAAGACAAGAAGATCTATGTTTTGGAGATCAACACGATTCCGGGTCTTACGGAGAACAGTTTGGTTCCGCAGGAAGCCGAAGCCTATGGTATCCCGTTTTCAAAATTCCTCGATATCGTTTTGGAATCCACTTTAAAAGAAGGACCAAAAAAGAAATCCCCCCCACGGAAGGTTTGATCCGGGGAACGAGAAATCCATATCTTTGCTTGAGCGGAGATTCTTTGGTAAGATGGGTTATCATGAGGCAGTCGGAACTTCTCTTTAAAACACAGAAAACGCCGCCGAAGGACGAGGTTGCCGTGAACGCCCAGCTTTTGATTCGGGCGAATTTCGTGCACAAGCTCATGGCGGGCGTCTATTCCTATTTGCCGCTCGGTTTCCGTGTGCGCGAGAAAGTCATGAAGATTATCCGTGAAGAAATGAATGCGCTCGGCGCCGCGGAGCTTTTGATGCCATCTTTGCAGCCGAAGTCCGCGTGGGATGCGAGCGGCCGATGGGAAAGCCTCCAAAAGATCATGTACCAATTTCAAGATCATTCGGGTCGCGACGTCGGCCTCGGCGTGACGCACGAAGAAATCGTGGCGCTCCTTGCGCAAGGGATCATCGATTCATACGCGGATCTCCCTAAATACGTATATCAAATTCAGGCGAAATTTCGCGACGAGCCGCGGGCGAAGTCGGGGATTCTTCGGGGGCGCGAGTTCACCATGAAAGATATGTACAGTTTTCATGTAGATGAAACGTCGCTCAATGATTTTTATGAGGAAAGCAAGAGGGCATACGTGAACGTTTTCGAGCGGTGCGGTCTCAAGGCGTACATAACCGAAGCATCGGGTGGAGATTTTTCCAAGAGTTATTCGCATGAATTCATGGTGGAGACGGCAGCGGGTGAGGATGAAACGTACCTTTGTCGACTTTGCGGTTTTGCGCGAAACAAAGAGATTGCCGATTTTAAAAAGGGTGAGCGGTGCCCCTCGTGCACGGCGGGAGTCCTCGAGAAAGTGAAGACTGTCGAGGTGGGGAACATTTTCAAGCTGGGAACGAAATATTCCGAAGCGGCGAATTTGAATTTTAAAGATAAAGAGGGTAATCTGAAACCCGTCGTTATGGGGTCGTACGGCATCGGCGTGGAACGCTTGATGGGAACCGTCGTCGAGGTCCACCACGACAAAAAAGGTATCGTGTGGCCAGAAGCGGTTGCACCGTTCAACGTCCACCTCCTCCTGCTTGGGGAACCCAATGAAGATCTTCAGAAATTCGCGGACGGGGTATATAATGAACTCGAAAAAGCGGGTATTGAGACCCTCTTCGACGATCGAAAGAAGGTTTCGGCGGGGGAGAAATTTTACGATGCTGACTTGATAGGAATACCCACGCGGATCGTCGTGAGTGAAAAGACCATGGTCCAAGAAAAAATGGAGGTGAAAAAAAGAAATGGGGAAGAATCAAATCTTATGAAGGTCAAAGATTTTGTACAACACACCAAAAAGTAAAACGTATGATTTTGAAAAAAATAGTCGGCGTTGATCTCGGAACCGACACGACGCAAGTATATTTGAAGGGGGTGGGAATCGTTTTGAACGAGCCTTCGATTGTCGCGTTCAATAATCGGACGAATCGGGTGGTTGCCGTGGGCCTCGAGGCCAAGCGGATGCTTTCGCGGACGCCGTCCCATGTTACGGCTCTTCGGCCGATTACGAACGGTGTCATCGCCGATTTCGATATGGCAAAGGAAATGATCCAACGCTTTTTCAAAACGAAAACGCTCCCGTGGTCGTGGTTCACGGAAACGATCGTTTCCGTGCCGACGAACTTAACCGAAGTGGAACGGAAATCGGTCGAAGATCTCTTTAAGGAGATCGGTGTCAGTAAGGTATATCTCGTCGAAGAACCGATTGCGGCGGCGTTGGGGAGCGGCCTCGATATCGTGCGCCCGACGGCACATTTGGTTGTCGACATCGGCGCCGGCACGACCGACATGGCCATCATTTCCATGAACGGTATCGTCGTCTCGCGGCGTTTGAAGATTGCCGGCGACCACTTCAATCAAGAGATCATCCGGGGGGTGAAGGACGAAATGAAACTTTATATCGGAGAACCGACGGCCGAAGAAATAAAAATAGCCGTCGGCTCCGCCATTCCGCAATTGGAAAAGCTGGATATTGTAATCCGGGGGCGCGACGCGGTTTCCGGTCTTCCCCGGGAAGCAAGCGTTCGTGATACGCAAGCCCGGTATTGGCTTTTGAAATCCTTGAAGGTGATGGTCGACAGCTTGAAAGAGCTTATCGACATTACGCCGCCGGAACTCACTGGAGATATTTATAAGAACGGCATTTATCTTTGCGGCGGCGGAAGCCTTCTTCGCGGTGTAGCGTCTCTTTTCGAAAAAGAGATCGGCGTGAAAGTTCATTTAGTTGACGAGCCGCTCCTTTGCGTCATCCGGGGAGTGGGGATCATAGCCGAGAACATGAGTTTTTACGACGGCGTATTGGAAAGCTTTTCAACGCCCTCGCCCATTAAAGTATGAGAGCAGTAAAAGCGTCGGTTTTAGGTGTCGCCGTTCTTGTTCTGGCGCTCCTTTTCTTTTTGTTTAAGCAAAGCGTCTTTTTGTTTTTTCAAAATCTGAGAATGGCTTTTGCGGGAACGGCAGACACGAGTTTGAGCTATCAAAGTCTTTTGGATTTTAAAATGGCGGCGGAAGGCTTATCTTCAAAAAGTTCGACCGATCTTTCGACGAGTACAATGGACGGGTATCGCGTCATCGCGGCAGATGTGTTTTCAAACTACCCCTTCAATAATTATTCACTCCTCATCGTGAATGCGGGATCGGATAAAAACCTTGCGGTTGGCATGCCGGTTCTTGCCGGAAATAACATCCTTTTGGGAAAGATCACGTCCGTATCGACTCATACGTCGGAAGTGCAAACATTTTTCGATCCGTCGTGGAAAAGCTCTGTTTTTGTGGGAGATGCAAAGGTGAATGGCCTTTTGGACGGTGGACCGTCACCCTATGTCGATTTTATACCGAAAAACGCGACAACGAGCGCTGGAATGGCCGTTACGAACGCCGACGCCGGCTTCCCGCTGGGACTTCTCATTGGCTCCATCGATTCCGTGCAAAGCATCAATAACAACTTATGGCAAAGCGCGAAAATAAAAACGCTTTTTGATCTGTCGTCGTTGCGCCGCGTCTTCATCATCGCGAATTTTAAATGAAAGAAATTTACGTACTTTCGTCATTTCTAGCGGTGTCTGTCGTGATTGCTTTTGTTTTCGTGTCACGGGTGCTTGCAATCGATGGCGTGAATCCCAATCTTCCGCTGCTTTTCTTTGCATGGCTTTCGAGCTTTCCGCCAAAAAAGAGGATTGGATTCCGAAGTTTTCTCTTCCTTCTGGTTGTCTTTTCTTGCGCCGTATTTTTTATGGGGAAGTTTTGGCTTCCCGAGATTATCATCCTTGATGTTGTCCTTTTCATTTGTTTTTATGCCTCGAAGTTTTTGACTGCCAACTGGTTTCTGGATTTCCTGATCGTCCAAATTGCGGCCGCACTCATCTTTTACGGCGTTTCGGCCGTCGTCGTGAGGTCGCCGTTTGCCTTTCCGCTCATTCTTCTTGAGATGGTCTACGGTATTGTTATTTCTTTGGTCGTTTGGCCGATCGCACGAAAAACAATCGCAACCCTATGAGTCCCGATAAGTTGAATTTGAGCGATGTTTTGACTGATGAATATTCGGAGGAGGATTTCATTGAGGTTCCTCTTTCGGATCGTGCCTTTCGGTACTTCTTTTTTATCGCGGTAGCGGTTTTCGCCGTCATTCTTGTGCGTTCGTTTTATCTTGGCGTTTCGAGAAACAGTTTTTATGCGGAAAAGGCAACTGACAACGTTTCAAATTTGAGTGTAGAAGTTGCTCCGCGTGGCATCATTAACGACACGTTCGGGAATCCGCTCGTCGAGAATATCCCCTCGTTTAACGTGTTCATTTCTCCCGTCGATTTGCCGAAGGACGAAGCGGCAAGGAACAAGGTTGTAGATTCGGCGATCGCGACACTCGGCTTGAACAGGGCATCAACGACAGCGGAACTTTCGAACGCGAGTTCCAATCCGACGGACAAAATCCTTTTGAAAGGAGACATTGATCACAATGAGCTCATCAGCCTCTCGAGCCAAAATTTGCCCGGCATCGAAATCCTGCCGTCGTTCAAGATGATCGATACGACACCCCTGAAGTTTTCCCATCTCATTGGTTATTCTTCGCTTGCGACGGCGGACGACTTGAAGAGCAATCCGGATTTGACGTCGAATGATTTAGTCGGCAGATCCGGCCTCGAGGAGTATTATGACAACTATTTGCGGGGAATCGACGGCAAAGAAGTTTTCCTTACGAATGCAGCCGGCAAGATCCAAGGCGAGAACGTAGTGCGGAATCCCGTGCAGGGCGATACGGTGAACACATACATTGATTCCGGTTTGCAGAGCTATTTTTACGACAGTCTTCAAAACGACATCAACGCCCTTGGAAGAAATATCGGCGCCGGGATCGCCATAGACCCGCAAAACGGTCATATTTTGGCTCTTTTCAATATTCCGGGATATGATCCCAATGCCGTTGCGAGTTATTTAAACGCCCCCTATCAACCGCTTTTCAACCGTGCCGTGTCGGGTCTTTATAGTCCCGGATCAACAATTAAGCCCCTTGTCGCAACGGGAGCTTTAACCGAGGGGATTTTGGATCCGAATCACCAGATTTTTTCTCCGGGCTATCTTTACGTTCCAAATCCATACGACCCTTCGCACCCCACGAAATTCCTGGACTGGCAATATCAAGGCTGGGTTGATTTGTATTCAGCTCTTGCGCGATCGAGCGATGTTTATTTCTATGAGGTGGGCGGCGGCTTCGGAGATCAACAGGGACTTGGCATCACGCGTCTCAAAAAATGGTGGCAAAAGTTCCTCCTCGATAAGCCGACGGGGATCGATTTGCCGGGTGAGGGAAGCGGCTTTTTGCCCGATCCTGCATGGAAACAAAAGACCCAGCATACAGCATGGACGCTTGGGGACACCTTCAATGTTTCGATCGGTCAAGGAGCCCTTACTGTGACGCCGATTGAGCTTTTGAATTACATAAGTGCGATTGCGAACGGCGGGAAGCTCTACAAGCCGGAAATCATGAAAAACATCGTGGATCAAAACGGCAACGTTATCGCGCAAAGTGAGCCGCAGATTTTGAGCGATTTGAGCTCTGAAATCGGAAAATATTTGCCGCTGGTGCAAAAGGGAATGGAAGACGGTGTTTCGAAGCCATACGGCACCGCCTATATGCTCCATGATTTACCAATTCAAGTCGCGGCGAAGACCGGTTCGGCACAGGTCAAGAATAATGCCGAAACGAATGCTTTCTTCGTGGGATACGCTCCCGTCCAAAATCCCCAGATTGCCATCGTGATTTTAGTTGAAAACGCAAAAGAAGGAAGCTTGAACGTCGTACCGGTGGCGCGCGACGTTTTTCTGTGGTATTATGAAAATCGTCTAAAAAACCAGTCAAATCAATAAAATGGCTAAAAACTACTTAACGAAAGAGAGGTACGAGGAGCTGAAGAAAGAGCTCGACGAATTGAAGCTTGGAGGCCGACAATCGGTCGGAGAGAGGCTTCGGCACGCAAAGGAACTCGGCGATCTCTCGGAAAATGCCGAATACCAAGCTGTTCGGGAGGAGCAGGGTCTTCTTGAAAAAAGGATAGCGGATTTGGAAGATCTTTTGGAAAATTCGTCGCTCATCGATAAGGCGGGCGGTGGGGAAACGGTGAAAGTAGGATCGAACGTCGACTTGAAGAAAAATGGAGTGGAGGGGGTGTCATATACCGTTGTCGGCTCCAATGAGGCTGACCCGACGAAGGGGTTGATTTCAAACGCTTCCCCCCTGGGAAAAGCTCTGTTGGGGAAAAGGGTAGGCGATCTCGTTACCATAAGCGCCCCCAAGGGGGAGGTAAAGTATACCATTTTGAAGATCAAGTAAAAGCAAAACAGATGCTTGAGGATATCATCGGAGAGCGAAAACAAAAGCTCGAAAAGTGGAGAGCGTTCGGCGATCCGTATCCGCCGCGCGTGAAAAAAAGCGACGGCGCAAGATTTTTGACAGAAAATTTTTCGAAGTTCGAGAGGGCGAAGAAAAGGGTTTCCCTAAATGGGAGGGTAACGAGCGTCCGCGATCAAGGAAACATTCTTTTCGTCGATATGCAGGATGAGTCCGGTAGAATACAAGCGGTTTTGAGTAAGCGGGAAACAAAGAATTTTTCCGCCGTCAAAGCTTCGCTCGATACGGGGGATTTTTTGTCCGTTTCGGGAATTCTTTTCAAAACCAAGAAGGGTGAAAAAAGCATTCTCGTGAAAGATACCATCGTGATCGCGAAAAGTTTGCGGCCGATTCCGAAGGAGTGGTTCGGCTTGGAAGATGTTGAAATTAAGCTTCGCAAACGATACCTTGATTCAATCGTAAACCCGCATATTCGTGAACTTTTTAGAAAGAAGAATTCGTTTTGGAGAACCGTTCGGGATTTCTTAATGGACGAAGGGTTTTTGGAGGTTGAAAACCCAGTTCTTGAAACCGTGCCAGGCGGCGCGGAAGCGGAACCGTTCGTAACGCATCACAATGCGCTCGACGAAGATTTTTACTTGAGGATTTCGCTCGAGCTACCATTAAAGAAGATGCTCGTCGGTGGTTTCGAGAAAGTGTTCGAAATCGGCCGCATTTTCAGGAATGAGGGCATCGACCGGGAGCATTTGCAGGATTATACGCAAATGGAAGTATATTGGGCGTATGCCGATTACCACGATATGATGAAACTCACGGAAAAGCTTTATAAAAAGATTGTGAAAAGTGTTTGCGGCTCGATGAAATCGAAAAAGGGGAATACGGTCATCGATTGGAGTAAGCCATTGAAAAAAGTGGAATACTTCGATCTTTTTAAAAAGTATGCGGGTCTAGATCTTGCAAAAGCTTCCGTGGAGGATCTGAAGCGCGAAGCGAAGAAATTAGAAATCGATTTCAAGTCGAGCGACGGCAAAGGAAGGCTCGTCGATCTTATTTATAAAAAAACAGTGCGGCCGCATCTCGTTCAGCCATGCTTTTTGGTGAACCCGCCGGTTGAAATAGAGCCACTCGCGAAGCGGATTCCCGGCGATCCTCATCGGGTCGAACGGTTTCAGATTATGGCCGGGGGAACCGAACTCGGCAAAGGATTTTCGGAACTCAACGATCCCATCGATCAAAAAAAGCGGTTCGAAGAGCAAGCGGCTCTCCGGGAAGGCGGGGATAAAGAAGCGCAAATGATGAATGAAGATTTCGTTGAAGCGCTGGAATACGGCATGCCGCCGGCGGCCGGATTTGGCATGTCGGAGCGCGTTTTCGCCGTCCTCATGGATTTACCGATTCGGGAAACGGTTTATTTCCCGCTGATGCGACGAGAAAAATAAAAAACACATGCTTGATGTTAAATTCATACGGGAAAATCCCGAGAAGGTAAAAGCGGGAGTCGTCAAAAAGAAGATCGACCCGAAGCTCGTCGATAAGTTTTTGCGCCTCGACGACGAATGGAGGGTAAAAACGAAAGCCCTGGACGATCTCGCTGCGGAACAAAATGCCATAAGCCGCGAAATGGGTCAAAGTCAAAGTCAGGATCTTTTGAGCAAAGCTCAGCTCTTGAAACAGCGGATCGCCGATATCGAAGCCGAACGCGACGTTTTGTCTTCCAAGCGGGACGATATTTTGAACAAGTTGCCGAACCTGCCGTTTGACGACGTTCCGTTCGGCAAGGACGAATCGGAAAATAAAGTTCTCCGCGAGGTCGGCAAAAAGAAGAATTTCAAATTTAAACCGAAAGACTACCTAACAATCGCCGAAAAATTGAGGATTGTGAATGTTAAAAAAGCGACGGAAATAGCCGGTTCGCGGTTCGGTTATCTGATGGGCGATGCCGCGCTCCTCGAATTCGCGCTCGTAAGATTGGCCTTCGATACGCTCGTTAAGGAGGGATTTACGCCGGTCGTTCCGCCCGTTATGATAACGCCCACGGTCTATCGGGAAATGGGACGCCTTGCGGCGGACCAAAAAGAAGACAAGTATTACCTTCCGAAGGACGAATTATACTTGGTGGGTAGCGCCGAGCACACTATCGGGCCCTTGGGGAGGGGAGAGATTTTCGAAGTTTCTTCGTTGCCAAAGCGGTTCGTCGGATTTTCAACGTGCTTCCGACGTGAAGCAGGATCATATGGTAAGGATACGAAAGGAATTTTGCGGGTTCATCAATTCGATAAGGTTGAAATGTATTCTTTCGTGGAGCCGGAGAATTCAGAACGCGAACACAAATTCCTCTTGAGTATGCAGGAAAAGCTGGTCGGCGCTTTGGAGCTTCCGTATCGGGTTATGGAGATTTGTACGGGAGATATGGGATGGACCGATGCCAGACAGTTTGACGTCGAAACGTGGATGCCGGGCCAAGGCGAAACGGGCGAGTACCGCGAAACCCACTCCTGCTCCAACACCACCGATTTTCAAACACGCGGCATCAATGCGAAATACAAAACGAAGGATGGGAAGAAAGAATTTTTGTACGCCTTGAACGCGACCGGATTCGCCATCGGAAGGATTTTAATCGCTATCATTGAGAACTACCAAACTGAAGACGGAGGGGTGGAAATTCCGAAAGTTCTGCGCGATTATCTCGGGAAAGATAAAATAGAACCCTAGCTCATATGAAGAAATTCTTTAAGTTTATTCTGGGGGTTATTATACTCGCCGGGGCGCTTTACGTTTGTTACCTCGGATATACCGAGTGGTACCTTGCGGGGGGAGTTTCAAAAGCGGCCAATGCGGTGCGTCAAAACGCTTCGACCACTCTTGCCAACGCGAAGAATTCGATCATTGCGGGAGCCGAGAGACTCATTGCAAAAAACGCAGCCGATATTATGAAGTATGTAGGGAATCAAATATCCGCGGCGGGAAATAGTTTGACTCCGGACTCATCGATTTCGGTATCTTCCTCGACCGCACCATCTTTTTATGACAACCAAGTGATACCCGTTTCTTCTTCGACACCGGGTTCGTTTTCTGTTCCGCCGCCTCCCGTATCTCTTTTAACGCATGTGAACTCTTCGGTTTCAATTTCTCTCGTTGCAAGCGGAGCGTATGAGGTGAGATGGGGAGACGGAACGCTTGAAGATGGAACGGCGAGCGGTACCTCGAGCATTACGGTCGTTTCGCATAGCTGGAAAAAACCGGGTGATTATACAATCACGGTTACAACGGGAATATCGGCGAACAATACTTCTTACTCGTTGCCGATAAGAGTGTTAGAATAAGAGAAATCTTATTGTGAACAATGAAGGATGCTTTGGAAAAATACCGCGTAACAGGGGAGCGGAAAGCCAAGAAAAAACGATTCAAATTTTATTTACTCCTTGGTCTTTCTGCGGCAATGGTTTTGCTTTTAATTTTTGCGGCAAAGTTCGCCATTTCGTGGCAGGGACTCGAAGTTTCTTCTATTTCGGTCTCCAATCCGACGGCCGTCCCCAATGCGACGATCATAACTGCATTGCGGAACGAGATGCTCGAAAGCAGACTGCGAGCCGTAATTGGTCCCGGCAACATCCTTTTTTGGGGGTTAGGAGTGAAGCCGTCGTCTTTGAGCGTTTTACCGGAACTTCGGAGCGTTATGGTGGACTCAAATCTCCTCAAGAAAACCGTTTCCATCGATGCCGTCCCTAGGGTGCCGTTCGGCGTGATTTGCCAAGCAACGACGACTACGTGTTTCACGTTCGACAACAGCGGCGTCATTTTTTCCGCTTCGCCGGACGTCGAAGGTCCTCTTATTTTGAAGGTTAACGACATGACGGGAAGGAACTTGATACTCGGAGAAACTATTTTACCACAGGCCAGTTGGTTCAAGAACTTCATGTCCGTCATTCAGGGATTTTCTTCGGCACACCTCGCGATCAAGGAAGTCGACTTCAACGACTTTTCACTCCGAGAGTGGCAAGTAGTGCCGCTGCAAGGGCCGATTTTTTATTTCAGTTTCGATTTCGCCCCCGACAATCTCGGCTACCTTTTGACGACGCTGACTCAGCGGATGAATTTTGCAAAGACGACGTACGTGGATTTCAGAGTTCTGGACCGGATTTACTATAAGTAGGGAATGGGGTTTAAAGAAAGGTTCCTAAGCACCAACGGCGTTCGGGAGGCAGTTGTGTTATTATTAAACAAAGTCATGAAGCAATTCAGGCAAAGAGATGGTTTCTCTCTAATAGAACTTTTGATCTATATCGCGATTTTTGCGGTAGTTTCCATTTTTTTGGTCGCGATACTTACAACATTCACGAAAATTCAAGTTCAGCAAACCGCTTCCAATGAAGTAAACCATCAAATCAGCTTTGTCTCGAGTGTGGTAAAACAAATGGTTCAAAATTCCAGTTTGGTTGATATGACGGACGGCATTACAACCTCGACCATCAATCTTCGGATGGCGTCATCGTCCGCCGACCCCACACTCATTTATGCGAGCGGCACAGTTGTGTATTTGGAGCAGGGGAACTCTTCTCCCATTGCTCTCACGAACTCGAGCGTCAATGTGACGAATTTTTCCGCGACAAAATACGAAAGTCCGGGCGGAGCTTCGATTGTTCAAGTCAACATGTCCCTTGCTTATAATAATTCGGGCCCCGCAAACCAATTCAGCCAGTCGCTTCAGATCGCCGCCGCGAGGATTTCTGCAGCGACCTTCGATTCATCTCTCTACCCGGCGAGTTCGACGTCGCTTGATTTAGGGAGCGCGGCGAATCCTTGGGGGAACGGCTATTTCAGTCAAAATCTGAACGTGTCCGGAATCATATATTCCGGATCGGGTGTTTCTGGTGCAACGGCCATGAAAGCGAACGGCAATATCGGCTTTTCGAGCGCAGCACAGGGATTGATCCTTAAATCCTCGAGCGGAAGTTGTTTCCTGGTTGGTGTGAATGCTTCGGGGACGCTCGCGACTACGCTCGTCAGCTGCCCGTAGTTATATGCTGCAATACCTTGTTCTTGTCGGAGCCTGCTTCAATTTTTTCGGATCGCTTCCGTATCTTGTTCAAACCTTGAAAGGGGAAAACCAGCCGAATAAAGTGAGTTGGGGAATGTGGTCTATCGCCCCGCTTATTGCGACGGCCGCCGCGCTTTCCGCCGGGGTGACATGGGCCGTCGTGCCGGTCTTTATGTCCGGATTCGTGCCGCTCACGATTTTCATTGCATCCTTTTTGAATAAAAAGGCGTATTGGAAGTTGGGATTGTTTGATTATCTTTGCGGCGCGGCATCGGTCTTGGCCCTCATTTTGTGGGCGATCACCAAAGAGCCAACCGTTGCCGTCGTATTTGCGATTATGAGCGATGCGCTCGCCGCCGTCCCGACTCTTGTGAAGGGATGGCAATATCCGGAAACGGAATCCGGTTTTGCATTCTTTGCCGGACTCATAAGCGCCCTCACTGCCTTTGCCGCGATAAAGGTTTGGACTTTCCCATCGTACGGATTCGCCGTTTATCTTATTGTCATCAACACCATGCTTTTTAGTTCGATTTGGCATCTCAAGATAAAAAAGATCCTCGGGGGGTAGAATGGTAGGATTTGGATACGATCTCCAAAAACGGACCCGTCAGAACTGCTATCGGGAGTTCACGATCGAACCAGGGCCCCGTACCAAAGCGAAGCTTGGTGCGGAATTCCGTTTTGACCTATACTGAATTCAATGGCCGCCGCTGAACAAAGGGTTTGTCAGAATTGCAAGCAATCCTTTACCATCGAACCGGAGGATTTCGCGTTCTATGAGAAGATTAAAGTCCCGCCGCCGACGTGGTGCCCCCGTGCCGCATTCAGAGACGTTTGTCTTTTCGTAATGAGAGATTTCTTTATAAAAAGAGGAGTGATTACTCAAGAAAAGAGATATTTTCAATGTACCCGGCGGGTATGGATCGGAAGGTCTACGAAAATGAAATCTGGTTCTCGGATAAATGGGATCCGATGGCCTATGAGCAAAACGTTGATTTCTCCCGACCATTTCTCGAGCAGATACTTGGTCTTTTTAAAAAAGTTCCCCTCTACGCCCGATCCGCAGTTTATGGGGTGAACAGTGACTATTCCAATAACTTCACGGATTACAAAAACTGCTATCTCGTTTTCAACGGCAATTATTCCGAAGATTGCATGTACGGTACGGGGATTAGTTACACGAAGAATTCCATCGACAATTCATATCTGGATCACTGTGAAAATTGCTATGGCAGTTTTTGGTTGAAATCGTGCTCCAATGCATTCTTCTCTTCACAGTGTTCCGATTCTTTCAATCTTTTCTTTTGCAAGAATTGCATTGGCTGTACTGATTGTTTCGGGTGTATGAACTTACGCAATAAGAAATATCATATTTTTAACAAACCATATCAGAAGGAAGAGTATCAACAAAAAATAAAGGAATTCAATCTTGGATCTCGCCGAGGGTTTGTGGCGGCGGAAATGGAAGTTTTGGAATTTTGGCTTCGTTCCCCCGTGAAATATTTGGAGGGCGTCAAAAACACAAACGTGACAGGCGATTATATCTGGAATTCCAAGAATGCCGCCGATTGCTACATCATGATCGGCGGTGAAAACGTGAAGAACTGCCAATATATGGAACTTGGTCCCGTGAAGGACTGTCAAGACTATTCGGTTTGGGGCAACGGAGCGGAACTTGTCTATGAAAGCATGGATTGCGGACTTGGTGCCAGGAACATTAAATTCTGCTTTGAATGCTGGTCGGAAGTGCAAGATATTCAATATTCACTGTTTTCCCTGTCTTCGTCGAACCTTTTCGGTTGTGTGGGCCTAAGAAAGAAGCAGTATTGCATTTTAAATAAGCAGTATTCGAAAGAAGAATATGAAAAATTAGTTCCGAAGATTATTGATCATATGAACGCGATGCCCTATGTCGATAAGAAAGGGAGAACATATCAATACGGTGAATTTTTTCCTTTGGAATTTTCACCTTTTCCTTACAATCAAACACAAGCCCAAGAACACTTTCCGTTCACGAGGGACAAGGCCCTTCTCCTCAACTATTATTGGGAAGATATGAAAGAAAGAGATTATGTTTCCACCATCAATTCATCCGATCTCCCCGATGATATAAAAGACGCAAAAGAATCAATTTTAAATGAGACTGTTTTGTGTGAATTTTGGGAAAGAGGAGATCGCGAGGAGGCACTTCAGCACAACTGCACGAAAGTATTCCGCATCCTTTTACAGGAATTGAAATTCTATCAGCGGTTTAATATTTCACTCCCTCGCCATTGCCCGAACTGCCGCTATTTTGAACGGACGAAGCAAAAACATCCTCTTGGTCTATTGAAGAGGAAATGCCAGTGTGCGGGAACGAAAAGCGAAAACGGGATATACACGAACACCGGAGCTCATCTCCACGGAGCTGGGAAATGTCCCAACGAATTCGAAACGAGCTATTCTCCCGACCGCCCGGAGATCGTCTACTGCGAGGCCTGCTACAACGCGGAAGTGGCGTAGAAGCCGTTTTCTTGTTAAAGTATCTTCATGATCGTTGAGGGCAGGCTTAATAAAGATTCGATAGAACGGCCATTTTCTAAAGCGGCTGTCGATATTGTGAAGAGAACAGTTTCGGTTGGGGGCGAGTTTCACGTCGATTGCGCGGAGGAACTCATTGGGAGCGGTTCGTCGTCTAAGGATATTTGGGGCCTTAATATCTATCCTGACGGCCATATCGACTTTATTTCTCTGATCAACATCCGCCCCGCCCAGAACAACAAGACGATGGATATCGCCGACGAGAGTATTCGTCATGCAATCACAGAAATTATTCATTCGTTATTCGAAATTCAAAATTAAATAATTCGAAATTACATTGGCATGTCTCAAGAACGCTGGCAAAGTTTTTCCAAAAATGAACAGCTGAAGCACATCGCTTCGGAAATAAAACGCGCTTCATTGTACGAAGAGAAGAATTCAAAACTCAAGAACGAAATACTGGAGCGCGGTTTGGAGTTTATTGATTTATCTTTGGAGGATGGCAAATGGAGAGGCGATTTAAGGTTGCTTTTTACCCTCCGCAATCTTCTCGCTGAATCATATATCGGACGGGGAATGCCCCTCGACCGCATTTACGCCGCTTTCTGACGCGAGGAGTGTTACAACGCGGAGGTGGCTGAGTTATCCCCAGTCCACCTCGGCAGATGAAATTTTAGGCCCCCGGGGAACCTTAAAGGAGACCGGGGGGCGGAAATTTGGGGGATAAGTCGATCCAGCGGCGTGGTACAATTCTCATATGGATCAAAGGATTAAACATGCGGCGACAAATCTCTTGGAATCAACCGGCATCTTAAATATTCTCGCTCAATTCGGCGAAGTGCATATCGTAGGTAGTTACGCATTTGATTTAATGACCGAACCGGATATTGATCTTATTGTTTTGACAGACGAACCCCGAAAATCATCTGAAGAAACTCTAGCCTTCGTTTCCAAACTCCATCTTTTCCAAAAACTCGAGTATGGAGATTTCCAAAAGTTTCCGCGGGAAAAGAGACCCCCATTTTTTATAGTAAACATGAGAACCCCCTGGGAAGGGGAAATGTTTGAAATAGAAACATGGTTTTTGCCCGAAGCTGCAGAACAACTGGCGTTCGTTGAAAAAATAAAAAAGATCTCTCCGGAACAAAGACGAAAAATCATCGAACTTAAATTGAAGAGAAAACAGTCAGGTACAAGTAAAACGGAGCTTTCGTCATTCAACATCTACAAAAGCGTCCTCGGATTCTAAAACTCTGCGCCACCCCCCCGGGGGAGTTCAAATAACCCCGTCCAAAGTCCCGCCCCTCGCCCCGCCGCCCCGCGGGGGTGTAGAAAGTTGCCGTTCTGGCCCCAAAACCCATCTTTCCGGATTGGCTTTTTTAATACATAATACAGACATGCAAACTGATTATTGCACAATCTATCTCGTTCGCCATGGGGAGGCCGAGGGAAATGCTAAGGGAATTCTTATGGGCCACATGGATCTTCCTCTCACCGAGAAAGGGAAGTCGCAGGCTTGGGGAGTCGGCGAAAAGCTGAAAGACGTTCATTTTGACGCTATTTATTCTTCTGATCTCATGCGGGCAAAACAAACCGCCGAGATAATCGCGAAAGAAAGAGATCTCATCATCCAAACTTCAAAACTTATACGCGAACGGACCTATGGCATCCACGAGGGAAAACCAAGAGAAAAATATCTGAAAGATACCCAAGCTTTCTGGGAGAAACTAAACGAACTGTCTGAAGAGGAACGACTGAAAGTAGAGTATCCGGACGGTATGGAAAGCAATGCAAGCATCATGAGTCGGGCAATCACCTTTTTGAGAGAAGTTGCCGTCGCCAATCCCGGAAAGACAGTTCTTGTCGTTGCGCACGGAGGAATTATGGCGAACTTTCTCATTGAAATCGGCTTTGCTGAGCGGGGAGAACTAGCAGGCCCCGGTACGCTAGACAATGGAGCATTTGTGAAGATTGAAAGCGATGGGATAGACTTCATGGTCAAGGAGACAAGCGGGGTTCATAAAAAACCAATCACACCGAAAACAGAAAACATCTCAAGTTATTGATCCGTCGTAACTTATCTCGGAAAAAAGTTCGGATATCGCATCCCGCCACCTCGCGCCGGGTGGTATAATGGTCAGAATGATGGGAGTTAAGAAAAAATGTGAGTGGTTAAAGTGGAACTGGTTGAAAGCCACTCTAATCCTAATTGCCTTAGCGATTTTTGGTTATTCTGTTATATTCTTACGCCTAGATTTCGGAGAACCATTCAGAAATCCGATATTCCAAACAGTTATTTCCGGAGTTTCGGTACTTGTTTTGGGGGATTTGATAAAAAAATTCATTATAGAACCAGCGCAAGAATATAAGGAAATCGTTGGTAAGATAGACAACGAACTGAAATTTTATGCCAACATCATAAGTAATCCGGAGATTCTTCAAGAGGGAAAAAAGAAAGAATGTTACGAGACCTTACGAAGGTTGTCGTGTAATCTAGAGGCTAAACGCAAAAAAATGGTTTTTAGAAAAGATACTACGGACAAAAATGTTGCCGATGCTGCCGCTAAGCTCATCGGACTTTCTAATTCCCTATGGGAATTAGAAAGCGGCTCGAGAAACTCTCAGACCATCGAAGATATTAGAAAATCTCTCCATATTCCATACCTTGTGGTATAGTAAAATTGTGCAAGATCTAGAAAAGAGAGGTATCCAGCAAAAGAAAATTGGCTTAGGTATTGTGGTCGTCGTCTTGATTGTTGCTGCTTATTTTCTTGGTGGAAGTTTGGACAGTGGTGCGCCTCTCATTGATAAATCCGGAGCTCCTAATCCGACTACAAATGTAATAACGAATACAGAAGTAAAAGCAACTACGGGACAAGTCGCTAAATTCTACAATGGGCAGGATGGTTATTCGGTGTCAATACCTAGTGGGAATAATTCAACCTGTATATGGACCTGGGTTGATGGTAATGCTGCAATACCCTATACGACGACTACATATGCAAATAGTGCAGCGGAAAAACACACTATAGAAATTTCTAATACTGCTTCTAATTGGGAAGTTACTTGCGTAGACGATTTTGGAAACCGATATGTTGGTATATTTCCATTACAATAAAAGGCATTAGAAAGATTAAAATACATTTATGAAAAAGGTTTTAATCTCGGCACTGGCATTAGCAATACTCATTCCATCTATTACCTACGCTGCATGGTGGAATCCTTTGACTTGGAATTGGAATCCGGTTACATGGGTAACAGCGATCTTTGGTTCTCAAAAGAAACCCAGCCCGTCATCAAATACTACAACCACAGTGCCCGCGGTTCAGGGCGCATCCTCCACGAGCAAAAATAGCGATAACACTCCCCGAAGGGCATCTGAAGCATCGAAACCAAAAGCAACAGAACCTACCTTACAAACCAATAGTCAAACGTCAGAAGCAAACCAACGGCAAGTAAACGCCCCCTCAGTTACACCGCCGCCCAACGCCACCCCATGTAATGGCTCTTATTATACAGCATGCCCAGTAGGGGGGGATTTTGTGTGTCCTGCTAACGGCGGCGATGCATATTGCCAACCGGGTCAGCAGCAGATGAATGCTGAAGCAGCTGCGCAAGCTCAAGCACAACAGGAAGCATATCAGCAACGCACAAATCAAATCAACGCCTTAACGCAACAATATAATGCAAGTAAGGCATCTTTAGATCAACAAGTAATCAACCTTAACCAGCAGGTCCTAGATATAAAAAATCAGTACTACAAAGATGTGGCAAACGTACCTCAACCCGGCATAAGTATTCAAGAGGCTAATGGGGAAATTCAACAATTAACTACCAGTGCAAATATGAAAATTGAGCAGATCAACTCGCAGATACAACAAGTACAAATTCAAGAACAACAACTCTATCTCAATTACAACTCACAGGTAAACTCACTTCATTAGATATGAAATGAGCAATTTACTTATATTAATAGTTCATCTATTTCCTGTCTTCTGAGAAGGAGCCACTCCTTAGGAGGATACCTTATCTTGTGAGCAAACCGTCTCGGAGGGTGAGCGGCATACATTAACCACCACGTCTCTTAGCGGGAGATATTGTTCCCGAGCGAGTATTGCCGGAGCGGGTTCGAAAATCCGCGAGTGGAGCGCGTTATGAGCAAGGCCCCCCGCCGAATGGCGAGTTGGGTGGCGAATAGCGCTAGAACGAGCGAGATTTTAAACCGTGGAGGCCTACGAGCGAGGGAATGATACCTCCTGCGCCCTCCTTTAGCGCTTGACACATCCGAGTGCTAATATATAATAGTCGATACATGGAAAAGGATCGGACCAAAGAAATCTTGAAAGCGGCCGTCGAGGACTACATCAAGACCGGCCGTCCCATCACCTCCGAAGGCCTCTACGAAGACCACAATTTCGGCATCAAGCCCGCCATGATCCGGTGGGAGCTGAATGACCTCTCCGAAGACGGCTATTTCTACCAAACCCACCCTTCGGGCGGCAGGTTCCCGTCCGACAAGGCCTATCGGTTCTTCGTTGAGGAACTCGTGAGAGACGGCTTGAAGGCCCGGTATGCCGATGCCGGATACCGGAACTCGGTTTTAAAGTTTTTGAAAGGGGAAATGGATTCCTTCGTGGAAGACGTTTCCGATGAGCTCAGCATGCTCTCCGTTGGGTATGAGGCGAAGAAGAACGAGATGTGGACGAGCGGCCTCTACGAACTTTTGGATAATTTGGACCTTTTAAATCGAGAAGAACTGGTCGATGTCGTGAAAGACGTCGAAATGCTTCCGGAAAAAATACGGACGGGATTTTGGAAAGACGAAGAGGATTGGCCGAAAGTGTTCATCGGCAAAAACCCATTCGTGCGGAGTAAGGAAGTCGCGGTCATAGCGAACTGCCTCAAAATCGACGGCGAAAACTTTCTGTTTCTCGCGATCGGCCCGAAGCGGATGGATTATGCGAAGCCACTGGAGCTTTTTGAAATATTAAATAAGTCGGTCGAAGATAAATAACCATTATGGAAGAAGAAAACAAAAAAGAAGAAACGAAGATTGAGGAGACGGAGGTCGAGAAACTCACCAAGGAACGGGATGAGTACCTCGACGGATGGAAGCGGGCGAAGGCGGATCTCGCGAACTACAAGAAGGAAGAAGCGCAGCGGATGGAGCAGTTCGTGAAATACAGCACGCAAGCCGTCATCGCCGATCTCGTGACCGTTCTCGATAGCTTCGATCTGGGACTTTCCGTCATCAAGAGCGACGATCCGGCGCGAAAGGGAGTTATCCTCATCAAGAACCAGCTGGAAGACATTTTGAGACGATACGGGATGGAGCGAATCGAGACGAAAAAGGGAGAAGTGTTCGACCCCTCGATCCACGAAGCCGTCGAAACCGTCGAATCGGACGCGCCGCCGGGAACAATAGCGGATGAGCTTTCCCCGGGGTACCGGCTCCAAGGAAAGATTATCCGTCCGGCGAGAGTGAATGTTTCGAAACAAAAAGGTCAAGGTTAATGATAAAAACAAACAATAAACAAAATCATGAGTAAAATATTAGGCATCGATTTAGGAACGACGAATTCGGCGATGGCCGTCGTCGAAGGCGGCGAGCCGAGAGTTCTCGAAAACGTCGAAGGAGTCAGGACGACGCCGTCCATCGTCGCGATATCAAAATCGAACGAACGGCTCGTGGGACTCCTCGCAAAGCGGCAGGCAGTCGTGAATCCGCAAAACACCATCTTTTCGGTGAAGCGTTTGATTGGCCGGAAATTCAGTGATCCGGAGGTCCAGCGCGACAAAGCGTGGCTTCCGTACGAAATTAAGGAAGGCGCGAACGGCGGCGTCGAGATTAAGATGGCCGACCGGTGGTATAAACCAGAGGAAATTTCGGCCATGGTGCTCCAAAAACTCAAGGCTGATGCCGAAGCGAAGCTCGGCGAAAAGATAGACGAAGCCGTCATCACCGTGCCGGCGTATTTTGATGATTCACAGCGACAGGCGACCAAAAACGCCGGCGAGATCGCCGGATTCAAGGTCAGGAGGATTTTGAACGAACCGACGGCTGCCGCGTTGGCCTATGGCATGAATAAGCAGAAGAACGAAAAAATCGTCGTCTACGATTTCGGCGGCGGCACGTTCGACATCTCGATTCTCGAAGTGGGCGACGACACCGTGGAAGTCAAAGCAACCGGCGGCGACACGCACCTCGGGGGCGATGATTTCGACAAGACGATCATGGAATACCTCGTTACCGAATATAAGAAACGGGAAGGCATCGATCTTTCGAAAGACACCTTGGCGCTCCAGCGCTTGAAAGAAGCGGCAGAACGCGCGAAACACGAACTTTCGACGACTATGGAAACGGAAATCAACCTTCCGTATGTCACGTCGGATGCGAGCGGCCCGAAGCACTTCTTAATGAAACTTACGCGGGCGAAACTCGAGGACCTGGTGAAGGATATGATCAATCACTCGATCCAACTCGTGAAGGACGCGGTCGAGTCGCCATCGCCGAAAGGGGCGGGGATGAAACTCTCGGATATCAACGAAGTGCTCCTGGTCGGCGGCCAAACCCGAATGCCGGCCATCCAAGAAGCCGTGAAGAAGCTTTTCGGGAAAGATCCGCATCAGGGCATCAATCCCGATGAGGTCGTTGCCGTGGGAGCCGCCATCCAGGCGGGGATCCTCCAGGGCGACGTGAAGGACATCCTGCTTCTCGACGTGACGCCTTTGACCTTGAGCATTGAAACTCTCGGGGGCGTCGCGACTCCCATGATTCAGAAGAACACGACGGTCCCAACGGCGAAAACGCAAGTTTTTTCGACAGCCGCCGACAATCAAACGTCGGTTGAAGTCCACGTGGGACAGGGGGAACGGCCGATGATGGCGGACAATAAAACGCTTGCCCGGTTCATTTTGGACGGCATCCCGCCCGCTTCGCGCGGCGTTCCGCAGGTTGAGGTGACGTTCGATATCGACGCGAACGGCATTTTGACCGTGAAAGCGAAAGACAAAGCGACAAACAAGGAGCAATCGGTGAAAATCGAAGCTTCGACAAGCTTGAATAAGGATGAAATAGAACGCTTGAAAAAAGAAGCGGCTGAACATGCGGCCGAGGATGAACGCAAGAAAGAACTGGCGGAACTCCGGAATCAGGCCGAAATGTCGGTCTATCAGGCGGAAAAGTCTCTGAAGGATGCCGAGGGGAAAGTGAGCGATGACGTTAAGAACGCCGTCACAGAAAAATTGAACAAGGTCAAAGAGGTGAAGGACGGAACCGACGCGGAAGCTATCAAGAAAGCACTCGCCGAACTTTCTTCGGAACTCCAAAAAATAGGGGAAGCGATGTATACTAAGAAGGAAGAACCCAATCAGGGAGAGCAAAACCCCAATGGAACCGAACCTTCAAGTAGTCAGTGAATCGCCGGAGGCCGATGAGGATCGGAAGTGGTGGAAAATATTCCTCATGGCCGTTTTGGGTATCGGGGCAAGCCTTGAGGCGTTCCATTACTTCAACATCTTTCTGACTAATCTCAATGCGTCCGATTTTTGGCTGTTCGTCGCTTGCTTTGTGTTACTGCTCATCTTTTCGCTTCTCGAGGTTCTTTTTGTGAAGGGCGTTTGGAAGATATTCTTCCTGGGCTTTTTTCAAACCTGCGTTCCGATCGTTCTTTTCATCAATCGCTTTGCCGTTTCGAATTCCAATGACGTGAGGATTTTGATCTTAGGATTCCTCATAGGTTTTTACTTTGTTTTTCTCGGCATGCACCGGGGCCGGCGATTGATTCAAAACGCCATGAAACTGCGCTTCTTCGACGTATCGAGACGGATGCTTCCGCGAGTGGCTTCCGGTATGCTTATCGTCGTTTCGGTCATTCTTTATCTCAGCTACTTTTCGTGGGGTGTTGCTCCCGCCGATATCGGCATGAAGATCACCGACGGGATCGTTTCCGATATGAAACCGTTTTCGGGTATCATCGTACCGGGCGCAACCATCGATCCACAGCAAAATATGGGCGACTTGATCAAAAGCATCGCGCTTCAAAAACTCGAATCGTCCAAGATAACGGTGCAAGATCAAAATCGAAGCGTAAGCGTCACTTACGCAAGCTTGCCACCAGATTATCAAGCGAAAGTGCTGAACGACGTCATGGGTGGAATAAACGGAGGTCTCCAGAGCCAATTCAGTTTCTTCAATTCGAACCAAACCGTCGGAGCATTCGTTTTCGGCGTAGCAAACGAATATTTTGCCAAACTCAATTCGTTCTTAGGTCCATATACTTCGATTCTCATTATCGCGATTCTTTTCTTTTTGGCGAAAGGAACGCTTGCCGTATTTTATTGGTTGATAGAATTTTTGGCATTCGTTTTATTCAAAATATTGATCGTTTTCGGGTTCGCTTATGTAAATCTTGAAACGAGGACCAGAGAATTTCTCCTCCTGAGTTAGAAAAATAAAATGAAGGACTATTACAAAACATTGGGCGTTCCGAAAGGCGCCTCAGAGGAAGATATTAAAAAAGCATACCGGAAACTCGCGCACCAGTACCATCCGGACAAGCCCGGAGGTGATGAAGCGAAGTTCAAGGAGATCAACGAGGCCTATCAAATCCTCTCAAACAAAGAAAAACGGGCTCAATACGACCAGTTCGGCCAGGTCTTCGAAGGAGGGGCCGCGCCGCAGGGAGGATGGAATCCGTTCGAGGGGGCTCAGGGATTCGGCGGATTCGGTGCAAATGCCGGTTTCGACGTTGATTTGGGAGATATTTTTGAGGGGATTTTCGGCGGACCGTTCGGTGGTGCGGCCCGAAAGGTTGATCGCAAAGGAGCGGATGTTGAAGTCGCGATCCAAATCACCTTGGAAGATGCATTCCGAGGCTTGAGACGGGATATAAGTTTTAAAACATTCGTGGAATGCCAAATTTGTAAGGGATTGGGGTATGACAAGTCGAAGGGCACGAAAAAATGTACGACATGCGGCGGCAAGGGACAGGTGCGGGTGGAACGAAGAACATTCTTCGGTAATTTTGCGCAGGTAAGAGCCTGCTCGGTATGCGACGGAAAGGGGGAAGTCCCCAACGCGCCATGCAGCACCTGTAAGGGAGAAGGGAGGATTTATTCAACGAAGGCGGTTCCTGTGACCATTGCTCCCGGCATCGAAGACGGTCACGTGATAAAGGTGAGCGGCGGGGGTGAAGCGGGCGCAAAAGGAGGTCCGAGCGGGGATCTATATGTGATCGTAAAAGTTTCGTCTGACGCCCGCTTCGAGCGCAAGGGAAGCGATCTCTATACGGTGAAAGATGTTAGTTTACGGGACGTGCTTCTTCAGAAAGAAATGCCGATGACGGATGTTGGCGGAGAAAGATTCACCGTTTCCATACCGGCAGGTTTTTCTTTAAAAGAAAAAATGAAAATATCACGGCGCGGCATGCCGAAATTCGGCTTCGGCGGACGAGGTGATCTCTATCTTACATTCAACTTGAAAACGCCGAAATCGATATCATCTAAAGTAAAAAAACTCATCGAGGAATTGGGCGATGAGTTGGAAGGATAGTATGAACACTGTGGAAAAAATTTGGAGTGTTGAGGGGTTTCTTGATCATGTGAACGAAATTCTGTCCGATGACAAAGCCTCTATCGTCGGCGAAGTGAGCGAACTTCGAAAACACCCGACCGGTTTTTATTTTTCCCTAAAGGACAACGAAGGCGGCAGCGGCATCTTGCAGTGTTATTTGAGTCCTTGGAAGGCGCGGAGCTTCGGGATTGATTTCGAAGAAGGATTTTTAATCAAGGCGCGCGGAACACCCTCCATCTACAAACCCAGGGGCAGCTTCAGCTTCGTCGTGGAGGAGGTCGAGTTGGTGGGCGAGGGGTCCCTCAAAAAAGCCTATGAACTCCTGAAGGAGAAGCTTGAAAAAGAAGGACTTTTTGTGAGGAAACGGGAGTTACCGCAGTTCATAACCTCGATCGGCGTCATTACGTCGAAAACCGGAGCTGTCATCGACGACTTCAGAAAAAATCTGAAGAAACTTGGGTTCAAGGTTTTCCTGTATGACTCGCGTGTTGAGGGGGCGCAAGCGGTCCCCATGATCGCGGCAGGCGTCGATTATTTCAATGCAGCGTCGGTAAATCCCGTTGATATTCTCGTTATCATTCGGGGCGGAGGTAGCTTGGAAGATCTTCAAGCATTCAACAACGAACTCGTCGCGAGAAAGATATTCTCGTCCCACATTCCCACCCTCTGCGGCATCGGACACGACCGGGACGTTCCGATCGCGAGTTTGGTGTGTGATAAGGCAGTTTCAACCCCCTCCATGGCTGCCGAAATGGTGAATGCTTCATGGGACGGTCTGTTTCTTGATTTGCCTGTTGCGGCGCACCGCCTTGTGTCACTCTTTGAGGTGGTCATTGTCCGCGAAATGAATGCTTTGGAAATGTTTGCGAGGCCTCTCGCGAGCCGCTTTGCTTCAGTCGTGGAAGGTATACGGGAAAAACTGGAGAATATTTCAACCTACTTACGGGCGGCGGATCCCATGCGGAATTTGAAGCTTGGGTACAGCGTCGTTTTTGACGGAGAGGGAAAGGTTGTGAAGGACGTCCGATTTTTAAAAAAAGGTGATACAATAAAAACCAAGCTATACCAGGGATCGGTCGAAAGCGAAATTTCAAGGGTCGACGGAGAGTAACAATCATGCCGGCAAAAAAAGAAAAAGGTAAAATAACAGAAGATCTCGAGAAACTCAAAAAAATTGTGGAATGGTTTGAATCGCGCGATGAAGTCGACGTGGAGGAAGGATTGAGTAAGGTGAAGGAGGGATCGGAGATCGTCAAGCGCTTGAAAGTGCGTATGGCCGAGATTGAAAATGAATTTGAGGTAGTAAAGGAAGACTTGGAACGATAACATGGCGAATATCTCAATAGAACAATTCAAGGAGGTTGATCTCCGCGTGGCGAGAATAACTGCTGCCGAGCGAGTGGAGGGAACCGATAAACTTTTGAAGCTGCAGCTCGATTTGGGGGATGAACAACGGCAGATCGTTTCCGGGATCGCCGAAAAATACGCCCCCGAAGATCTTGTCGGGCGTGAGATTATTATCGTTTACAATTTGGAACCGAAATCCCTCAAAGGCATCGAAAGCCAGGGGATGCTTCTCGCGGCATCCGGCGATGGATTTATTTCGCTCCTTGCGCCCGACCAGGAAGTCCCGCCGGGAAGCAGGATCCATTGAAACATGAATAGATTGTTTAGGATTCTCTTCGATGCGCTGGGAAAAATTCTCATATTGGTGGAGTCAGTTTTAGGCGTGCGGTTCGTGTTGAGGTTCTTAAATGCCAACCCCGCGGCGGAGATCATGAAGCTGTTCTACGCGGTGACCAATTTCCTCATTGCGCCGTTCGAGGGGATCTTCCATGAAATAACCGTATTCGGCGGCGTCGTGGACACCGTCATCCTATCAGCCGCGATCGCGTATACCCTGGTCTTTTTCATCCTAAAAGCGATATTCGTAAGGAGATAGAAAATAAAAAAGCGCCTCGTGAAGAAACGCTCTTTTTTGTGGCCAGGGGGGGATTTGAACCCCCACGCCCTTGCGAGCACGGGATTTTGAGTCCCGATTGTCTGCCAGTTCCAACACCTGGCCAACTCTGTGCGTTGAGAATACCATAGAAAAACGCTATAGTAAATATCAATGGCGCGCGTAATGGCAGTCTGCAACCAAAAGGGGGGCGTCGGTAAGACGACCACCTCGATGAACCTCGCCGCGTACTTGGCGATGTTTGGCAAGAAGACACTTCTCATTGATTTCGATCCGCAATACAATTCGACATCCGGCTTGGGGGTGAAATTTCCGTCGGAAGAAACGATTTATCACGCGCTTTTGGCCGGCGTCGCGCCCGAGCGGGTTATCAAGCCGAGCTACCTCTCCAACCTGGAAATCATTCCGGCATCGCCCGATTTGGCCGGTGCGCTCGTCGAACTCGTGAATCTTCCCGAGCGGGAATGGTACCTCAGGAAATTTACGGAGAAGGTAAGTCCGTGGTACGATTTCGTCGTCATCGATTCGGGTCCGAATTTGAATCTCTTGACGGTGAACGCGCTCGTCGCGGCCGATGAAATCCTTGTTCCCATCCAATGCGAATATTTCAGCCTTGAGGGATTATCGCAGCTTTTGGATACCGTGAACCTCATTAAAACCAATCTGGAGCACGACGTGAAGAGCGTGAGTGCTCTCCTTACGATGTATGACAAACGGGAGCGCCTGTCGCGGGAGATTGCGCGGGAAATCCGCAAACGCTTCCCCGATTACGTGTACGAAGTGGAAATCCCGCGGTCTGTCGCCTTGGCGGAAGCGCCGAGTTTTCAAAAGCCCATCATGCTCTACGCCCCGCAGAGCCCCGGCGCCTTGGCGTACGAGCGCTTGGCGCGCGAAATCATCGAGGGAAAGCGCTTGACGGCGAATTCCGAATATGGTGAAGAAATCCACCCGCAGCACCCTTTTGACATCGTGCGGTGATATGCTATTATTTTTCTCGGAACGCACTGTTCTTGAGATATTGAGGGAGTAATCATATGCGGCCGCTTTGGTTGCGACTTTGGTGTCTCGGGCGCGGCGCGGACCACGTCTAGACGTTTGCTAATGCGGAGGTTGATGGAGTTCCAAGAGCTGATCTTGAACCGATACTGCGAGGTGCTCTTTATTTATTTACTCTCGTAGTAAAATCGGTGACGGGTTGGTTCACGGGGCTTCGGTTCGCCTCCGTTTTAGTTTTTAAAAATTGGTCCGCCAACTGGCGGATAAAAGTTAAAAATTATATTATAAGAACATGCCATTAGGAAGAGGATTATCATCGCTTATTCCGCCGAAAGACGGGGGTGAGAATGGGGGGGCGTCTTCGGAAGACACTGTCGTTTCTCCCCAGCGCGGAGAAACGCAGTTCGACTCTCGACCTCGCTCTTCCGTTCCAAACGGAAACCCTGCCCGCTCGGTCTCCGAGACGCTTCCTCAGGCACCTTCCCGTTCTCTTGGAGAAAGCAATTTGCCCGAGACATTTTCCTCAACAATCCCGCCACAGCATAACGAGAGGGAGGGTGTTGTAGAAAAAGAAAAAGAAGCGCTCAGGGAAGCGGTAACGCGTTTGCCACATGAAGCGGTGTTTCAAATCGAAACCTCGAAGATTGTCCCTAATCCTTTTCAACCGCGGCGCGAATTCGAGGACGGCGCGATCGACGAGCTTGCCGAATCCATCAAGCAGTTTGGCATCATTCAGCCGCTCATTGTTTCAAAAATAACCGAAGAAACGGAAACCGGAACGAATGTCTTTTATCAACTGATTGCCGGCGAGCGACGTTTCCGGGCAGCTAAAAAACTCGGTCTCGAACGAGTTCCTGCCATTGTGCGGGAAATTGATCATCCGGGGCGCAAGCTCGAACTTGCTCTCATTGAGAATATCCAGCGGCGGGATTTGAACCCAATTGAAGAAGCGAGAGCTTATTCGCGTCTACAGGACGAATTCAGCCTTACGCAAAAAGAAATCGCGGTTCGGGTGGGAAAAAGCCGAGAGGTCATAGCGAACAGTTTACGGCTTCTCAATTTGCCGCCGGACGTCCAGAAAGCTCTCGGCGAGGGAAAAGTAACGAGTTCGCAGGCAAGAATGCTGCTTTCAATTCCGAATGTATCCGATCAGGAGCGAACATTGCGTGAGATTCTGGACCAGAAACTTTCGGTGCGAGGCATCCGGACAGAGATCAAGCGACAGGTAGTGAATCATCCCGAAGATCCAGAAGTAATCTTTTTGAAAAAGAAACTTGAAGAGTATCTCGGCATGCCGGTTAAAATCACCGATCTCGGCGGAAAGGGGAAGATCACAATTGACTTCTACTCGAAGGACGATATCAGAAATTTCATCGATAAGCTCGGCGGGGAATAATCTCCCGATGCGAAGCCCCCGGGAGTCCCCAAATTGTTCATTGCGAAAATATTATTGTTTTTAAAATCCTCCGACCGCTTCGTTGGAATCAAGCCACAAAATATCGAACTCAACCCTGTGTCCTCACTTTTTCACCATGGTGAAAAAGTGAGGACACAGCGGGATTCAAACAAGCGATATTTTGCTTATTCCTTCCTCATCGCTCGGGAATTTTAACGCAACCTCGAACAAGTTCACTCATAAGAAACAGAAAGGCCTTTTTTGCTATAATTCATGGCAATGGAAGTAAAACAATTCGTGGCGGTGAGGGCGCTTATCGTCCATAACGGGAAAGTTCTCATCATCCGCGAATCAACAAAATACAAAGGGGGGTCGAACATCGGTAAATACGATCTTCCGGGTGGCAAAATAAAACCAGGAGAAACGTATCAGCAAGCGCTCGAACGAGAATCGCTTGAGGAGTGCGGATTGAAAATGAAAATCGGGAAGCCGTTCTTCGTCGATGAGTGGTGGCCGGAGGTGGCAAACGGCGAAGTACAGATCATCGGCATTTTTTTTGAATGTTTCGCCGAAAACAATCAAGTCATTCTGAGCAACGACCATGATGATTATCAATGGATCGATCCCGGGGATTATCGTAAATTCAGTATGATCGAAGCCGATAGGAAAGCGCTTGAAACTTACCTCGGAAAGTAAGTGAATATATGGGCGTTAAGTTCTTGTTTGGGATAATCGGCGGGATTTTGAATGTCGTTAGTTTCATTCCGTATCTCCTTGATATTTTCAAGGGGAAAACGAAACCGCATTCGTATACCTGGCTCATCTGGAGCATCATCCAAACCACCGGAACGATCGCCATTTTCCTGAACGGCGGTGCGTACGGCGCGTTGGGACTCGCAATCGGATCTCTGTTTTGCATAGCCATCTTCTTTCTGTCGTTCAAGTACGGCACCCGGAACGTCACCAAATTTGACAGCACTCTTTTAATTGGCGCACTCCTTGCAATCCTCGTCTGGATTTTTACGAAGAACGCCCTCTATTCGATTATTCTTGTTTCAGTAATTGATTTTTCAGGATATCTGCCGACCGCCCGCAAGGGATACGAAGAACCCCATACCGAAACGATTTCTCTTTATGTTATGAACGCGATGACGGATATTCTGGGGCTTTTGGCGCTCTCGACGTATTCAGCGACCACGGTTTTGTACCTCGCGACGCTCCTTTTCGCCAACACTTCGTTGGTTACCCTACTTACCTTGAGAAGGAGGCGGGTTTCAGCGGTATAATAATTAATATGCAAAAATTCAAGCCGAAACGGGGGCAGGTTGATTACCGGAATATCCGCTGGGCGCCGGTCGTGAATTGCGTCGTGCGGTACCGCGGGAAAATCCTTCTCGTACGGCGGAATGGCGATATGCATTTCTATCCGGGGTACTACAACGGCATCTCGGGGTTTTTGGACGACCATAAGAGTTTAGAAGAAAAAGTGATAGAGGAATTGCGGGAAGAGCTTGGTATTGCGAAAAAGGAGATAAAGAAAATAAAAGTCGGTATTCCCTTTGATCAAGATGAGCCGAAATACCGGAAAACCTGGATCGTCCATCCGGTTCTCGTCGACATCACAACTGACAAGGTACGTCTCGACTGGGAAGCGGAAAAATACCGCTGGGTAAAGCCAGCCGAAGCAAGAAAGCTGAAACTCCTCCCCGGTTTTAAGAATGTCCTGAAGGCAGTCAATTTATAAAACAATGAAAAAGAAAAAGATCATCATAGCGGGAAGCGCAAAACTCCAAGAAGAGATAAAAGAATGGATTGTCTACTGGAAAGGGAAGGGTTGTACCGTGATTGATTTTCCGCACAGTATTTCTAAGAAAACTTTCAATAAAACGTATCCCGGCGTCCATAAGAGATTCTATGCCGATATCCTGAAGGCAGATGTCTTTTTTATTGCGAACGGAAAGAAAAACGGCATCGCGGGGTACATCGGTCCGGAAACATTCGCCGAAATAGCATTCGCGGTGATCCGAAAGATCTCGAATAAGCAAAGGATCAAGATTGTACTCGCCCGTATGCCGGCGAAGAAAGTCGCTTCGTACCAAGAAATAGAACGATGGCTACGCTTAGGTTGGATCGATGAGGTGTTGCACAAATGAAAATCATTGCCTGGAACGTGAATGGGTTGCGATCGGTCGAGAGAAACGGCTTTTCGGCATGGCTTAAAAAGAGCGGTGCCGACATCGTTTGCGTGTACGACAAAGACGGTTACATCGGTAACAGTACGACGCTCGAGATAGGATATGCCGTAGGAGCCGGGAAACCGATTTACGCGCTCGCCGCCGCCGAAGAGTTATGCCGACACGTTCTTTTCAGAGAAATCGTCACCTCGCCGGAAGAATTAGTGAAAAAGCTGTAATTGTCGACAACGTGACCCCCAAATTCATCCAGGCAAATTGCATTGAGGGAAATCGTACCGACCTACGACAAGCTCGAGTGGTTTTCGAACGCAAGCCGGATATCATATTTTTCGAGATGCCCGCCGACACACTGGCACCTCTTTTCAATAAATACGACCCCGAACGTAAGCCACACGAGAAAGTAGAAAAAATAAAGGAATATTTGACGCGTGCGTCAAAGAAATATCCTTATGCCCGATCCGATCTTCGCGTGTGGGAAAATATCGAGTCGCTATGGCGCAACGGCCACAATGTTCTAATCTACAATATTGACGCTCCGCAGGAATTGCGGCTGCGTCACAATAAATACCACACCGATACACTGTACTCCGTAGCGAAAAAAGATTTGTCCTTTTGCGTCTATCTCTACGTCCGAGAGCGCTATATGCTGAAGAGTATAAATTCAGCACTCAAAAATTATAGGGAGAAGCGAAGACCAATTGTCGCTGTTTTTCTCCAGAGTATTCACTGGGACCATGTGAAATTCATGATGAAGAACCCATCGAAGGAAAAAATCTGGCAATATTACTTCGGGAGGTTCTCTAATTTGAAACCGTCAACCATCGGCGAGTGTATCAAGAGAGAGGATAAAATTTTGTATAAATACTGGAAAAAGATTGCACAGTTTTAATTAGTAAAATGAAAAATAAAATAAAATTCATCATTTTCGACTGGGGAGGAACATTGCATGATCCAATGGCAAAAGAATTGTTTCCGGGAACTGTGGAAGTTTTGGATAAACTCTCGAAAGCGTATACTCTCGCACTCGTCTCATTGGCCAAAAGCCAGCCATATGCGGAACGGATGAAATCGATCGAAGAGAACGGCATTGTTCCATATTTCAAGAAAATCCTCGTAGATGAAGAAGATAAAGACGACTTATATGAAAAGCTTGTGCGGGATTTCAATATGAAGCCGGAAAACATTGCCGTCGTTGACGACAGAACCATCCGCGGTATCGCGTGGGGAAACCGGCGAGGTACGATGACGGTCTGGGTCAAGCGGGGAAGATTCGCCAATGAATTACCTAATGAGATAACCGGTGAGCCAACTCATACTATCGAAGATCTTAATGAGTTATTGGCAGGCGGTATACTATAGTATACCGCCTCGCATTTGAGTAACTATTCTTTTACGGAGAGGATTTTTGCCTGGTAGATGGTGCCGATGACTTGGATGGTGCCCATGATGACGAAGAGCGCCGTGAACGAAAAGTAATTCACGATCAGGCCGCCGATGAATATTGATATGCCGGTGATGAGTTCTTCGGTGCCGTGTTCGAGACCCCAAATGAAACCAGCTCTCTTTTTGTCTTCAAATTTTGCGTAGAGTGCGTCCCAGGTCGGGTCGGCGAAAGCAAGAGCGACGCCGAGTCCCGCCTGAACCGCAAAAAGCGCTACGGGCGTATGAATAAAGAGATAGCAGAAGGTGAAGACGGCGTTTAAGGCGTATCCCAAAACCATGAGCCGGGCGTGACCTATCCGATCCGATATGCGACCGATGAAAACTTCCAGGCCGCCGGTCACGAGAAGATAAATAGCCCATGCCCATGAGATGTCGAGGACATTCCCGCCGATCCTGCCGGCAAAGATCGCGAAGAGGGGTCCGAAGAGCCCTTCGCCGAACCACCAGAAACTTGCGCCGGCGAGAAGTATTTTTTCTTCTTTCTTCATTCGTTTTTTCATTATAACCCAATCTAAATGTTTATGGTAAGATTGATTTGCGATCATGAAGGTCATTTCTTGGAATGTCAACGGGTTGCGGTCGGTCGAGAGAAACGGCTTTTCGGCATGGCTTAAAAAGAGCGGTGCCGACATCGTTTGCGTCGAGGAAGTCAAAGCGCAACGGGAGCAGATCCCCGAGGACCTGCTTTCGCTCAAGGGATACTACCTTTACATTAATCAAGCCGAAAAGAAAGGGTACAGCGGCGTCGCAGTTTTCACCAAAGAAAAGTCCTTGAGGGAAAACTATAAACTCGGGCTCAAGCGCTTTGACGAAGAGGGGAGAATGATCGAACTGGAATATAAAAACTTCATTTTCATCGCGCTCTATCTGCCGCACGGCGGAAGATTCAAGGAAAATCTGCCGTACAAACTGGAGGTTTACAACCATCTCTTGGGTCATCTTCGGAAGTTGAAAAATAAAAACGTGATCTTGGCGGGGGATTTTAATATCGCCCATGAAGACATCGATCTTGCGCGGCCGAATGGAAACCGCAACAACATCATGTTTACGCCGGAAGAGCGGAAGCAATTAAATAATTTGATCGCGAGCGGCTTCACGGATACCTTCAGGGAATTCCATAAAGAGGGCGGTAAGTACACCTGGTGGCCATATTTCGCGAACGCCCGCGAGCGGAATCTCGGCTGGCGGATCGATTATGTGTTCGTTTCAAAATCTCTTTCGAAAAAGCTCAAAGACGCCTTTATTTTGAATAAGGTTCCCGGTTCCGATCATTGTCCCGTCGGCATCAGCATTGAAGCAAATAAATGAACGTTAAATTGACCAATGTTATAAACAAGTTGTATGGAATACGTGTTGCAAAAAGCAGGGTTGTGCGGGAAGGATTTTTGAGCCGCAACCATGTTCTTTTTTCTAAAAATGACAAATATTTCCTCAAGCAGTATCGTTTTTCGGACAAGAATAAAATCGCGGAGATCCACCGTGTGAAGCGATTGTTCGCCGAAAACGGCATACCCGTCATCTTACCGTTGCGCAATAAAAAACACTTCACGTATTTCCGCTTTGAGGGTAATTATTACGCGCTGTTCCCTTTTGTGGGAGGTAAGAAATTATCCTCGCGACAACTTTCGGTCAAAGCCCTGAGATCGGCGGGAGCGATGCTCGCCGACATGCACGTGATAAATAAAAACAAACCGCCGATACGATTGGAAAACCGATTTGAACCCTGGAATAAAAAAGAATTTCTCGTAAAAGCAAAGAAGATACTCATTATCGTGGAACGCAAGAAGTCGAAAAGCAGCTTTGATCGGCTGGCGATAAAAACGCTGAAGGGAAAGATTGCGCTTGCCGAGAAAAACACGGTTCGATTCGAGGATTTGAATTTAAAAAACGACCACGTAACGCACGGCGATTATCACGAAAACAACATGTTTTTCGACGATAATGATACCATTGCTTGGGTCTTCGATTTCGAAAAGGCGAAACTAGCTCCGAGGGTCGTTGAAGTCGTGCGTTCGGCGGTACTCATCTGCTTCGACGGAAAATTCACGCCGAAGAATTTTAAAAGAGCGGCCGAATATCTTCGGGCTTATAGCAAGATATATCCCCTGAAACAAGTCGAAGTTCGGGATGGCATGAAAGCCTTTTCCTTCAAACACCTCCATTCTTTATGGGTGGAAACCGAACATTACCTGAAGCACAATCGTCGGGTTGATAAATTCATCAAAACCGATCTTGATGAATACGATTTTGTCGATAGGAATTCCGAAAAACTTATTTCTCTTTTTACTGATCCCGCAGGCGACTCTATCTCAGAAACTTATAGCTGACCTCTTTGGTGCCCGGTACTCTTTTTATCTTCACTATTAAAGTTTCTATTTTAGGTTGGGACATAGCTGGACATCTTATCGTGACGTTCGAAAACGTCGAACGATGATCGGTCTCGCTCGTGAGATATATAATATTTATCTTCGAATTGGCGAAGATTTCGGTGATGTCCTTCAAAAAGCCGGGCCGGTCGGCGTTCACGACTTTAAATTCAACGGCTTTCGGGGCTGCTTTGCCGATGAGTTTACGCTCATTCTCGTTGATCGCGCTTTTAACCTTTTTCCGCGCTTCACTCGTTTTTACAAAGCGGAGCCATCCCTCAGTCGGTTTTTTGCCTTTTTGCGTCACGATTTCGACGACATCGCCCGACTTCAACTCATAATCCAAAGGTGTGATCTTTCCATTCACGCGAGCGCCTACGCAGCTGTCGCCGATTTGAGAGTGGATACGATAAGCAAAATCGACCGGGGTCGAACCGGCTGGCAGATCGATAACATCGTTATGCGGCGTGAAGACAAAGATGCGATCCTTGAAGAAATCGACCTTCACGGCATTCAAAAATTCCTCTTGGCTCGCGAATTTTTTTTGCCAATTTTGCAGTTGCTGCACCCACATGAGCTCCTTTTTGTTTTTAACACCCTTCCAACCCATGAGCTTTTGCGAAGATTTTTTGACCTGCTCATAGGCCCAGTGAGCGGCGATACCAAGCTCGTTTTCTTCGTGCATTTCTTTCGTTTTGATTTGAACTTCGAGAATCTTGTTGTCGATGCAGAAGACGGTTGTATGCAAGCTTCGGTAACCGTTCGGTTTCGGCCGTGCGATGTAATCCTTGAAGCGGCCGGGCATCGGGGGCCACATGGCGTGGATCACCCCCAATGCGGCGTAACATTCCTCAACGGTCTTGACGATAATGCGGAGCGCCACGAGATCGTGGATCTCATTCAAGTTCATGTTGTGTCGGAGAAGTTTCTTGTATAAACTAAAATATCGCTTTGCGCGGGCATCGATGGCGATCGGTTTAATGTGGTGCCCCGCGAGCGCCTTCTCAATGAGCGGAAGGACTTTTCGGACATACTCTTGTCGTTCTTCGTACGTCTCTTTTACTTCGTGAATGAGCCATTGGTATTCTTCCGGATGAATGTAGGGAAAGGCGAGATCTTCGAGCTCGCCGGAGAGCTTCTGCATACCGAGGCGGTAAGCGAGCGGAGCATAAATTTCCGCAGTTTCGAGCGCGAACAGTTTCTGTCGTTCTTCGGGTAAAAACTGGAGCGTCCGCATATTATGAAGGCGATCTGCGAGTTTGATGATGAGAACACGGAGATCTTCGCTAAACGCGATGATAAATTTCCGCAAGTTTTCCGCATCTTGGTTTTTGGGGATGGCGATGTTTTGTAATTTTGTGAGGCCTTGCACAAGGAATGCGATTTCATCTCCGAATTCTTTCCGGATGTCTTCAACGGTGATGGAAGAATCTTCAACGACGTCATGGAGGAGTGCTGCAGCGACGGAATTTTCGTCGAGGCCCCATGAGTGCACGGCTTCGGCCACGGCAAGCGGGTGAACGATATACGGATCGCCGTTCATGCGCTGTTCTCCTTCATGGGCTTTCAGGGCGACTTCGTACGCCTTCTCAAGGAGTGGGGAATGTATTTTTTCAAGCCAAGCGGTTGACATATTATTAAAATTATAGTGCTTATAAAAGCCGTTGACAAATTGGGGAACAAAAAATAGAATTAGCACTAAAAGGTCAATGTTGCTAATAAAAGTAAAATGAATGTAAAACCATTGTCGAGTCGCGTGTTCGTCGAACTTATTGTGGACGAGCAAAAAACGACCAAATCGGGGATTGTCCTTCCCGACACGGTCGACAAAAAAGAACAAACGAAAGGTGTCGTCATTGCCGTCGGTCCCGGAAAATTCCAAAACGGAACCCGCATCGCGTCGGACGTAAAACCGGGAGACAAAATACTCTTCTCGAAGCCGTGGGGCGACGATAAGAAAATCGAAGAAGGGGGGAAGATATATTTTTTGGTCGATGAGGACGATATTTTGGCAATAATCGAGTAGGGGGTATTCAGTAGTTAGCATGAAGAACACTAAATACCAGATACTAAATATCAAACACTAAAAATGGCAAAACAAATTTTATTCGACGAGAAAGCCCGCTCTTCAATGAAGCGGGGGATCGACAAACTGGCGCAAGCTGTCAGAATGACCTTGGGTCCACGGGGACGCGCTGCCGTCATTGAAAAGGGATACGGCACGCCACAGGTGACTTTCGACGGCGTAACGGTTGCAAAAGAAATCGAATTGCAGGACAAATACGAGAATCTGGGAGCGGAATTTTTGAAACAAGCTGCCGATAAGACCGATAATAACGTCGGCGACGGCACGACGACATCTGTCGTCTTGGCGCATGCCATGATTGAAGAAGGTGAACGCGCTATCATGGAAAAAGGATTCAACGTCATTCAGCTTGCTGAAGAATTGAAGAAGAAAAGCGAGACGATCATCAAGGCCTTGGAGAAACAAAAAGAAGAAATCAACGATAATAAGAAAGTTCAAGAGGTTGCAACGCTTTCGGCGAAAGATCCGGAAATTGGAAAACTCATCGCCGAAGTCATGGCAAAAGTCGGCAAAGAAGGCGTCGTAACGGTGGAAGATTCAAATACCATCGGGAATTCATACGAAGTAGTCGAGGGCATGCAGTTCGACCGCGGATACATTTCTCCGTACATGGTGACAAACCAGGAGCGGATGGAATCGATCCTCGAAGAGCCGTACGTCCTCGTGACCGACAAGAAAATTTCGTCGATCAACGAGCTCTTGCCGCTCCTTGAAAAGATTGTCCAGAGCGGGAAAAAAGAGCTTTTGATCGTTGCCGATGACGTGGATGGCGAAGCACTGGCGACTCTCATATTGAATAAGATCCGGGGCATCTTCAGCGTCCTGGCGGTCAAAGCTCCCGGCTTCGGTGATCGAAAGAAAGAAATGCTCCAGGATATCGCCGTTGTGACGGGTGCCACGTTCGTATCCGACGACCTCGGTAAAAAATTTGAGAACGTTGAATTGGAAGAACTCGGCCACGCACACCGCGTGGTCGCCGACAAAGATAAAACGACGGTCGTAGGCGGCATGGGCAACAAGCAAGTCATTGAAGATCGGGTTAAGCAGATTAAAGCACAGATCAAAACGACGGATTCCGATTTCGACAAAGAAAAATTGCAGGAGCGTCTCGGAAAACTCGCGGGCGGTGTCGCTGTTATAAAAGTCGGCGCTCCGACTGAATCGGCGCAAAAAGAATTGAAGCAACGTGTCGAAGATGCCGTGGGAGCGACGCGCGCGGCTATGGAAGAAGGAATCATTCCGGGTGGCGGCACGGCGCTCTTTAACGCCATTCCGTCGATAACGCTTGAGAAAACAGAGAATTCCATTGCGGCTGCGGTTTCCGCAATTCTTTCGCGAGCGCTTCTTGCTCCGGTTACCGCAATCATCGAGAACAGCGGGGAGAATGCAAAGAGCATCACAAGCAAACTCGAGGCGAACTGGCAAAAGGGAACGAACTGGAACGGTTTCAATGCTTTTACCAATAAGATCGAGGATTTGAAAGAAGCCGGTGTCGTGGACCCCTTGAAGGTCACCAAAACAGCTTTTACGAACGCTATTTCGGTGGCCGCCAACTACTTGACCATAGGCGCCGCCATCACCGATATCCCCGAAAAGAAAGAAGGAGGAGGAATGCCCAATATGGGAGACGTGTCGGGGGATTACTAAGCCAAACCGGAACCCCGTCTCCGCTTTCCTTTAAGGACTAAAGGAGAGGGGGTATTCGATTCTATAGATAAACACTCCCAAGAAACCGTCCATCGCACGATGGGCGGTTTTGGTTTATACTCATGGTATGCGACAATATCTTGATTTGCTCCGCGATGTCATGGAGCACGGTACGAAGAAGGCTGACCGGACGGGAACGGGAACCGTTTCGATATTCGGACGACAAATCCGCTTCGATCTCAACGAAGGTTTTCCTGCAGTAACGACAAAAAAATTATATTTAAAAGGGGTGATCCATGAATTGCTTTGGCTCCTTATGGGAGAAACGAACATTCAATACCTCGTGAAAAACGACGTGAAAATTTGGAACGAGTGGGCCTTCGAAGTGTATCTCGCAAAAAACAATCTTCGGGAGCAATACCCCCGATACTCGGAAGTTTGGCAGAAAAAAATGGAGGGGTTCGTCGATCAAATAAAGAACGATGATGCATTCGCGAAAGAATGGGGAGAGCTCGGCCCCATTTACGGAAAGCAGTGGAGGAAGTGGCAAGGACCGAACGGCGAAGAAGTCGACCAAATCGCGAATGTCATTGATCTCATTCGGCACGACCCAACTTCCCGACGTATTATCGTAAGCGGTTGGAATGTGGGGGAGATTCAGGAACTGGTGCGAAATCATCACTCGGCGCCGCCGCCATGCCACACGCTTTTCCAATTCATCGTCGTCGACGGCAAACTTTCCTGCCAATTGTATCAACGAAGCGCCGATCTCTTCCTTGGCGTACCATTTAATATCGCATCATATGCGCTTCTTACGATGATGATCGCTCAAACGACCGGCCTTAAGCCGGGCGAATTTATCCACACGTTCGGCGATGCGCACATTTATTTGAACCATCTCGATCAGGTAAAAGAACAACTTTCGAGAACCCCGCGCCCGCTGCCGCAGATGAAAATCAATCCGAACGTAAAATCGATCTTCGATTTCAAATACGAGGACTTCGAGCTTGTCGAGTACGATCCGTATCCCGCCATCAAAGCTCCTATCTCGGTATAAAACAATCCCTATGACCATCTCTCTTATTGCGGCGGTTGCGAAAAACGGCGTCATCGGCAATGCCGGAAAAATTCCTTGGCATCTCCCCGACGATATGAGACATTTTCGAGAGACCACCTTGCATCACTCGGTGATCATGGGGCGAAAAACGTACGAATCGATGGGAAGGCCGCTTCCTGAGCGGAATAATATCGTCGTAACCCGTCAAGAAAGTTATGAAACGTCGGGATGTACGGTGGTACATACGCTCGAAGACGCGCTCAAGGCGGCGCGGCAAGAGGGAATCGATGAAGTATTCATCATCGGCGGGTCGGAACTTTATCGGGAGGCGATGCCTATTGCAGATCGTCTTTACATTACGTCGATCGACGAAGAATTCGAAGGGGATACCCTCTTTCCCGAAATAAATTCCTTCGAATGGAAGAAGGTATCCGAAGAAAAAGGGGTTGTCGATAAGAAAAATCCCCATCCTCACGCTTTCCTCGTACTCGAAAGAAAGGGGAGGGGAAATTGATTCCGGGAAGATTTGTGGTATGATAAAAACATTATGACGCCATCAACCATCATCGCAATCGTCATCGCTCTCGTCGTTTTATGGCTCATCTTCGCCTTCAACGGCTTGGTGAGAAAGAAGAACCGCGTTCAAGAGGCATGGTCCGACATTGAAGTGCAACTGAAGCGCCGCTATGATTTGATCCCCAACCTTGTCGAGACGGTGAAGGGATACGCAACGCACGAAAGGACGGTTTTGGAAGACGTTACGAACGCCCGGACTACTGCCATGAGCGCCGTCGACCCGAAAGCGAAACTTCAAGCAAACGATCAATTATCAAATACTCTGAAGTCGCTTTTTGCCGTCGCGGAAAATTATCCAAACCTCAAGGCGAACGAGAATTTTGCGAAGCTGCAGGACGAACTGACCGATACGGAAGATAAAATTCAAGCGGCGCGGAGATTTTATAACGCGAATGTTCGCGATTTCAATACCTCAATCCAGGTATTCCCGACGAATTTGATCGCCGGGGCGTTCCATTTCACGAAGCAAGAGCTTTTCGACGTTGACAACCCGACGGAACGGGAGCCGGTCAAGGTCCAGTTTTAGCATCAATGAAGACACTTTATACGGAAGCGTCATCCAACGTGCGGAAGACGTGGGCGCTCATGACGGGCGTCTTCGTTTTGATTATCGCTCTCGGTTGGATCTTTTCGCAGATTTACGACTCGCCGGGCATCCTTGTTTTTGCCGTCGCCTTGAGCATCGTGTTGAACGTGACAAGCTATTGGTATTCCGACAAGATCGTTCTTGCGACGACCGGAGCGAAACAGATTCAAAAGAGCGACAATCCGGAGCTTTGGCGGATCGTCGAAAATCTCTCCATTGCTTCCGGTCTCCCAATGCCGAAGCTCTTCATCGTTCCGACCGGAGCGCCGAATGCCTTTGCGACTGGACGCGACAAGGAGCATGCATCCGTCGCCGTCACGGCCGGCCTTCTTCAAATCATGAATAAAGATGAATTGGAAGGCGTCCTGGCACATGAGCTTTCCCACGTGGGAAACAAGGATATGCTGGTCTCGACCGTCGTCGTGGTCCTCGTGGGAACCATTTCCCTCCTTGCTGATTTTTTCCTCAGGATGAGTTTTTGGGGCGGAGGACGGAGGAACGACCGGGAAGGAAACGGCAATCTCATGTTTTTCCTGGGGATCGTGGGAGCAATCCTTGCACCGATCGCCGCAACTTTGATCCAGCTCGCCATATCGCGAAAGCGTGAATCTTTAGCCGATGCTTCGGGAGCGCTCCTCACGAGATATCCCGAGGGTCTTGCGAGCGCACTCGAGAAGATAGAACAAAATCCCTATCCGACCGCCGGTGCAAGTTCCGCGACCGCCCATCTTTACTTCACGAATCCTTTCAAGGCGGATGCAGGGGATAAAAAGAAAACCCCGTTTTTCGTCAAATTATTCATGACGCATCCTCCGATCGAGGAACGGATCAAAAAATTGAAGTCGATGTCTTTATGAAATATCAGTTCGGCAAAATCGTAGTCATTTCGCTCGGCGGATCGATCGTCTATCCGAAGGACATCGATCTCCTTTTTTTAAAGAATTTCAAAAAACTCATCGAGGGGGAAATTCGGAAGGGGAGAAAGTTTGTCGTCGTGATCGGTGGCGGGCACTTGGCCCGTATTTTTCAACAGGCGGCGGAACATATGGGTTCGGTCACCGACGAAGATAAGGATTGGATCGGCATTCATGCAACGCGCTTAAATGCGCAGCTCCTTCGGACCGTTTTTAAAAAGATCGCCGACCCGATCGTTTTTGACCAGCGAAAGAAGATAACGAAGCTTACGCATTCGGTAACCATCGCTTCCGGCTGGCGGCCCGGCTGGTCGACGGATTTCGTGGCTGCGGCGATAGCAAAAGATTTGAAGGTCGGTGAATACCTGGAAGTAGGGAAGCCTGACCATGTTTATGACAAAGACCCCTCCATTTATCGGGATGCAAAACCATTCGAAACCATCAGCTGGAAAGATTACCGACACCTCATTCCGCGGGAATGGATTCCCGGATCACATTCGCCGGTTGATCCCATTGCCGCTAAACTTTCGAGCAATGCAGGAATACGATCGATCGTCCTCGACGGGAGGGACCTGAAGAATTTCCAAAATCTCCTCGGGGGAAGGAATTTTAAGGGAACGATCATCCAATGAACCAAACAGATCGACACATAAAAATCGTCCTCATCCTTCTTGTTCTTATCCTTCTCCTTCTTGTTATGACCTTCATTAAAGAATATGAAGGCGTAAAAAAACTCGAGACGTTAAGCCCGCACGAAACTTTCGCGAACATTTTGAATCGCCGCAGCCCCTTTACCGCGAACGATGTTCAGCTCATCCAAGGCTGGATGACATTCGATTACGTGAATAAGATATTCGGACTCCCGTCGAACGATCTCGAAACCAGCTTCGATATAACCGATGCTTCGTATCCACGGGAAACGCTCGCGAGGTATGCCGAACGACATCACATGAATACCGCCGTGTTCATTGACGAGGTTCAAAATGCAGTCCGTGAATTTTTAACCAAGGCACAATAGTATGGCGTCCATCGTGAGTTTTCTCCTTTCCTTCCTTTTGCTATACAAGTATGCCGCGCTCTTTATTATCAGCTTCTTGGCGGCCATTATCGTGCCGCTCCCCGTTACCGAAGTCATGCTTGGCATCGGCGCTTTCGTCGGCCAAGGCTATTTTAACTTTTGGGGTTCTCTTGCAGCCGCGCAAATCGCAAACGTCCTCGGTGATTTGGCAGACTATGCTTTTGCCAGACGATACGGCAGCGGCATCGTTCATAAAGTCAGGCTCGACCGATCCCGCTTTTTCGCCAAAATCGAGCAGGAAATGCAAACTCATGCGCGATCGACAATCTTTATAACCCGCTTCGCCGGAGAATTGGGGCCGCTCGTCAATTTCCTTTCGGGGGCTGCCGACATACCGATTAAAAAATTCCTCATCTTCGATTTTGCCGGCAACCTCGCGTATTACGTCGGTATTCTCTTAATCGGCCTTTGGGCCGGAAATTACTGGGAAAATTTCTCGGAACTCATGAGTCTCCTCGTAAGTATTTTCGTCGTCCTTGTCATTATAAAGTGGCTTTGGCATATCTACCGGAGATTTAAAAATAACCGCAAGGAACGGAACAGGATCGCCGTTTAATCGCAGGGGCGATCGTCGGCAAGCTCAAGAATGACGGGATCGTGATCCGAAAGAGGGGGCTTGAGGTACTCTGGTTCGTAGTGGACAACTTGAAGGCCAACGGATTCCGTATTTTTGACGAATACATAGTCGTATCGCTTGGGAAATCGAATCCGATTCAGCCAGTTGTCCACATAACGATTGTCCGGCCGGTAGGTCGGCTCGGAATCGGATTTATGCCCGCAGACGGAAGGAACGAGAAATCCCGTAAGCCTGAAAAGCTCCGCGAACTCGTGCTCCCGGATCATATAGTTTTCATTAAAGTCTCCAGCAATGATTGTGGGCAGTTGATCGTGATTGGTCCGCCGGAGCATGTTTGCCGTTTGACGCAATCGTATCTTCCTGCTGAAGAAGAGTGTTTCCTGGTGCATGTGAGTGTTTACCACCTTGAGGTTTCCGCGGGGAGTTTTAAGAATCACCTCGAGGAACCCCTTTCGTCCGAGCGCTTCCGTTATCGCTGAATTCAAAAAGCGGTTGTAGGGAACGAAGCGGTTGTAGAGGATGGGAAATTTCGAAAGGATGACGAGCCCTCCCGTAACATCGAAAAGCTTGAAGAATAAAATGCGGCGATGATCTTTAGTGTTGCCGGCAATGTGATATTGATCCTTTAATGCATCGCAGAGAAACGCGCGATGGTAAATATCGAATGATTCCTGAAGACAAATGATGTCGGCGTTGGAATTTTTGAGATACTGCACGATGCCGGCGACCCTTTTTTTGCGGTCTTTAATAAACCAAAACGGCAAATCCCAAACATTAAAAGTAATTACTTTTATGCGCATTATTATTTTATGGTAGGGGATGGATATGGTTGAGTCAATCCATTTCCGATGATACAATACATTTCGCGATGGAGGGGTCGCATAGTGGCCTAGTGCGCACGCTTGGAAAGCGTGTATACCGCAAGGTATCGAGAGTTCGAATCTCTCCCCCTCCGCAAACCAAACCCTCGACCCCCGTCTGGGACACCTTCGGGTTTCCCATCAGCCGCACTTCGTGCGGCTCCTTCCAAAACGGGGGTTTGGTGTTTTGCGAAAGGGGAGCAAGACAACTGCTTGTCTTGCGTGAGGATTCGAACGCCGGAGCATGTCCCGAACTCGTCGAGGGACGCGAAGCGGTGGCTAGCCCGAGGCGCAAGCCGAGAGGCGAAGCCGAATCTCTCCCCCTCCGCTCATACAAAAGAGATGCATCCTTGTGGTGCGCCCATTTTGTATCAATGAGAAATTCACAAAAATTGTGGTATACTGACGATATGAATAAGAAAAAAAGCATCGTCGCCATCGTCATCCTTCTTGTTGTCGTTATCGCGGTTTGGTATGCACTCGAACAGCCCGCAAGCCAACCTTCGACATCAACTCAGTCGTCTTCAACAAGTGAAGCTCAAAATACAAACCCCATCGCAACGGCTTCGTATGTTTGTGACGGGGGAAAGACGATCGACGCGAAATTTTATCAAGGGCAGACAAAACCTCCCGCGGGCCCGAACGAACCTCCGATCCCCGGCGGAAGTGTGAAGATTTCTCTGAGCGATGGGCGTACGATGACGCTCCAACAAACGCTCTCAGCCGACGGTTCCCGGTATTCGAATGGAAATCCCATGATCCAGGGGAACGAGACCTTCGTCTTTTGGAGTAAGGGGAACGGCGCTTTCGTCCTCGAAAATGGCCAACAACAGACCTACAGCGGCTGCATTGCGGTCGTGCCCGATCCAGGCAACCTGCCGGGGGTGTACGAAAGCGGCTCGAATGGCTTTTCAATCAGGTATCCGGCGGGATACACCGTGAATCCGAATTTCCAATACCAGGAACTCGGACCAGGCAAGGAAATTTCCGGAGTATCATTCACGATACCGACGTCAACCGCCGCGGGGACCAACCTTGGCCGGGATTCGTACGTGAGCGTCGAGGAAATCCCGCAGACGCAAGAATGCACCGCGGATCTCTTCCTTCCGCCGAATTCAATGAGCGGGGTGCTCGGCGTCACGACCACGACCGACAACGGCGTGACGTATTCAGTCGCTTCGTCGACCGGAGCTGGAGCGGGCAATCGATATGTGGAAGTTGCATACGCGATTCCGGGAACCAATCCTTGCATCGCCGTGCATTACTTCATCCACTACGGGGTGATCGAGAATTATCCGCAGGGGGCGGTTCGGGCTTTCGATGAACCGGCGCTCCTCGATCAGTTCAACGCCATTCGCCGCACGCTCACCCTGCAGTAACGGATTTCAGATTTGTTTTCTCGTCAAAAAAAGATTATTATTGAACCAAAGAAAGGCATAGAGAGTTAAATGGACATTATCTCCGTAAAAAATCTCACCAAGAAATTTGGCGACTTCATTGCCGTGGATGGTATATCCTTTGCGGTGGAAAAGGGCGAAATTTTTGCGTTCTTGGGACCAAATGGCGCCGGAAAATCGACGACCATAAAAATGCTGACGACGATTTTGAGTCCCACGAGCGGGGAAATCCTCCTCGACGGTCACAATCCGTTGCACGACGCGCTCCAGGCGAGAAAATCATTCGGCATCGTGTTCCAGGATCCCAGTTTGGATGATGAACTCACGGCATACGAAAATATAGAATTCCACGGGGTCCTCTACGGCGTGCCGAGAGAAACGGGGAAACAGCGAGCCGAGCAGCTTTTGAAAATCGTCGAACTGTGGGATCGGAAAGATGAATTGGTCAAAAATTTCTCGGGTGGAATGAAAAGAAGATTGGAAATAGCCCGGGGTCTTTTGCATCACCCGAAGATTTTATTCCTCGACGAGCCGACGCAGGGGCTCGATCCGCAGACCAGGAACCATATTTGGAGTTACATTCAAGATTTGAACAAAAAAGAAGGAATTACCATTTTTTTCACCACTCACTACATGGAAGAAGCGGAGAAAGTCGCCGGGCGCGTCGACGTGATCGATCACGGGCATATCGTCGCCGAAGGGACGCCGGAAGAATTGAAAAAGAAAACGAATGCAGCTTCTTTAGAGGAAGCGTTCCTATCACTTACCGGTCACGACATTCGGGACGAGAGCGCGTCGGGAACGGATCACATGCGGACGATGGGCCGTGCGTGGGGAAGGCATTAAAACGAACATGCAAGCGATTTACATCATTTGGCTGAGACAATTGAAGCGGTATTTGCGTTCAAAATCGAGGATCGTCGGTTCTCTCGGTCAGCCACTCTTATTTTTGGTCGCTTTGGGATTCGGCCTGGGGCCGATTTTCCAGAAAGCCGGCGGGGGCAATTATTTGGATTTCCTGGCGCCGGGCGTCATCGCCATGGGCATTCTCTTTACCGCGCTCTTTTCCGGCGTTGAGATCATATGGGACCGGCAATTCGGATTTCTGAAGGAGACCTTGGTGGCTCCGGTGTCGCGCCTCAAAATCATGATCGGCCGGACCTTGGGCGGCGCGACGGTCGCCATGATACAGGGGGTTGTCGTATTCGTTTTGGCGTTTCTGATCGGTTTCCGGCCGGAGTATCTCACGGTCGGCACGTTTTTCCTCGCACTCGTCTTCATGTTCCTCATCGCGGTGCTTTTTACCGCTCTCGGGACGGCCATCGCTTCGCAACTGGACGACATGCAGGGATTCCAGCTCATTATGAACTTTGTCGTGATGCCGCTCTTCTTCCTCTCTGGAGCGCTTTTCCCAACCGAAGGCCTGCCGAGCGGAATCGCGCTCGTTGTGAAGATCAATCCGCTTTCATACGGCGTCGACGGCTTGCGGCACGCGCTGACCGGCATCGCGAGTTTTGGTTTTGGGATAGATTTCGGAGTTCTCGCAGGAATAACCGCCCTCCTCGTTGTTTTGGGAAGCTATCTTTTCTCAAAAATACAGATATAGAAACGCCATAGGAGAGGGATGGGGATAAAAAAGTTGTAAAAAAAAAGGTTTTACGTTAAAATATCTCCGGTTTTGCTTTTGACCATTTATGGGTATCGGAGATGAAATTTCACTAAAAGCCGAACACCTTTTTTCCCTAGGGTGGTTTCCGGTTACCAACACGCTGCTCTTGAGCTTCGTTGCGGTCATTCTTTTCGTAATTTTTGGACTTTCGTTTAGGAGCAAGATAAAGATGGTTCCGGGGAAATTCCAGGCATTTTTCGAATGGATCTTGGATGAGATTTTGAACTTAATGGAAAACGTCCTGGGGAACAGGGCGGTAGCGGAAAAATATCTGTCGCTTGTCGCTTCGATCTTCTTCTTTGTTTTGATTTCGAACTGGTTAGGAATCCTCCCGGGCTTGAGTTCCATCGGCATCAAGAAAGGCGGCACCATCGTCCCGTTTTTCCGATCGCCGGCAAGTGATCTTAATTTCACGCTCGCTTTGGCAATCGTATCGGTGGTCGCAACGAATATCATCGCCATTCGATCGCTCGGCATAAAACTTCACTTGAAAAAATTTTTCAATTTTCAAAATCCTATTAAATTCTTCGTGGGAATCCTGGAGCTCATCTCTGAATTCGCGAAAATCGTTTCTTTTTCATTCCGATTATTCGGAAATGTTTTTGCCGGGGAAGTTCTCCTTATTACCGTAGGAGCTCTGGTCCCGTATTTCGTTCCCATGCCCTTTCTCGTGATGGAGCTTTTTGTCGGCTTCATCCAGGCCTTCATCTTCGCGATGTTGACCATCGTCTTCATCGCATCGGCGACCGCCCTCGAGGAAGGACATTAAAGGTCGGAATAAAAATCAATTTCAATCAATACCATGGATTTATCAAGCATTAAAATCATCGCAACCGCGTTCACGATCGCGATCGGCGTCATCGCGCCGGCCATCGCAATCGGCAAGATCGGTTCGAATGCGGCCGATGCCATCGGCAGAAACCCAGAAGCGGCGCCGAAGATTCAAACTGCCATGATCTTGGCCATCGCCTTCGCGGAAGCCGTCGCCATTTATACCCTCGTCGTGGCGCTCATTATCAAGTTCACCTAATCGAATTCAATGCAATCGTTAATCCAAAATTTCGGGATCAATTGGGAAACTCTCGCGAGCCAGATTTTCAATTTTCTCGTGATTTTCGGCATCATTGCCTTCCTGGTCTATAAACCGCTCGCGAAAAGCATCGCCGAGCGACGGAAAAAGATCCAGGAAGGATTGGACAAAGAAGAAGAAGCTTCCCGTCGCCTTACGGAGATCGGCGCTTTGGAGAGTGAGACCTTAAAAAAGGCGGAAGAAAAAGCCGTCGGTCTCATCTCCCAAGCAGAAAAGCGGGCGAAAGAAGAAGAAGCGAAAATCCTGAAGGAAACTGAAGAGCGGGAGCGGGAAATGAAAGAAAAAAATCTTGAGGCAATTCAGGAAGCAAAGAACAAATCAATAAAAGAAGCACAGTCGGAATTGGCAACGCTTGCGAAAGAAATCCTCGTGAAAGCCGTGAAGGTCAATCCTCATGCGGTCGACGAGGCCCTTTTGAAACGGGTGGCCGATGAAGTCGTAAAAGGCGCCAAGTAACCATGAAGATACCCTCGAAGTTGTACGCCAAGGTGTTCTCGGAGATGACCGAAGGGAAAAGTCCCGAGGAAATCAAAAAAATAGCAGAGCGCCTCGCCGGTCTCATCGATCGGAACGGAGACGCCGGACGGAAAGAGGAAATCCTCAAATTCGCGGAACGATACGCCCGCGAACTCCAAGGGAAGCATCTCTTAAACGTCGAGACTGCCCGGGAACTTCCCGATCATTTTTATGAAGAGATCGCCAAAAAACTGGGCAAGGGGAAATACGATATCGAGAAACACATCAACGAAGAATTGGTTGCCGGCGCGAAACTCACGATCGACGACGAGCGGGAACTCGATATGACGCTCCGAACGATACTGAAAAATTTATTCAATAAAGAAAAATAACTATGAGTTATGAAATAGTGGAAAAACTGCGGCGAGCACTCGAGGATTCCGACCGGAAAACCGAGTGGGAAGATGTCGGCCGCGTCGTCGAAATCGGCGACGGCGTCGCGAAGATTTCCGGCCTTCGGAACGTGAAGAGCCAGGAGATCGTAACTATCGTGACCGAGGAAGGCTCGGTGCCGGCCTTGGCGCTGAACCTCGAAGAAGAAAGCTTGGGTGCTCTCATTTTAGGAGCCGATTCGGGTATCCGGAGCGGCGACGAAGTGCGACGGACCGGCGAAATTCTCTCAATCGAAATCGGCGATGAAATGTTGGGACGAGTTGTCGATCCTCTGGGAAGGCCCCTCGACGGCCGCGGTGAAATTTTTAAAACCAAAAAGCCCGTGCGGTACTTTCTGGAACGGAATGCTCCTTCGGTTTTGGATCGGGAAGGGGTAAAAATACCGCTCCACACGGGAATCAAATCAATTGATGCCATGATCCCGATTGGACGGGGACAGCGGGAACTCATCATCGGCGATCGCCAGACGGGAAAAACGGCGATTGTTATCGATGCAATCATCAACCAGCGGCAAGACAGTGGCAGAAAATTGCCGGTCTGCATCTATGTTGCGATCGGCCAAAAGGAATCCAAAGTCGCGGAACTCGTGAAAACGCTCGAAGAAAACGGCGCGATGAAATACTCGATCATCGTCGTCGCAGGCGCTTCATCGCCGGCGGCCTTTTGGTACCTTGCGCCGTACGCCGGGTGTGCCATCGGCGAATATTTCATGGATAAAGGAGAGGATGCGCTCGTGATTTACGACGACCTTTCGAAGCACGCCTGGAGTTACCGCCAAATATCACTCCTTCTCCGGCGGCCGCCGGGAAGAGAAGCATACCCAGGCGACGTATTTTATCTTCATTCGCGTCTTTTGGAACGGGCGGCGAAATTGAGCCCCGAAAAAGGTGGCGGATCCTTGACGGCACTTCCCATCATCGAAACGCAGCTCGGCGACATTTCTGCCTACATCCCGACGAATGTCATTTCCATCACGGACGGCCAAATCTATCTTGAGTCCGATCTTTTCAATCAGGGTGTCCGGCCGGCCATTAATGCAGGGCTTTCGGTTTCGCGTGTCGGATCAAGCGCACAGACAAAAGCCATGAAGAAAGTTGCTGGCCGATTGAGACTTGAACTCGCGCAATTCCGGGAACTTCAAGCTTTCGTGCAGTTCGCTTCGGAAGTGGATGAAGCGACAAAAAAACGGATCAAGCGCGGCGAAGTACTGACTGAGATATTGAAACAAAGCGACCTCGCGCCGGTCGCCATGGAAAAGCAAGTATGCTTGATCTATGCGGCCGTGAACGGCTACTTCGACGATGCAAAAAAAGAAGAAGTAGGAAACAAAGCGGATGAATTCGTTAAATATCTCGAAGATCTCCATGTCGATATTTTGAAGAAAATAGCCGAAGCGGGGGATTTAGAAAAGGAAGTAGAAGAACGGCTCAAAAAAGCGTGTGAGTCATGGCATCGTTAAATTCATGGCATCGTTAAACAACCTCAAAAAAAGAATAAACGGCGTTAAAAGCATCAACCAAATCACGGCTGCCATGGAACTCGTTGCCGCCACAAAAATGCGGAAAGCGCAGGAAGCCGCTCTCGCTTCGCGTTTTTATGCCTTCGACGCTCTCGAGATTTTGGGGAACATCACGAATTATCTCGCGAAGTCCGGCATGGAGATTGGCAAAACGTTTTTCTCCCGCCCCGTCGAAAAAACCCTCCTCCTTATCGTAACGTCGGACAAGGGGCTCGTCGGTTCCTTCAATAGTTCGATCTTAAAAAAGGTTGAAAAGTTCCTGAAGGAGAACGAAGAAGATTTCAAAGCGGGAAAATTCAGCTTCGTGACCGTCGGCCAGAAGGGAACCGACTACGTGCGGCGCCTCGGCGTCGAGCCGCTCGGTCATTTTTCAAACTACGGAGATATCGTCGATGTCGAAGAGATCGAAGAACTTACGGAAATCCTCAACCGTGGATATCAAAGAAAAGAATGGGACCGCATCGTTTCTTTCTCGATGAACTTCACCTCGGCGCTTTCCCAGGAAGTCGTCGAACGGCAAATCTTGCCCTTCGAAGCGACGCAAATCCGAAAAACCGTGGAAGAGGTCGTTCCGAACACCGGCCGGTATTCGGAACTTAAAGCGGAAATCGCGAAACGGCGGGCGACCGAAACCCTCGACTATATCATGGAACCAACGCCCGTGGAAATCCTCGATGACCTCTTGCCGCATCTCTTAAAGGTACAAGTATACCATCTAATGCTCGAAGCAAATGCTTCCGAACATTCATCGAGAAGAGTGACCATGAAGAACGCTTCGGACAATGCGCACGATCTCACAAATGAACTCACGCTTGCGTATAATAAAACGCGGCAAGAAATGATTACGAAAGAGCTCGGAGAATTGACCGGAACGGTCGCGGCAATTACTCAAAACATTTAAAACATATGAATCAAGGAAAAATAGTACAAATCATAGGTCCCGTGGTCGATGTCGCATTCGATGAAAAAAAGATGCCGGCGCTTTTGAACGCTTTAAAGGTCAAACGGGAAGGGCAGGAAAAGGAAATCGTTCTTGAGGTCGCAAAACACCTCGAACCGGGAAAGATACGGGCGGTATCCTTAGGATCAACTGACGGCTTGAAGCGGGGCGATGTCGTAACCGATACCGGCGGGCAGATTGAAGTACCGGTCGGTAAAGAAGTGCTCGGCAACATTTTCAACGTTCTCGGTGAATCTTTGAGTGACAAATCGATGAAATTCGGGAAACATCTTCCGATCCACCGGAATGCTCCGCCTTTGACGTCGCGCTCGACGAAAGTTGAGGTATTCGAAACAGGCATCAAGGTCATCGATCTTATCGCACCAATGATCAAGGGCGGAAAAGTGGGGCTCTTCGGCGGAGCCGGCGTTGGAAAAACCGTTTTGCTCCAAGAACTCATCCGGAACGTGGCGGAAGTTTCCGGCGGCGCATCCGTCTTCGCGGGTGTCGGCGAACGGACCCGTGAAGGGAATGACCTGTATCACGAAATGAAAGAATCTGGCGTTCTGGAAAAGACGGCGCTCGTCTTCGGACAAATGAATGAAGTGCCGGGGAGTCGTCTCCGCGTGGCCTTGACCGCGCTCACGATGGCGGAATATTTCCGCGACGAGGATCGAAAGGACGTTCTGCTCTTCATCGACAACATCTTCCGGTTTTCTCAGGCGGGACTCGAAGTTTCAACGCTCCTCGGCCGTCTGCCGTCGGCCGTAGGATACCAACCGACTTTGGCGGAAGAAATGGGCAAGCTTGAAGAACGGATCGCTTCAACCGACAAAGGATCCATCACGTCCGTCCAAGCCATTTACGTCCCGGCGGATGATATCACCGATCCGGCACCGGCGACGACGTTCAGCCACTTGGACTCCACGATCGTTTTGTCTCGCGCCTTGACTGAGATCGGCATCTATCCAGCCGTCGACCCCTTGGCCTCGAATTCGACCGCCTTAACGCCAAAGGTGGTCGGCAAAGAACACTACGAGGTCGCACATGAGGTACAAAGAATCCTCCAACGGTACAAGGAACTCCAGGATATCATCGCTATTTTGGGTATCGAAGAACTTTCCGAGGACGACAAGCGTCTCGTCGGAAGAGCGCGGAAGATCCAGCGATTCCTTTCGCAGCCGTTCTTCGTCGCGGAAACATTCACCGGGAGACCCGGCAAGTACGTGCCGCTCAAGGAAACCGTGAGAGGATTCAAGGAGATCATCGACGGAAAACACGATGACACTCCGGAAGAGAACTTCTATCTCAAGGGCGGCATCGACGAAATACATTCATGATGCACGTACGAATTGATTCATTGCGGGGGATCTTGTTTGAATCGGACGTCGAGAGTCTTACTGTCGGAACGAAGTCCGGCGAAATTACGGTCTTGCCAAATCACCGGTCGCTCATGACGTCGCTCCGTCCGGGCGCCGCGAAAGTGATTGATGCAAACGGCGATGAGAAATATTTCGAAGTGAAATCCGGATTTCTCGAAGTGAAGAATATTAAAAGCGGAACATTCCTTACACTTCTCGTTGACTGATCGCGATTTTTGATGTATACTAGCGCGAAGTTGGTCGCTCACGACTTTTGTCAATTAAAAAGGAAAAAATATGAAAAAAATCTTGTCAGTTGAATCACCCGAAGGGCACTACCACGCGAAATCCGTCATACTTTGGTGCTTTGATGACCGTTTCTCAGGAGCTTTAGAAAAATTCTTGAAGGAGCATTCCGATCAGCACTTCGACATCATCAAGGTTGCCGGCGGCGTCAAACAGCTGGTCTCACCCGAACATGAAACCGATCGGGACTTCATTCTTCGCCAAATAGCCGCCTCCATCAAGCTTCACGGAACGGAAAACGTCGGTATTATGGCGCACGACGAATGTGGCGCCTATGGCGGCAAAAGAGAAGTGCCGTTCTACGAAGAAGAATTAAGAAAGGGGGAAGAGATATTGAAGGAATTCCTTCATATCGGGGTGACAAAGATGTTCGTCGGCTTCGACGGCATCTACGAGGTTTAACTAACTAAACAAAGGCCGCGGGAAAACAACATCTTCCTGCGGTCTTTTGCTTTTTAAAGCTTATCCTCAGAATCTTTGGCCCCCCGCTCTCCTCGAATTTTTGGGGGAGACCGGGGGGCGGAAGTGGGGGATGGAAAAGAGAGCGGAGGCCGGAGAGGCGAAATTTTGCAGGAAGAGCCAGACGGATATAGAATAAGAGCGATGCCAAAAGATGTCGATCTCATCAAGGAAAAAATCGGCGTTGTCGACCTTTTAAAGTCATACGTCGAGCTCATTCCGGCCGGCAAAAATTTCAAAGCGCTTTGCCCTTTCCATCAGGAAAAAACACCCTCGTTTTTCGTTTCGCCGGAACGGAAAATGTGGCACTGTTTCGGATGCGGCCTCGGGGGCGATGTCATCAAGTTCGTCATGCTCTACGAGCACGTCGAATTTCCTGAAGCCCTCAAATTCCTCGCCGAAAAAGCCGGCCTCCAAATCCAAACCCTGAATCCTGCTGAGCAGCGCGAGTTTGGTGTTCTCTATGACATCAACGAAGCTGCCGCCGTATTCTATCGACAAAACCTCCTCCGAAATCAAAATGTGCTTACGTACCTCACGGAGAGGGGACTTAAACCGGAAACAATGGAGGAATTCAAGATCGGCTACGCAACAGGAGGGGACGATCTCGTGAGGTATCTCGTCAAGAACCACTACACCGTGAGCGATGCTATGCGGGCAGGGCTCGCACAAAAGAACGCGCGCGGTCTCATTAAAGACAAATTTTTCGAGCGGATCATGTTCCCGATTGCGAACCAGGTTGGGAAAACGGTCGCTTTCACCGGCCGTATCGTACCGGGGGTGAACGGCGCTGACGCAAAAGACACTCCGAAATATTTAAACTCTCCCGAAACCATCATTTTCAACAAATCGAAAGTCCTTTACGGTTTCGATAAATCAAAGCAAGCAATTGCCGAGTCGAAGGTCGTCGTCATTGTCGAAGGACAAATGGATTTTCTCATGTCCTGGCAGTCGGGCATCAAAAACGTCGTTGCCGTCTCCGGGACCGGCCTTACGGAAGAACACTTACTGCGCCTCCGAAGATTCGCCGATACCGTGATGGTGAGTTTTGATAAAGACGAAGCTGGTATCAAAGCTCTCGAGCGAAGCTTGGACTATTTTCACAACTTTGATTTCCATGTAAAGGTCATCGATCTCGGCACATTCAAAGACCCGGCGGACGCGTGCAAAGAAAATCCGGAATTCATGAAAACGGCCTTGAGTTGGGCGAAGCCGGCCCTCTCGTATCTCATGAACATCTACTTTACGAACGATTCATATACAGAAGGAGACATTCCAACCAAAAAAAGAATTCTTCGTCATGTCCTCTCGAAGATTGAGACAGTAAAAAGTGCCGTCGAAAAAGGTATGTGGATTGGCGAGTGCTCCAAATTCTCCGGCATTGCGGAAAACGATCTTCGGGAAGAAATGGGGAACCTCTCCGTCGAGGAGATTAAGGATGCATCCCCGGAATTTATATCCCGCGAGAATCAAGCGGATAAACAGGAAGAATTGGCCAGAAAGTTGGTCGCCGTTGCTTTGACAAACAGGGTCTTTCTTGATACCTTAAAAAACGAACTGGAGTTCCTTCCTGAAAAATTCAGAGGCATTGTCGAGGGCGGAGCAAGCGCCGATGACGGGGGCGTACTGGAACTCGAAGCGTCGTACCTTACCAGCTCACTCGACGAGAAAACCATCAAAAAAGAATTCAACGATCTTCTAAAAAGGATCAAAATCCTATCCATCAACGAAACAAGATCGTCACTCAAAAAAGCGCTCCGAGAAGCCGAAAACTCCGAAGACGAAGAAAACATCTCGAAACTTTTAACCCGCTTCTCTGATGAAAGCAAAAAATTGAACGATTTGAAGAAATAACATGGCTTCTCAAAAAAAGTATCACAAGAAACAAGCGAGACGACCCGCCACAAAGAAAAAGGCGGCAACAAAATCCGCAACAACAAAAAAGCGGCAACCAAAACCGAAGAAAGAAAAATTAGTTCCCATCCCACCGGAGTACGCTGAGGCCCTGGAGGAACTTGTAAAACGCGGACGAGGCAGAGAGTTCCTGACTGATGCCGAAGTGTTGAATTATTTCCCGGAAATAGAAAAAAACCTTCCATTCTTGGAGCAAGTATATGCCCGCCTCGAAAAGGAAGGGATTAAAATCAAAGAATCGGGTCCGGTCATCAAGAACTTGAACCTTGAGGAAGTTTCCGCGAGCGAACTCAAGGAAGCGACCAGGATCGAAAACGACCTCCCGGATGCCGTCCAGATGTACTTGAAAGAAATCGGAAAAACCCCGCTCTTGACCTCGGCGGAAGAAAAAGACCTCGCAAAACGCATCGAGCACGGAGACGAAGCCGCACGAAAGAGATTAATTCAAGCGAATCTCCGGCTCGTCGTCTCTATCGCTAAGCGGTATGCCAACCGGAGCCAACGCTTGAGTATCCTCGACTTGATCCAAGAGGGAAATATCGGCCTTTCGCGCGCCGTCGATAAATTCGATTACACAAAAGGGTTCAAATTCTCAACGTACGCCACGTGGTGGATCAGACAAGCCGTGACGCGCGCCTTGGCTGATTACTCGCGAACCATTCGTATTCCGGTTCACATGGTGGAAACGATCACAAAATACACGCAAATCAAGCGACAACTCATGCAAGAAATCGGTCGGGAACCGCTGCCGGAAGAAATTGCTTCCGAAATGGGCATGGATGTGAAAAAAATTCACTATATTCAGAAGATCTCGCAGGAAGTTATGTCCCTTGAAGCCCCAATCGGCGACAGCGAGGATGATCTGACGCTTTCCGACTTCATCAAAGATGAACAAAGTTTGAGCCCCGATGAAATGGCGAATCAAGCGCTCTTGAAGGATCAAATCAAGGAAATTTTGGCGGATCTTACGGAACGCGAACAAAAGATTCTCGCCATGCGGTTCGGTCTCGATGACAATATCCCGCATACACTCGAGGAAGTTGGTAAAGAGTTCGGCGTCACGAGAGAACGCATCCGACAAATCGAAGCAAAGGCATTGGAAAAGATCCGAACGCACCAAAAATCGAAAAAACTGGAAGGGTACTAAGCGTTCGGCCCCGGCAAGCTGAAAAAGTGTGCGCTCCAAGGCCGCTAGGCCGGTCTTACCCACTTTTTCATTTTACCGAGGCCTCACTTGGAATTGGTAACTTATGTGATATAATAACGGGTACTGCTTTGGCGGGATTCCTGTCGCAATGGCGGGAATAACTGTTCTTTTCAACAACCATTTATTGGAGGCATCTGATGTGTTTTTTCCGAGAAACGTTCGCCGCGACCGTTACAAAAAGTAACGGCAAACATTTCATCGTGTCCTTTTTCATGGGGAAAGAAGAAGTAAAAATTTCGGTCCCCAAGAAAAAGAATTTTCACGAAAGAATCGGGGAGATTCTTTTCGTGAAACTGACGAAAAAGAAAGGAGATTTTGTCGTCAAAGAAATTTGGCGATCTGGCGAGCGAGGCGAAGGGGGTAGTACAAGGAAAGAAAATTACCACAGACCAATAGTGTCTGGGGTAACAATCTGAAAATCGAAATTTTCTCGAGGGCTCTGCAAAACATGCGGAGCCTTTCACTTTTTGTCGGGCTGCCGGGGGTTTCACGTCGCCCCTCGACGAGCTCAGGGCTCCCTAACACCTTGCGGTTTTAGTGTTTCCACCACGGGAAAACTTCCGTTTTCCCGACCCCTTTCCCGTTCAACTTCCGGCTATGATTTTATTTTGTCGGGCTGCCGGGAGTTGAACCCGGGTCGCACCCACCCCAAGGGTGTATACTACCGCTGTACTACAACCCGAAAAAGCGCCCTATTTTTTAGCGGGCGCTTTCTTTTTACTCAAAGTTTTCAAGCACTTCACGCACACCAAAACCCGCTTTCCCGGAACGATATTCCGCATGAGTTTTAAGTTTGCCCGTTTCCTATGGGAAGATGTCGGATTGTAATGGCTCCGGAGCATTACGCGCGTATTGGCGGTCTTATATGATTTTCCGCAGATATAGCACTGTCGCATATGGTTGGATGTTACCTAAAGGGAACGCGGATGTCAATTCAATAAAGAGGAATACCGGTGAAAATTCGAAAGATGAACGAAATGATCGGCGTTATGACAGAAAAGCCAAAAAAAATGAAGGCGATAAGAATGAACCAGCCGTATGGATTGTTCTCGGCGAGGAACCGCTTCACTTTCCACGCACTGTCCGGAAGCGCTGCCGTGAGAACCTTCGCTCCGTCAAGGGGAGGAATCGGCACCAAATTGAAAACGCCAAGCAGTACGTTAATTGCAACGATAATACCGGCAAACGCGTTGAAACTCGCGAGAATTCCAGCATTGTACGGGGCGGTGATCCTGAAGAGGATGCCGAAAACGAGCGCCAGAGCGAAATTGGAAAGGGGACCGGCAGCCGCGATCTTAGCTGCGCCCTTTTCAGGGTCTTTCAAGTTATAAGGATTGTACGGAACGGGTTTTGCCCAACCGAAGATGATCCCTCCGGGTATGAGGGCGAGGAGCAGTGGAAGAATGACCGATCCGAAGGGATCTAAGTGCTTTAAAGGATTCAGCGTCAATCTCCCCGAAAGCCTTGCGGTTGGATCTCCCAGCTTATCGGCCACGAAGCCGTGCGACACTTCGTGGATGACCGCGGAAAATATCAAAATAATCACTTCGAAGATAACGGTTGTCATTTTGGTAACCTTCCCATGATATAATAGAATCATGAACAAAAACAGAAGCCTCAGGAATCTGTATGTGGTATTGGGGGTGATGGTTGTTCTTATGGTTGCCGGATTTTTCATTCTCTTTCAAAAGATCAGCACCCTGGAAAGCCTCGACTCGCAAGACGTCACGAGCAGTGCAAGCATAAGCACGAGTACAAATACGAATTTGAATTCAAGTTCAAGTTCAAGCTCAAGCACGCCCGTTGAAACAACGACGACCGCAACTTCTTCCCAAGTGTCGCCGGTTTCGATAAATTCCAGCATCTTATTCAATGCAACGTCGAGCCCCAATCTTCAACCGCAGGCGAAACTCACCGTTCTCGTAAGCAGAGTTACCAAGACGCCGGACGGAAATATCGCCGTGACGGTCAAGGTATTCACCGATTCCGCGACGAGCTACAGCGCCGTCGATCTTTCAAATCTCGTACAAATCTTCAATCCTTCGGGAAACAACGTGACATCGACAAGCATTACCGGCGCCTTTAAGGCGATGCCCCCGCAAAGTTCCGTGGACGGTGTCGCGAACTTTTCCATGGATCCCTCGGTGACAAGCTTCATCCTTCAGGTTGGCCCATCCGACAATGCCGCTTTTTATCAGTTCGACTTCACGAACGGGAGCTACAAACCGGTTACCGTGGGTTGACAATTTTAACGATCGCCCTTACCATATCTATCCGTAGCGACAAGAATGCCCACTGTTAATCAGTTGATCAAGAAAGGCAGGTTGACTGCCAAAAAGAAATCGAAATCTCCAGCCCTGGAGTTTTATTTCAATTATTTAAAAAACCGCCCCGTCGACTCACCATCGCCTTTCAAGCGGGGAGTATGCTTGAAGGTCTTCACGACAACGCCCAAAAAGCCAAACTCCGCCTTGCGGAAAGTGGCAAGGGTACGGTTGACGAACGGCATGGAAGTCACCGCGTATATCCCTGGCGAAGGTCATAACCTGCAGGAACACTCCGTCGTGGTGATCCGCGGCGGGAGGGTTAAGGATCTTCCGGGTGTTCGATATCACATCGTCCGGGGTATTTTGGACACGCAAGGCGTCGAAGCGAGAAAACAACAGCGCTCCAAGTATGGGGCAAAGCGTCCGAAAAAATAATCATCATGCGAAGAAAAGGGTTCAAAAAAAGAGAGCATAATCCGGATCATGTCAACGGCCGCGTGGATATGGGTCGTTTTGTGAACTATCTCATGGAAGACGGTAAAAAACTGGTTGCCGAGAAAATTTTATACGAGAGTTTGCGGTACATTGAAAAGGAAACGAAAGAAGACCCCATCCAAGTTTTCGAGCGAGCACTTGAAAATGCGACGCCGCTTCTCGAGGTGACCTCGAAGCGCATCGGCGGAGCGAACTATCAAATACCGCGGGAAGTAAGGAGCGAACGGAAATTCTTCCTTGCGACGCACTGGATCATCGACGCGGCGAGAAAAAAGAAGGGGAAACCCATGGCCCAAAAGCTCGCGGAAGAAATCATTGCCGCCTCTAAAAACGAAGGAACGGCGATCAAGAAGAAACAGGATACGCACCGCATGGCGGAAGCAAATCGGGCCTTTGCGAGCTACTTGAGGGGTTAATTATTATGCCGAGACAGTACCCATTAGAAAAAGTGAGGGATATCGGCATTATTGCCCATATCGACGCCGGAAAAACGACGACGTCGGAGCGTGTTCTGTTTTATACGGGTGTTTCTCATAAGATCGGCGAAGTGCACGAGGGAGATACCGTCATGGACTGGATGGAACAGGAGCGGGAACGGGGTATTACCATCACCTCGGCCGCCACGACATGCTTTTGGATACCAACCTACGCCAAGGGCGATAAGGCGCATGAAAACCGGATCAACCTCATCGACACGCCTGGCCACATCGACTTTACGGTAGAAGTAAAGCGATCGCTCCGCGTTTTGGACGGCGCCGTCGTCGTATTCGACGGGGTTGCCGGCGTTGAGCCGCAATCAGAAACGAACTGGCATTATGCGGACGAATACCAGGTGCCGAGAATTTGCTTTATCAATAAACTTGACCGGATGGGAGCGAGTTTTGATTTCAGTTTCAATTCAATTCTCGAACGGCTGACACCGAATGCCGTCGCCATGCAAATACCCATCGGTTCGGAATCGGCTTTCGAGGGCGTCGTTGATTTGTTAAATATGAAAGCAATCCGCTTTGAAGGTGAGCACGGGGAAAAAATCATTGAAGGAGAAATTCCCGCCGATCTTGCGGAAGCGGCAAAAACAAAGCGGCACGACCTCATTGAAAAAATCGTCGAAAAGGACGATGCCTTGATGGCGGAATATCTGGAAGGGAAAGAGCCCTCGATCGACGCCCTGAAGAAAGTTCTTCGGAAAGAAACAATCGCGAACCGCTTAGTGCCCGTTTTTTGCGGATCGGCGCTTCAAAACAAAGGCGTGCAATTAGTTCTCGATGCCGTCATCGATTATCTGCCGTCACCCTTGGATATGCCCCCAATTAAAGGAATCAACCCCGAAACAGGCAACGAAGAAGAACGGCATCCGAAGGACGAGGAACCCTTTGCCGGCTTGGCGTTTAAAATAGCTGCTGATCCTTTCGTCGGATCACTCACCTATTTCCGAATTTACTCGGGTGTCGTCAAGCGAGGCAGCTACATTTTGAATTCGACCAAAAACAACCAAGAACGCATCGGGAGAATGGTTCGCATGCACGCCAACCACCGAGAAGAGGTGGATGAGCTGTATGCGGGCGACTTAGGTGCCATCGTCGGCCTCAAAAACACCACAACCGGGGACAGCCTGACGGATCCGGAACATCCGATCGTTCTCGAGAAAATCGTCTTCCCCGAGCCGGTCATTTCCGTAAGGATCGAACCGAAAACGAAGGCCGACCAGGAAAAAATGGGCATCGCCCTCCACCGCCTCTCCGAAGAAGACCCGACCTTCCGGGTTGCCGGGGACGAAGAAACCGGTGAGACCATCATTTCGGGCATGGGAGAACTCCATCTCGAAATCATCGTCGACCGGATGAAGAGGGAATTCAACGTAGAAGCGAACGTTGGCCGTCCGCAAGTCGCCTATAAGGAAACCATCAAAGGAAAAGCGGAAGCCGAGGGTAAATACATCAGGCAATCGGGAGGCCGTGGACAATACGGCCACGTGTGGATCAATGTGGAGCCTTTGGAACGCGGTACCGGATTCGAATTTGTCGACGCCATCAAGGGGGGTGTCATTCCACAGGAATTCATACCGGCCGTGGAAAAGGGAATTCGGGAAGCGACACAGCGGGGAATCCTAGCTGGTTACCCGCTCATCGATCTCAAGGTAACGCTCTTCGACGGATCGTACCACGAAGTGGACTCTTCCGAATTCGCCTTCAAGATCGCCGGTTCCATGGCGCTCCAAGAGGCCTGCACCAAAGCAAAACTTATCCTCCTTGAGCCGATCATGAAAGTGCAGGTTATTGTCCCGCCCGATTTCTTGGGCGACGTAACGGGAGATTTGAGCTCTAAGCGCGGCAAGATCAAAGCGATGGGGGAGCGGGGCACGATTCGCGTTATCGACGCAAACGTTCCGCTTGCCGAAATGTTCGGTTATTCGACCGCACTCCGATCGATGACCCAAGGCCGCGGATCGTTTAATATGGAATTCTCCCACTACGAGGAAGTACCGCAAAATGTAGCCCAAACCATCATCGAGGGGAGGAAAAAGTAAGGAAATGGTCAAAAAACCATTGACAAATCTTGATAAAAAGAGGAGTATGTTCTATACTATCAATACTAAAAAGTCTTTAGGTCGAAACAAAAAATAAAAACATGGCAGAAAAAGAAAAATACGTAAGAACCAAACCGCATGTCAATGTTGGGACGATCGGTCACGTGGACCACGGAAAAACGACGTTGACCGCGGCAATCACCCACGTTCTTCACATGAAGGGCTTGGCGAAGAAGGAGGAAGCCGTCGATCAGATCGATAACGCGCCGGAAGAAAAAGCGCGCGGCATCACGATCGCCCTCCACCACTCCGAATACGAATCGGAAAAGCGTCACTATGCGCACATTGATGCACCGGGACACGCCGACTACATCAAGAACATGATCACGGGTGCCGCACAGATGGACGGCGCAATCCTCGTCGTTTCGGCGGCTGACGGCCCGATGCCGCAGACGCGGGAGCACATCTTGCTCGCATATCAAGTCGGCGTTCCGAAGATCATTGTCTTCCTCAATAAGGTAGACATGGTCGACGATCCGGAACTCATCGATCTCGTTGAATCGGAAGTTAGAGAGCTTTTGAAGAAATATCATTTCGACGGAGATGCGACTCCGATCATCCGCGGATCCGCCTTGAAGGCGCTCGAAGCAAAGTCAGCCGATGACGAAGCGGCAAAACCGATCCTCGAACTCGTGAAGGCATTGGATGATTATATTCCCGAACCGGTGCGCGCTATCGACAAGCCGTTCCTAATGCCGATCGAAGATATCTTTTCAATCGAAGGACGCGGCACCGTCGTAACCGGAAGGGTTGAACGGGGAGTCATCAAAGTGAACGACGAAGTGGAAATCATCGGTCTCCGACCGACGACGAAGACGGTTATTACCGGCATCGAAATGTTCCAAAAAACCCTCGACGAGGGCCAGGCAGGCGATAACGTGGGAGTCCTTCTCCGCGGCTTGAAGAAAGAAGACGTAGAGCGAGGCCAAGTTATCGCAAAGCCGGGCAGCGTTACACCCCACACCGAATTCACGGCAGAGGTGTACGTTCTCTCCAAAGAAGAAGGTGGCCGACACACGCCGTTTTTTAAGGGGTATAAACCGCAATTCTACATCAGAACGACCGACGTGACCGGAGAAGTCACGCTTCCGGAAGGAACTGAAATGGTCATGCCGGGAGATACGGTAAACATCACCGTCAAGCTCATCGCGCCGGTCGCCCTTGAAGAGCAGCAACGGTTCGCCATCCGCGAGGGCGGCAAAACCGTCGGCGCCGGAGTCGTCGTGAAGATCATCAAATAACTATAATCCATCGCAGCTCTTTCAAACGACAATGCCCAAGAAAGATTCAGATCTCCAAAAAGACAAATTAAGAATAAAGATCAAAGCGTACGATCCAAAATTGATCGACAACTCTGTCCGCCAGATCATCGAAACGATCAAGCGACAGGGCGGCGAAATCATAGGACCGATACCTTTGCCGACCGAGTTCAAGAAATATACCGTGAACCGTTCGACGTTCGTGCACAAAAAATCGAGAGAACAGTTTGAGCTTCGCATTCACAAACGGCTTCTCGACATCATGAACCCCGAACAAAAGACGATAGAATCCTTGACCGATCTCAATTTACCTTCGGGCGTGGACGTTGAAATTAAGATGGAGTAGAAATCGAATAAAGAGCAACGAAATACAAACACCGCCATCCCGGCGGTGTTTGTATTTCACGCCAATCACCTCGAGAAGCCCCCTTTTCTTTTCTGATCAAACCATCTCAAAATCGCGGACACGGCGGAAAGGAAAAAGCGCCGCTCTTTCAGCGCCGAGCGTTCTCCGCTTACCGAAAAAAGAATGAGCCTGCTATCTTCCGCGAAGGATAGGGCTCAGGCGTTGCCCCAGAGACAGCCCGAGGGGAAGATAGTTGACGATTAGTTGACAAAAAAGGGGCTTTTGTCTACTATAAGAGCCAAGGAGACAAGTAGCCAAAAGAACGACCGTGGCGAAGTCCCGGCCATTTTTTTTGACCATAGCAACCATGAAAGTCAGCGGCACAAAACTAAAGATGTCTCAAGTTTGGAAGGAGAATGAATGCATAGCCGTCACGCCGGTTAAAGTTTCCGAAAATTCAGACCTTTCAGAAATAAAAGAAGGGGAATTGGTAAAGGTGAGCGGCACGACGAAAGGGCGCGGTTTTCAAGGCGTCGTAAAGCGGCATGGTTTCCACGGCGGCCCCAAAAGCCACGGACAAAAAGACCGCTTGCGGGCGCCGGGATCAAACGGACCGACAGCCCCCCAGCGGACCATCAAGGGAAGGAGGATGGCCGGCCATATGGGCGTTGAAAGAGTGACTATTAAAAACCTGGAGGTTATCGATATTCAAACCGAAGAAAAAATCGTTCTTATGAAGGGGGCAATCCCCGGACCGGTCGGTGGAAAAATCGAAATACAAAAATGAAACTGGACGTTTTCGACAAAACCAACAAAAAAACAGGAACCGTCGAGGTGCCGGAATCGCTTTTCTCCGTAAAATGGAACCCCGACCTCGTCCATCAAGCCTTTGTGGCATTCACCTCGAACGGGAGGCGGCCGTGGGCGCATACCAAAGATCGATCCGAGGTTTCCGGCGGCGGTAAGAAGCCATGGAGTCAAAAGCATACCGGCCGTTCGCGGCACGGTTCGACCCGGTCGCCGCTCTGGATCGGCGGCGGCGTCACCTTCGGACCGCGAAACGAGAAAGATTATTCGAAGAAAATCAACGCAAAGATGAAAAAGCTTGCTTTGCTTTCAGTCCTCTCCAAGAAGATCAAAGATAACGACGTAAAGATAGTAGATGATCTGAATTTGGAAGCGCCGAAAACGAAGAAAGCAGCCGAAGTCATAAAAAATCTGTCGGAGAAACGCGACCGAGTCCTTTTGGTCGTCGAACCGAAAAATAAAACGGCGCTTTTGGCCTTCCGTAATCTTCCGGCCGTCGAACTTTCGACGCCGCAATCCTTGAATATTTACGAATCCCTCCTTTCCCGGAAGATCTTTTTCGAGAAAGATGCCCTATCGACCTTTGCCAAAAAATACGAAAAATAGCCATGGCCATTTTCAAAAAACAACCAAAAACCGTAAAGGAGGAATCTGTAGTCAAAGCAGAACAACCCAAGGCGGAACAACAAAAGAAAACCGAACTGAAAAAAGCGGCGAAGCGTGCGGCGCGGAACGTCTTGGTAAAACCGTGGATCACCGAGCGAGCGACCGACCTTTCGGCACTCAATAAATACGTTTTTCTTGTCGACGAGTCCGCAACAAAGCCGCTCGTTAAAGAAAACATCGCCGAGCGCTATAACATAAAACCCGTGGCTGTCGATATCGTGAACATTAAGGGAAAACTAAAATATTTCAAAAACCAGCCCCGTCGGCGGCAGTCGATCAAAAAAGCGATCATAACCCTCAAGAAGGGGGATAAGATCGAAATACAATAATCATGATCAAGAAACTGAATCCTCGAACTCCATCAACGAGATCGATGACGGTAGCCGACTACCGGGTCCTTTCCACCATGAAGCCGCGAAAGCAACTCACTGAGCGCCTCAAGAAAAATGCCGGAAGGAACAATCAAGGGAAAATTTCAATGCGGCACCAGGGAGGTGGAAACAAGATCGTCTACCGGCAGATCGACTTCAAGCAATTGAAGATCGGAATACCGGGAAAAATAGAAACCATCGAATATGATCCGTATCGAACCGCTTTCATCGCCCTCGTTCTCTATGCGGACGGGGAACGAAGATATATCTTGGCGCCGCATACCATGAAGGTCGGCGACCGCGTCCTTACGGATCCCAACGCACCCCTCGAGAACGGCATGAGAACCGTTTTGAAGCGAATCCCCGTCGGATCATTCGTTCACAACGTGGAATTGCAGCCAGGGACAGGGGGACAACTCATCCGCTCTGCGGGGACTTCAGCGCAGATTCTTGCGCACGAAGATGGCTACACGCATCTCAAAATGCCGTCCGGCGAAATAAGAAAAATACTGTGGGATTGCTACGCTTCCATTGGACAAATATCCAATCCAGAATATAATTTGGTAACACTCGGCAAGGCGGGACGATCGCGGTGGCTGAACATTCGGCCGACCGTCCGCGGTTCCGTCATGAACCCGCGAGATCACCCCTACGGCGGCGGCGAGGGCCGACAACCGCGGGGAACCAGAAAACCCAAAACGAAATGGGGGAAAATCACCGGCGGTCACAAGACCCGGAGGAAAAACCGGTATTCGAACAAACTTATCGTAAAACGAAGGAAATAAAACCATGTCACGATCAAGCAAAAAAGGTCCCTTTGTGGATCCCAAACTCCTGAAGAAAATCTCAAGGTTGAAAGCGAGCGATGCGCCGGCTATCAAAACGTGGTCGCGCGATTCCGAAATTTCTCCCGAGATGGTCGGATTCCTTTTTCTTGTTCATAACGGAAAGACCTTCATTGAAGTTCGTATCAATGAAGATATGGTCGGACATCATCTCGGTGAATTCGCGCCGACAAGGAAATTCATCAAGCACGGCGGAAAGATGCAAAAAGAACTCGAAAAAGGAGCGACACCGACACCGGCACCCGCGGCGGGCAGTAAATAATAAATTCCATGGCGAACGAAGTAACTGAAATAAAAGCAACGCTTAAATATCTCCGCATGCCCCATCGGAAGGTGCGTTTTGTCGCGGATCTTCTGAAAAACCTTCCCGTGGACGTTGCCGAGGCGAAACTCACCGTGAATCCAAGGCGCTCCAAGGAACCTTTATTGAAGCTCCTGCGATCGGCCATTTCGAACGCTACGACCAACCATCACCTCGACGCGAAAAAACTGTTCATCAAAACGATAACGGTGGACAACGGTCCGATGTTTAAACGATGGATCACCCGATCGCGGGGAGGCATCGATCCGATCCAAAAAAAGACGAGCCATGTGACGATGATCCTGGGAGTTTCTGATCATCCGATCGGCGGCACCTTCACATTCGCGCGAACCAAGAAATCAAAAAAGGAAATGAAACCAGAGAAAGGGGAAAAGCAAGCTAAGCAGCCGAAGCAAGAGCCGGTCATAAGAGAAATGAAAGAGATCGACACGCCGAAACCCGCGGCTGAAACTGGAACATTAAAGAAAGTTTTTAGAAGGAAAGCAATCTAGAAAAATATTCAAAGACATGGCTCAAAAAATAAAACCAAATGCATACCGGCTCGGAGTGACCATCCCATGGTCATCGCGGTGGTTCTTGAAAAAATCGAACAAATTTTTCGTGGAGGAGGATCACATGATCAGAGAGATTATTAATGCCTCGATTCTGTCCGCCGGCATCGCGGCAATCGACATTGAACGCGCAGGCGAAAACGTCCGCGTGAACATCAAATCCGCCAAGCCGGGACTCATCATCGGCAGAGGAGGAAAGGGCATCGAAGAGCTGAAAAATAAGATTCTAAGGGCGCTGAAGAAGCTGAGAAAAAAGAACAACGTCAATCAAAATTTTTCACTGAACATCAATATCGAAGAGCTGAAACGATTCGAAATTTCCGCAGCTGTCATCGCCCAGCAATTGGCGACAGATCTTCAGAAGAGACTTCCCTACCGACGCGTCATGAAGCGGGGATTGGAATCTATCATGCAAAATCGAGACGTGAAGGGAGCGAAAATCAAGATGGGCGGTCGCCTCGACGGTGCGGAAATATCGAGAAGCGACTTCCTCTTGAAGGGTAAAATGCCCCTTTCGAGTCTCCGATCGAACATCGATTACGGCGAAGCGACATCACACAATTCATACGGTACCGTCGGAATCAAGGTATGGATTTACAAAGGCGAGATTTTTGAAGAAACCAAGTAAGAGACCACCATGTTTCTGCAGCCCAAAAAACAAAAGCATCGAAAACAGCAAAAGGGAAGATCCAAGAAGCGAATGAAAGAAACAAGGGGACTTTCCTTGAGTTTCGGCACCGTCGGCCTTCAAGCGACCGAAGCAGCTTGGATAACGGGACAACAAATCGAAGCGGCGAGAAAGTCAATTGCGCACGCCTTGAAAAAAGGCGGCAAGAGCTGGATCCGCATTTTTCCCGACAAGCCGATCACGAAACTTCCCCCGGAAGTGACGCTCGGAGGCGGCAAGGGGAACATTGATCATTATGTCGCTCCGGTACGTCCCGGCAGAGTTCTCTTCGAAATAGACGGCATACCAAAAGCAGCCGCTCACGAAGCGCTCCGCATCGCAGGACACAAACTCCCGGTTAAAACGAAAGTCATCGAAAAGAACTAATATGGCGAAGAAAGAAACAAAAAATTTAAATAATGTTCCGATGGCCGAATTGGAAAAAGAGCTCGCGGAGGAGCGTCAAAAACTCGTGGATTTGAAATTTAATCTGGCGGCTGGTAAAGTGAAGAACATCAAAGAAGTCAAAAAGACCAAGGTGAGGATAGCGCAAATCCTCACGGCTAAGAACGCGCGCAAAGAGAATTAATACCATGAGAAAACTACAAGGCATCGTCGTTTCCGACAAAATGCAAAAAACGAGAATCATTGAGGTTGAACGCCTGAAAAAGCACCCCCGCTATCAGAAGTATTATAAAGTAACGCAACGATTCAAAGCGCACGACGAGCGGAATGAATATAAAACGGGAGAAAAGGTGATTATTCGGGACTCGAGACCACTCAGCAAAGATAAACGCTGGGTCATCAGCGGGCGCGCATAAAACCATGATACAGGAACGTTCCATATTAAAAGTAGCGGACAATTCAGGCGCGAAAATCGTGCGATGTTTTCGAATTTTAGGCGGCAGCAAACGAAGGTATGCGCGTATCGGCGATATCGTCGTGGCATCCGTCCAAACCGCGGAACCCCGGAAACAAATCAAGAAGAAGGACATTGTGAATGTCTTGGTCGTCCGACAGCGCGAGCCGCTACGGCGGAAAGATGGCTCGTATGTTCGGTTCGGGGACAATGCCGTCGTCATCATCGACAAGGATAAAAAAGAACCGAAGGCGACCAGAGTCTTCGGTCCGCTTCCGCGGGAAATAAAGGAACAAGGGTATGACACCATCGCGTCGCTTGCCGAAGAATTGGTGTAATACGAACATGAAAATCAAGAAAGGGGACACGGTAAAAATAACGACGGGAAAAGATGCCGGAAAAAGCGGCAAAGTCATTAACATTGACTCGCGAACCGGAAAAATCGTCATCGAAGGATTGAACGTATTCAAAAAACACGCGCGTCCCAAAACGCAAAACGAAAAAGGGCAAATCGTCGACGTCCCGCGGCCGATGCAAGCCTCGAATGTTTTACTGGTATGCCCTTCATGCCATAAGCCGACGCGGATCGGTATAAAGATCGACGGAACAAAAAAAGAAAGAGTGTGCAAAAAATGCAAAGCGACCATATAACGACCATGGAAGATCTCATGAAAAAAATTGAAAAAGTGGTGGTTAATTCCGGCATCGGGAGACGCAGCCAGGAAGATCATTTTGAAGATAAGAGCTTGCCGGAAATCGAGAAGGATCTTGCGGCAATCACGGGTCAAAAAGCTTCCCGGAGGCAGGCGAAACAATCCATCGCAGGATTCAAGGTGCGCGCGGGGCAGATCATCGGCCTTAAGGTAACACTTCGGGGAACGCGCATGAAGAATTTTTTGGAAAAGACCATTAATCTCGCTCTACCCCGTGTCAAAGATTTTCGTGGACTGAATCTTTCGAATATCGATGCAAACGGGAATTTAAATATCGGATTCAAAGATCAAACCGTTTTTCCGGAAATAGAATTGGAAAAAACAAGAACAACATTTGGCATTCAAGTCACGATCGTCCCCAAAAACAAAAACCGCGACACTGCAATTGATTTATACCGCAGCCTTGGGGTACCATTGAAGAAATAAATTCATGTCAAAGACATCCACCTACGTACGATCAAAAAGAACACCAAAATTCACGACCAGGAAAGTGAATCGTTGCTTCCGTTGCGGAAGAGCGCACGGTTATCTTCGGGATTTCAATCTTTGCAGGATTTGTTTCAGAGAACTCGCGAGCCGGGGCGAAATTCCGGGAATTAAAAAGGCAAGTTGGTAATATGTACATCGATCTCATTATAAAAATCAAAAACGCTCAAAAGGCGAAAAAGGAAACTGTCAAAAGCAACTATTCAAAATTGGACAAGGCGGTTGTTGATATCCTCGAAATGAAAGGTTTCGTGAAAAATTCCGAAGTCAAGGGAAAGGGATACAAGAAATATATCGAAATGAATGTCATGGGAAGAAAAATGATCCAGGGCATACGAACCCTCAGCAAACCTTCGGTTAAGAAATACCTCGGCTACCGCGACATTCGGAGCGTTAAAAGCGGCTTTGGAACACTTGTGCTTTCGACCCCGAAAGGGATCCTCTCGGGAAGCGACGCGAAAAAACTCGGTGTCGGAGGTCAACTTTTGTTCGAAATTTGGTAATACCACCATGTCAAAGATAGGCAAACAACCAATAGCAATACCTGAAGGCGTCACCGTGACGGTTGCCGATAACCACGTTTCCATAAAGGGCCCGAAGGGGGAACTTACGGTACCGATCCTTACCGGCATTACGGTTTCGGTAGAAGACAAGGTCCTCACGACGCAAGCGGAGTCGCGCGTAAAGCAAGTGAAGAGCAATTGGGGAACCGAACGAGCGCTCTTGCAAAACGCCGTAACCGGCGTTTTGAAAGGTTTTGAAAAGACTCTTATTCTGGAAGGCGTCGGCTACCGCGTCATGAAAGAAGGGGAGAACTTGAACTTGAGCTTGGGATTTTCCCACCCGGTGAAATTCCCAGCCCCAAAAGGAATTTCCTTTGAAGTCGAAAAAAACTCGATTCTAAAGATAAGGGGGGTCGACAAGAATTTGGTTGGTAAAACAGCCGCTGACATACGACAAATGAAGAAGCCGGAACCGTACAAGGGCAAGGGATTTCACTATGAAGGAGAAGTGGTGCGGAGAAAAGCCGGTAAGAAAGCGGCAACCACATCAGCTGCATAAACCATGAAACAATCGTTAATCAACAAGAGAAATAATAGAAGAGCGATACGGACCCGAACAAAGATCAAGAGCGTCGGGAACGGTATACGGCTTTCCGTCTTCAGAAGCAACGCCAATGTCTATGCCCAAATCATCGACGATGCGACGGGAAAAACGCTCGCGTCAGCTTCTTCACTCGAAACCAAGACAAAGGGGAAGAAAACGGATGCTTCAAAAAATGTCGGAAAAACGATCGCGGAAAAAGCATTGAAGGCGGGAATAAAGAAGGTGGTTTTTGATAAAGGGAAATACAAGTACCACGGCCGGATCAAGGCGGTCGCCGAGGGCGCCCGGGAAGCGGGTCTTTCGTTATAAATTCAATGAATCCACGAAACCAACACATAAAAAAGAAACCGAGCGAATTTCAGGAAAAAGTTCTTGAAATAAAGAGAGTCACGAGAGTCGTTGCCGGAGGAAAAAGAATGAGCTTCCGAGCGACCATCGTCATCGGTGACAAAAAAGGAAGGGTCGGCCTTGGGATTGGCAAAGGGCTCGATGTTGCCGCTTCCGTCGAAAAGGCGAAACGACAGGCGCAAAAAAATCTCATTGTGGTACATTTGAAGGATGGGCGAACGATTCCTCATGAAATAGAGGAAAAATACAGCGCCGCCCGGATCCGCTTGAAACCGGCCAAACTGAACCACGGTCTCATTGCCGGCGGATCAGCCAGAACCGTTCTCGAACTCGCCGGAGTGCGAGACGTCTCCGCGAAAATTCTCGGCAGAACTACCAACAAACTAACAAACGCACTCGCAGCCATGAACGCTCTCCGAAAGCTCGCAAAAAAAGCGGAGCCGTCGACTTCTGAAACCGTTTAACATCCATGCAAATACACGAATTAAAACCAAAGCACGCTTTACGGAAAGAAAAGAGGATCGGCCGAGGCGGGAAAAGGGGAACGACATCCGGCGGTGGGCAAAAAGGACAAAAATCGCGGGCTGGACACAAAATACGTCCCGCTGGACGTGATATGATTCAGCGGCTCCCAAAACTTCGGGGCGTAAAAAATCCCCTGAAGAAAAGGATGCAAACCATCATCATCCACACAAGCCAACTTGAGAGCACCGCCGAAAACAAAGCGATTTCTCCAAAAATACTCAAAGAAAAAGGTATAATAAAGAAAGATTCCGATTTAGTGAAGATCCTTTTCGACAAGGAACCCGGTGCGGCGTTCGCCGTCACGGGACTCCGGCTTTCCGAAAAAGCAAAAGCCGCGATCCTGAAAGCGGGAGGCACGGTGGCGTAATTCATGAAAAAATTCCTTCAGATTTTCAAGATACCCGACTTGAGGAAAAAGGTCTTAAGTGTCCTTTTCCTGCTTTTTGTTTTTCGATTGATGGCCGCGATCCCGATTCCGGGAATCAACGCGGCGCAATTGCAGCAGTTTTTGTCATCCAACCAACTCTTCGGATTCCTGAACATCTTTTCGGGAGGAGGCATATCGAACCTTTCCATCATGATGTTGGGCGTCGGCCCCTACATCACAGCAACGATCATTATGCAGCTTTTAACGATCGTCTTCCCGCAACTCAAGAAGATTTACTACGAAGAAGGAGCCGAGGGGCAAGCGAAATTTAATCGAATTTCACGCTATATTACGGTCCCCCTCGCCATCCTTCAGGCATACGGCTTTTTGAATCTTTTGATATCCCAAAGGGTATTGAACCCACTTCCGTTTTCGAACATCATTGCAAACGTCCTCGTCATTACGGCAGGAAGCGTCTTCTTGATGTGGATCGGCGAACTCATCTCCGAATACAAAATCGGGAATGGTGTTTCCCTTATCATCCTTGCTGGCATCGTATCCGGTCTTCCGAGGGAAATCGGCGCCATGTTTTTCAACTACAATCCCTCGATGCTTCCAACCTACCTCGCCTTCGCCGTACTTGCCGTGATCGTGATCGCGGGAGTCACCTTCATCAACGAAAGCGAACGGAAGATTCCCATTTCATACGCCAAACAAGTGCGGGGGATGAAGATGTATGGCGGTGTCTCGACATATTTGCCGCTCAAGGTAAATCAAGCGGGCGTCATCCCCATCATTTTCGCCATTTCGCTCTTGCTCTTCCCGCAATTTTTCGCGCAAGCCGCTGCCGTCATATCGCCGGGCTTATCGGCAACCATGACAGCGTGGTCGTCTTCTTTTTTTAATAACATTCCGCTATACAGCTTGGCATACTTCATTCTCGTCGTCCTCTTCACGTATTTCTACACCGCTATCACCTTCGACCCGGAAGAAATCTCAAAAAATCTGCAGCGAAGCGGCGGATTCATCCCCGGCATCCGGCCTGGTGAAGCAACGGCCGAGATGATAACGCGAGTGATCCACCGAATCACCTTTTGGGGCGCACTCTTCCTCGGCGTCGTCGCTATCCTCCCGAACTTGACGCAAATAGCGACCGGCATAACTTCACTCACCATCGGCGGAACAGCACTCCTTATCGTCGTCGCCGTCGCCCTCGAGGTAATGAAAGCGATTGAATCGCAGCTCACCGTAAGGGAATACGAGGGTATTATGTAGCATGAACAAAACAGCCGTCGCTATTTACGGTCCTCCAGGTTCGGGAAAAGGAACTCAAGCCGAACTCTTGGTAAAACAATACGGCTTTTTTCACTTTGATACCGGGGCGTACCTCCGCCGACTTTTGAACGATCCCAAAAATAAGCATGACAAAGAAATCCAACGAGAGAAAAAATTGAACGATGAGGGAACTCTCAATACGCCCTCGTTCGTTTTGAAGCGGGTAAAAAAAGAAACTGAGCGGATTTCGCGAACGGGCCAAAGCATCGTGTACAGCGGATCTCCAAGAACACTCTTCGAGGCTTTCGGGGATGCAAAGAATGAGGGATTGCTCGCCGTACTGAAAAAAGAATACGGACCGAAAAACGTTTTCATCGTCCAACTTTTGGTAAACCCGAAAACCGCCGCCAAACGGAATGCGGGGAGACTCATGTGTTCGGTGTGCGGATTGCCTATCCTTGCAGCGTCAAAAGTGAGAACGTGTTCCTTTTGCGGCGCGAAGGCCATGCGGAGGGTCGACGACAATCCAAAACTTTTTGCACATCGTCTCGATCAATACGAAAAGCGGACGTTTCCCATCTTGCTGAAAGCGGCAAGGGTCGGGTACACCATCAAAAAAGTGAACGGGGAACCGGCGCCGTACCTTATCCACAAAAAAATAGCCGCCCTCCTGCGTCTCGCACAATAGACCAATGGTTCTTCTTAAAAAAGACAAGGATATCGACGGCTTACGAAAGTCGGGGAAAATCCTCGTTACCATTCTTCTTGCATTGAAAGAAATGGCGAGGGAGGGAGTGCGTCTTACGGACCTCGATACAAAAGCTCGGGAAATGTTGAACGACGCCGGAGCATCATCCGCATTCCTCAACTATAAACCGGAGGGAGCAAAGAAACCTTATCCAGCCGCTCTGTGCACGTCGCTGAACGACCAAATCGTCCACGGCGTCCCGACAAACGTCAAGCTCGCAGAAGGTGATATTTTGAAAATAGATTTCGGGGTCGTTTTCGAAGGGATGATAACCGACGCAGCTCTTACCGTCGGAATCGGTGCCATAAGCGAAGAGGCAGAATCCCTCATACAAACGACAAAAGAGGCCCTGGAGGCCGGTTTAGAGGCCATAAAAGCCCCCGGGAGCCGCATTGGCGACATTGGCTGGGCGGTCGAGAATACCGCCGAAAAGAACGGCTTTAGTGTCGTCGAGGGATTGACGGGACACGGTGTCGGATTCAAACTCCATGAAGATCCAATCGTCTACAACTACGGCAGCAAGGGGGAGGGGATGCTCTTGAAAAAAGGATTAGTTCTCGCGATCGAGCCGATGCTTTCGGCGGGCTCCTCGCAAATCATCCAGGCAAAGGACGACAGTTTTTACACTAAAGACGGATCCCTTTCCGCCCACTTCGAAAAGACCATCGCCGTCACCGACAACGGGATCGAAATTCTCACCGCTTTCTAGCCTTCTTCTTCCTCGATTGCTGTGCCGGGTTTCTTCCAACTCGACCAATCGCAATCAGGGTACCGCGAGCAGCCGTAAAAGATGCGGCCTTTTTTTGTCTTCTTGAGGTGAATTTCACCTTCACCGCATTTCGGACATGGACCGAACTTTTCGCTCGGTTTCACAATCGATTTCGTGTTCTTGCATTCGGGAAAACCGGAGCAGGCGAGAAACTTACCGAAACGACCCATTTTAATGACCATGGGTCGCCCGCACTTGTCGCATTTTTCGTCGGTCACTTGAGGCGCAAGCGCTTCTTCTTTTTGAACGCTTTCATACTTTTCCTTTAATTCCTTCGAAAAGGGTCCATAAAAATCGCCGAGAAGTTCCCGCCAATCTTCCTTGCCTTCCGCAACCGCGTCCAACTGCTCTTCCATTTTCGCCGTGAACTGAATATCCACGATTTCGGGGAAGTTTTCGACAAGCACCTTATTGACCAATTCTCCCGTTTCAGTCGGCTGGAACCGCCGATCCTTGTTTTTCTCGACATAATTCCTCGTTTGAATGACGGATATGATCGGCGCGTACGTCGAAGGTCGGCCAATGCCGTACGCTTCGAGCGTCTTAATGAGGCTTGCTTCGTTGTATCGCGCGGGAGGTTCGGTAAAATGTTCCAAGGGTTCGAGCTTGACGAGATCGAGTACGGTACCTTCGCGCAGATCGGGCAAGGATTTTTCTTCGAACTCCTGCGGCCAGACCTTCAGGAAACCGTCAAATTTAAGAGAGATGCCATTGGACTTGAACACATACATGCCGGCGGAAATTTCCACACTCACGGTATCGAAAACCGCCTGCGGCATCTGCGAAGCCATGAACCTTCTCCAAATGAGATCATACAGTTTCCGCTCTTTTTCATCTTCGACGGTTATCGACAGTGATTGCACGAGGGGATTGGTCGGACGGATCGCTTCGTGTGCCTCTTGAGCTAACTTCGATTTGTTTTGAAATTTTCGGGGTGATTCAATGAGGTATTGTTCGCCAAATTCTTCTTTGATGAATTTCCGTCCCAGGGTGAGAGACTCCGACGAAAGATTTACTGAATCCGTCCTCATATAGGTGATGAGGCCGTTTTCATACAGGCGCTGGGCGAACATCATGGTCTGCCGGGCGCTAAATCGCAAACGCCGGTTCGCTTCCTGCTGCATGGTGCTCGTCGTGAAAGGGGGCAAAGGATTCCGGCGGTATTCCTTGTTTTGAACCGGGGCTATCTTGAATTCCGCGTTTTTCAAATCAGCGACCATTTTATCAATCTCTTCCTTTCCCTTGATGCCCGGTTTTTCTATCGCCTTACCGTCTATTTTATACAAGAATGCCTTGAACTCGTCATTGGATTTCCCATTCTTCAAAATCGCATCGAGCGTCCAATACGCCTCGGGTTTAAACTTTCTTATTTCTTCTTCACGCTCTACGATGAGCCGCAAGGCGACGGACTGCACCCGGCCGGCAGAAAGCCCCCGGAAGATTTTTTTCCACAAGAAAGGCGACAGTTCATAACCCACTAAACGATCCAAAATACGCCTCGCTTGCTGGGCATCCACCAAACTCATATCGATCGTCCTCGGCTCCTTCAATGCTTCGTGGAGCGCTTCTTCGGTTATTTCATGAAAAACGATACGCTCAGCCTTTTCATCTAATCCCAAAACCTGAGAAAGATGCCACGCAATGGCTTCCCCTTCGCGATCCTCGTCGGTCGCGAGGATGACACCATCAGACTTCGCTGAAAGCTTTTTGAGAGCCGTCACGGTCTTCTTGGATTTTACGGGTATGATGTAGTGGGGCTCGAAATGGTTTTCGATATCGATACCAATCTTACTCTTCGGTAAGTCCCGCACGTGGCCGAACGATGATTCAATTTGATAGTCCTTCCCCAAAAACTTGGTTATTGTCTTAGCTTTGGTGGGGGATTCAACGATGACTAATTTCATTCTCTTGGCGCTTGATTCCGAATCTTCCTCCGATTTCCGCTACCGATCCGGAAAAAAGGAGGGAGGTAAGCTTTTGATTGACTATGTTTGTCTCAAGATGTGTTATTTCGGATAATTTGTCAATGGTGACGAATTCGGTCGTTTCCGCAAGGATTTTCAAGATCCTCCTTTCATCGTCATCAAAATTCAGCTGTAGTTCCTCAGGTCTCGCAAGATCCAAATCTTCGAGAATTTGCAGAGTATCAAAAGCGAGCCGCGCCCCGCTCCGGATAAGAAGATGCGAGCCTTCATAATTTCTGTTTCTTGCCCCGCCGGGTACGACGAATACCTCCCGGCCCTCTTCGGCTGCGAGCCGCGCGGTCAGAAGCGCGCCGGAACGCCGGGGTGTTTCCACGACCACCGTTGCAATACTGAGTCCTGCCACAATCCTGTTCCGCTCTAAAAATTTATAGGCGAGTGGAGGCTCGCCGGGCTCGTATTCGGAGAAAAGACAACCTCCGAGGCCCAGGATCCTTTCCGCCAATTTTTCGTGTGCTACGGGATACACCGAATGGAGACCGTTTGCTAAGACGGCCACGGTTTTTCCCCCAACATCGACGGCGCCCGCATGGGCGGCACCGTCGATACCCAAGGCCAAACCACTTACAATCGTAATTCCTTTTTTCGACAAGGCGCCGGCCATTTCCCTTGCAACCATCTTTCCTTCTTCCGTCGCTTTTCTGGTTCCCACGATCGCGATCATCATACTGTCGGGATCCGGTAAAATGCCCCGATAAAAAAGGGTACGGGGAGGATCTTTTGTTTCCCGAAGAAGGCGGGGATAAGAATCATCCTTCAAAGAAACGGTTTTGATCTGGAAATCGTTCATTTCTTTGAACCGCCCTTCGGTGGTATAATAAATTCGAAAGAATCAATGAATCACTTCAGTAAACGTCTCACCACCGAACTCACTGTATCTTTTATCATTATAGCAGCACTGATAGGAGGAATCTTTTTCTTCAAGGGGAACATCGATACCTACGCGAAGGATACCATCCTCGCGAGGTCGAATTTAATACACATATCGAACGGCATTTTGGAATCGTCGTTGCTCAAATCGCAGTATAATAAAATAGCGGGTTACCAAAACCTCCTCGATACTATCGTCCCTTCTTACTACGATCTCATCAATTTGAACAAAGACCTCCAATCGCTCGCCGCCGCGCAAAATCTGAGCTACTCCTTCTCGTTCGCCGGCGAGAACCCAAAAACCCAAAACGGCTTCGGGTCCGTCAACTTCAACCTATCCGTAAGCTCCACGGACTTGAACGCCCTCCTCTCGTTCCTCAATTCGCTTGAGCATTTCAAATATCTAAATACCATCAACGGCGTAACGTTCCAGTCGGGGAATGACGGTTCAATCACCATGGCCGTACGGGGAGAAGTTTTCTATCACTGATTCATGGCCCAAAAGATAAAAAATTTCAAAACATCCCGACAGAAGTTTTTCATCCTTCTCGCGCTCGTGATGTTCACCGTAACCCTTACCCTCATCATTTATTTTGTAACCTCTCTTGCTCAAGGCATCGAGACAACCCTGAAGCTGCCATCGACAAAGGAAAGCACGGTTCAATTTGACATTCAGGGCTTTCAAAAACTAAACTTAACCCAGTGATGGGGGAGTTTATATATGAGAGAATGGGCGCGTAGTTCAGTGGTAGAACGCTGTCCTGATAAGACAGAGGTCGAAGGTCCGATTCCTTCCACGCCCACCGCGATTGGGGCCGTTAGCTTAGTTGGTAGAGCACCTCATTTGCAATGAGGAGGTCAGCGGTTCGAACCCGCTACGGTCCACAAAAACCTTTAGTGGGGGGGGATAAAGGTCGCATATTTTTCAAAAATATGAATTCATTGGACAAAAATACGGCAGGCGTGGTTTTCGGCATTTTTCTCGGGTTGTTTCATGCCTTTTGGGCTTTTCTCGTCCTGATTGGATGGGCTCAATCCATCATGAATTGGACCTTCGGGCTGCATTTCATAAATCCGCCATATGTAATCGGCGCCTTTAACGGGGGGGTTGCCCTTCTCCTTGTCGCCGCAACGGCGATCATCGGTTACATCTTCGGATGGGTCTTTGCGGCACTCTGGAATTGGCTCCATTGGTCGAGAACTCGATAACGGCATGGATAACCTAATGAATCAAAGCGACGAATACAACGCTCTCCGCGAAGCTATGAACAACGAGGATGATCTTATGGCGAAGGTGGAGGAAATTATGGAAAGCACCTCCGACAAAGAGGAGGCGGAACGGATCATTAGGGAAAAATATCTCCCGCTCATCGAACGGGCGGTAAAAAGAACAAAAGAAACCCTCAAAGAACTGAGGGAGGTGGAAAAAAGAGAACTGAAGACGATCGAAGAAGAGATGGACGATATTATAGAGGGGGAGGGAGGGGAAGAGGATTAGGGGGTATGGATTTTATAAGAAGGCTAGCGCGAGGCAACATTCCCCGCGATCGCATCGCCGACAATAACGATCTGCGCCCTGTGGATGCCGAAATCCTTGGCATCGGAAACCGAAGGCATCCAAACATCAACAAAACCCGTCTTCCGTTTGCTCATCCGATCTTCGACGGTGAACACCTTATCCCCGAAGAGAGACGGGATGGTAACCTTTGTGCCGAAAGGAAGGAAGTTGGCTGCCAGAAAACCGTCTCTTACATGCTTGTTCGATGCCGTTATGAACGGCGTATCGTCGGTTTCCTCGGGAACGCTTGCATAGGCGGTAACCCAAACACTCAAGGTATTTTGGGGGGTATAAACGGCCTGGCTGACCGTACTGGTAACGGTGGTGATCGTCATACCCGCTGCGTCCACCCTATCTGCCGTATTCAGCATCTTGAGCGGAATGAGCACGAGAGCCAGAACTAAAAATACGTTTATTTTTCTTATTTTCATAAAAAAACGCCCCGTTTAGGGCATATATCACGTTACCGCTTTATCTTATCACAAAATAGAAAAAAGTCAACCCTTCCCGCCCTGCCCAAGCCGAGGGTGGGGGAGTATAATAAAAGCGTATGACGCTGGAAAACATAGATATAATCTACGAAAATAACGACTTTTTGGCCATCAATAAGCCGGCTGGATGGACCGTCCACAAACCCAAGGTGGCCGGGGTAGACAAAGTTGAGGGTCTTTTCGTGACCGACTGGCTCCTTGAACGCTACCCAGAGATAAAAACGGTGGGAGATCTGCCCACGCAGGCAGATGAACCACATTTGAGACCGGGAATCGTCCACCGACTCGATAAAGACACATCCGGCGTACTCCTCATAGCCAAAAACCAGTCCACGTTCGAATATCTGAAGCATCTCTTTCAAACCGGTCAAGTAAGGAAAACCTACCTGACCCTGGTATACGGCAAGCTCCTCGGAAAAGGGAAGATCGACAAGCCAATCGGCTTAAAGCCCGGCACCATCAAAAGAAGTACGAACGCCAAGGACATGAAGATGCTGAAGGATGCCGTGACCGAATATCGAGTTCTCAAGGTTCTTCGTGGCGGCGAATATACTCTCCTTGAAGTTCATCCTATGACCGGGAAGACGCATCAGATCCGGGTCCACCTGGCATCGATCGGCCATCCGGTTGTAGGAGACCAACTCTACGGAAAAAGAGACCAAGAACTGAACATCAAAAGACAATTCCTCCATGCTCAAGGAATCGAATTCCCCCTCAAAGATGACGGTCGCATTAAAATAGAAGCGGACTTGCCGTATGACCTCGAGGAGATTCTCCAGAGTTTGGCGGTCAGTGAAGAACCGCGGATCGATTCCATAGAATACGACTAATAATCCGCTTTACTGTTTCTAAACACGCTATCGAATTCCCCGGCGAGGAATTCTCGCTCTCGGGTTCACTCTCTCGCTTCGCTCGAACCGTGCCCACTCACCGCGAGACGGTTTATTCACAGCAAAGCTGATTCTTGTTAGAAAGATGACAGCCTCCCGAGCACCGAAGACCGCTCGGGAAGCCCGATATTTTGACTTTTCGTTAGGCAATTGGTATTATAGGAACCATGATTCCCGAGGAAGTTTTGAAGAAATTGAAGTCCGGAGCCAAAGTACGGGTCTGGGAACGAATCAAAGAGGGTGACAAAGAGCGTCAATCCTCGTTCGAGGGGCTCGTCATCGCCCGGAAACACGGCAAGGAAGCCGGCGGCACATTCACCGTCCGAGCCGTCCTTCATGAAGTGTCCGTCGAGAAGATCTATCCGATCAATTCGCCGACCATCGCGAAGATCGACATTCTGTCATTCCCGAAGAAAGTGCACCGGTCAAAGCTCTATTATACGAGAGGACTTTCGAGCAAGCAGCTCAAGGAAAAACTCAGCATCTAAAATCAAAAAGCCGCCCCTTGGCGGTTTTTTTGTTTTATATTACAATGGGGGTGTCGGAAGAGGTCCAGGTGGCGGAACTGGCAGACGCACTACCTTGAGGTGGTAGCGCCCGCAAGGGCTTGGAGGTTCGAATCCTCTCCTGGGCACCA
>JAJYWR010000013.1 GCA_021791395.1 bacterium
TTTTCCATATTTTTTATCGTCCTTCCCCGTAGTCCGGCGTCGCCCCGCTCGTGTCGTCCTCACAGACACAGGGGTTTTCGCCGCAATAAGGGCACTCTACTTCGAGGTTCATTTCGTCCTCGCTCATTTCCAGCAAGTTTTCCGCTTCGACTTCTTGGAGCGTTTTGCCGAACCGAGCTTGTGATTCTTCATTGGGTGTCATAGTTATTCCTGGATTAACTCCTCAATGGTTATCCCTTTTTGGCGTTCTTCTTCGGTTATCTCGCACAAGTCAATGTCGCCACTGATACCGCTCACGTAGCCACTGATAGAGCTCACGTCGCCTCTGATACCGCTCACGTCGCCTCTGATACCGCTCACGTTGCCACTGATACCGCTCACGTCGCCACTGATATCGCTCACGTTGCCACTGAGATTTTCGTGTACGCCAATTATCTTTTTACCCTCCTTAATGTAATAGACTTCTTCTTTTATTCTCTTTAGTATTTTTTTCATTTGATTTTCTATTCATCAGAATTCCAGCGGTTCTCCATAGAATCTGAACGAAAACTATGGCACTGAAATTCTGGTGAATGTTCACATTTTTAATATCCAGATTTTTATTTTCGACCCAACCTATTTATCTGCCTCTCCACGTTTTCGGCTCGCTTGAGGTATTCGACGAGCTTCACTCCCTTTTTGATGGTTTCGATATTTTGCACTATCTTCCCTGCGGGGAGCTTCAGGGCTTCGATCATCTGTGGGCGGAGATTTTTGTCGACCCACTTCTCATATTCCCGCAATTCAGACCCATAGAGATATCTCATAGAATCGCGAAGAACACGCCGTATACGATGATGGCGATAGCAGTGAGGGCTGTCGCGATCATATCCTCCACTATCCGCTTTTCGGCCTTTCGGGCTTTGGCGGGACTGTATATCGTGTAGTTCATTTTTATTTTTGAACTAAAAAACCGGCCTTTATTTGGTCGGTTTTTCTGATACCCTATTTTGTGCCCTATCTTGGGCCTACATTACCGTTTTCGCCACTGCTGGGGTCTCCTTGCTTTTCGTAAACCGTATTTCTTTCGTTCCACCATCCTCGGATCGCGTTTTAAAAATCCAAACGCTTTCAATGTCGATCTCCAATCTGGATTCGTGGCGAGAAGCGCCCGGGCGAACCCCAAGCGGATCGCTTCCGCCTGCGCATTCACGCCGCCGCCCATAACCTTCACCTCACCCGTATATCCTTTGAGGGTTAATATCTTGAACGGCGCTTTCGCTGTCTCTTGATGCTTTTTCAGCGGGAAATATTTCTCTATCGCTTTTTCATTCACCGTTATTTCAACTTCCGTTTCTTTTTGGCTTTTTTTCGCGGGGATCCGAACACGGGCGACGGCTGTTTTTCTCCGTCCGATCGCTTCGATGTATTTTTCTTTCGTTTTCTTCGGCGGCATAGTATTATTCAATGACCAATTTCTTCAACCTTTTGGCAGTAAGTTTATTCTTAGGAAGCATCAGTCGCACGGCGTGCCGCAAAACCCATGCGGGCTTCTTTTTGAAAACATCCTCGAATTTATCCTCTTTCAAGTGCCCCAAGGGGCCGGTGTGCCGATAATAAATTTTCATGGTCGGCTTTCTTCCCGAAAGGGCGATACCCGCCACATTCTTTACAATTACCTTATCTTCTCCTTCGAGACGAGGATTATAGCGCGGATCCAGTTTTCCCTGAAGGATCATCGCGATCTCCGAGGCAAGCCTCCCCAATTTCTTGTTTTTTGCGTCAATAACGTGTTCCCTCATGGATTTATACGAATTCTATTTTCGCCATCTTTGAGCCGTCGTTCTTTCTCGGCGCAGCAAGTTTCAAAACTCTTAGGTACCCCCCTTTCCGGTCTTTGTAGCGCGGTGCAAGCTCGTGATATACCTTGTACGCCGATTTCTTCGGCAGATATTTCAATAAAAGTTTCATGCCGGCAAGGTTCTGTTGTTTGCCGTACGTTACGTATCGTTCCACGATCGATTTTATTTCTTTCGCCCGCGCTTCGGTCGTCACGACATGTTCGTGGCTGATTAAGTTGCTAGCAAGAATTTTGAGAAACGATTTTCTCCTTCCCGTTTTTAAACCGAATTTTCTGCCTTTGTGCAAGTGCCTCATTATTTCTTCTTTTTCGCAGATTTTTCTTCCGGAACCTCGGCTGTGTGGACTTCAACTTCGGCAACTTTCTCGAAATGGTCCTTCAAAACGTTCGCTGCCTTATGGATCGCTTCAGACGGGCTGATGGATCCGTCGGTTTCAATTTCCATTTTCAAGCGATTGAAATCGGTCCGATCGCCGATGCGCATGTTTTCGACTTCGAACGAAACTTTCATGACAGGTGAAAAGATGGAATCGATAACGATCGTCCCGACCGACAACCGTTCCATTTTGCGGGATTCGGCAACCACATACCCGAGACCCTTCTCAACGACGATTTCCGCGTCGAGTTCAGCACCCTTTTTGGTCAGGGTCGCTAAATGCAAATCCTTGTTTAAAACCTTCACGAATGCGTTTTCTTCAATATCACCTGCCGTAACTTCCCCATCCCCCTTCGAGTGAATCGTGAGTGTTTGCGGCTCGTCGGCCGTAAAATAAAATCTCACTTTCTTAAGGTTCAAGGAAAGCTCGACGACGTCTTCTACCATACCGGGCAACGTCGAAAATTCATGATCGACACCCTTCGCCTTGAACTGCGTGATGGCAGCGCCCGGCAATGACGACAAAAGAACGCGACGCAAGGAGTTTCCGAGCGTCATCCCGAAACCGCTGTACAACCCCTCGATGTGGAACGTGCCGACGTTTTCTTTTTCTGAAACGGTTTTAATGGATACCGTCTCGCTCAAATGAGAATATTTCATTTATTTTATCTTGAGTAAAATTCACCGACCAAACTTATGTCAAAAGGCACTTGTGCCCCTCCCAAATCAGGTTCAGCAATACATTCACCGGAAAGATTCTCGATTGTGAATTTCAACCACGAAGGAACTTCCTGCTGCTTCAGTCGCTCATCCAGTCCCTCGAAGAGTTTGCCGCTCCTTGATTCGGGGCGTATCGAAATGACGTCGTGAACTTTAACACGATAGGAAGGAATTGTCACGCGCTTCCCGTTCACCGTAATATGCCCGTGGGAAACCAATTGCCTGCCAATGCGGGGCGAAGCGGCGAATCCGAGGTAATACGCGACGCGATCGAGCCTCCGCTCCAAGGCCGAAAAAATCTCCGCGGGCGAGCTCTTTCTGAAAAGATTCATGACCTGTCGGTTGTTCAATCCATAAAGAAGCTGCACTTTTTGTTTTTCCTTCAATTGTCGCGCGAAATCGGAAGGCATTCGCTTTCTCTTTTGCCCATGCATACCCGGCCCGTACGGCTTTCTGACCGTTGCGCACTTGGGTGAATTACAGCGCTCGGCTTTCAAAAAAAGCTTAATGCCGAGCGCTCGTTCTTTTTTTTCTTTGACTGGCTTCATTTTTTTAAACTCTTCTTACCTTCGGCGGCTTGGGACCGTTATGGGGAATAGGAGTGACATCCTTAATGGCGGTAATAGTAAAACCCTTTGCGGCGAATGATCGGACGGCGGAATCCCTCCCGGAACCGACCCCGCGAAGATAAATCTCGACTGTGGACGGCCCCGTTTTTTCAATCTTCTGAGCGATCGCTTCCGCAACCTTCGAAGCGGCAAACGGCGTCGCTTTCTTGGGGCCGGAGAATCCGAGCGATCCCGCAGACATCCAAGCGATAACATTCCCCTTTTGATCAGTGACCGAAATAATCGTGTTATTGTACGTGGATTGAATGAAGATCTTTCCCTCCGAGAATTTTTGGCGCGCGGACGATCCCGTTTGCTTTGAAACCGCATGCTCGACGGATTCATTCTCCTTAATGATTTCCTCCTTCGATTTTTGTATGACTTTTTTCTTTCCCATGATTTTTACTTCAGTTCCACTTTCCGCTTACCGCTACCGGCAGTCTTACGGACGTTTCCGCGAACTGTCCTCGAATTGGTTTTAGTCCGCTGGCCTCTCACCGGAAGCTTCCTCACATGGCGGATGCCACGGTATGCCTTAATGTCCTTGAGACGTGAAATGTCCTGGCGGATCGTTTGTCGGAGTTCGCCTTCAATTTTGAAATTCTTTTCGATGAACGACTGAATCTTGTTCACTTCTTCCGGCGTAAGATCTTTTGCCCGCTTGTCGGCATTCACCTTCGTCGCCGAAAGGATTTTAACAGCAAGCGTCGGCCCCACGCCATAAATATACGCGAGCGCGAATTGAACTTTTTTATTGTCGGGTATGTTGACTCCTGCGACTCTCATAGTTATCCCTGCCGTTGTTTATGTTTCGGGTTTTTCGGGCAAATGACGTACAACCGACCGTTTCGCTTTACGGTTTTGCAATTTGCGCAAATCTTTTTTACGGATGACCGTACCTTCATTTATTTCTCTTGTATTAAAGTCTTCTTACAATTCTTCCCCGGGTATCATTTTCGTTCGTCATCTCCATAATGACTTTGTCTCCGGGGATCACTTTGATTCGGTTCAATTTCAATCTCCCCGCTAAGTGGGCGAGGATTTCTTTCTCGCCGTTCGAAGACTGAGACTTGACCCTAAAAAGTAACCCCGGGAGCGCTTCTACCACGATCCCGTGGACTTGCAAAAGCTTCTCTCCGGTTTTCATCAAGTATTTCTATAATAGAAAAAACCTTTCCACAAGTCAAGGATTCAGGGACGAAACCGGCATATCATCCCCCTGGGCCGGGCTTTTGCCATTTCCAGCGAATGGCGCAGCCCTGCGCTCTCGACTCGTAATCCTCTTCAAAGAACCAAGATTGCTCGCCTCCGAGAGCTGCCGCTCGGACAACGTGCTGATCCCTCTCAATAAATAATATAAAAAGAGAACTACCCATCGAGTTAATTTCGCGGAGCTATCGCCTAAATTCCTCCAATCGCTGTGTCGCCGAACCAGTCCCCCGCCGAACGGCGGGTTGGGTGGCGAGAAGCATGCGAGTGGGGAGAATTTTAGAGAGTGGAGCGCTTTTTAACGAGAGGGATAAATCCCTACTGTACCTCCAGGTTGATGTTTGCTTGGTTCGTGGGAACCGTCGAAACCCAAAACGGCCAAAACGAAACGTTTGCTTGCTCGAGTCCTGGCAACGCGAAAATGGTCGCTTTCAGCTTGTCGGAAGTCATACCCACTATTTCCGACTTCACCTTATTAAAATCGATATTCGGCTCGTACGTGATGGTCCCGGTTGCCGTAAACGACATCGTGCCTTTTATGAAATCGGGCGTCGTTGTCGAATAAGAGGGTTTAAACTCGTCGACCTTCATGGTACCGCTCGCCTCATTGGATAGAGAATCAAGGATGACGTTTTGGAACATCGTTCCGTCAAATGCCATTTGTTTTGCGCTCCCGACCACGTATACATCGAAGCCGTTTCCATCCTTACTTGGTGTCGCATTCATGGACGAGATTTGAAAAGCAGTCGATTGCGGCAAAATCGTCAGATTGTCCGAATTAAGGAGAGACAGCTGGCTCGTCAAGGCATCCTCAAGTTTTTGCGTCGCTTGGTTTTCCGCCGCAGCTAGATCATCCTTCGTTGGAACGGTCGTCGTGCCGACGAACCCCCCGCCCATGGGTTGGAGTGCTGCGGCATAAAATTTGTCATAGCGCGCTGTACCTTGGAATCCTGGGATGGTCCACCCGTCCGACGGACCGACATTATATTCCGACCCCGGTTGATCGGCGACAACAGGAACCTTCGTGGAACCGGGAGTGGTTGTCCCGTTCGCGATTTTTGCGCCCGGAACGGTCACCCGCTCGGTCGATCTGAAAAGCTTCCCTTCCGGAGAAACGAATCTCGTCGTTGCAACTAAAATCTGCGATGCCGAACTGTACGCGTTGTAAACGACGAGTGTTCCTGTCGCCTTTGTTTGAACATATTCCTCCGTCCCACTCGCAAAATGGAAACTGAGATTACTTGCTGCAGAAATGATTTGCCCCGGGAGCGTTACCGTGGACCCCAAAAGCGAAGATGAAGCAACGGCGGGCGAAACAACTACCGTATCGGAAAAGTTCGCTGTTATCTTCTTGATGGAAACTTGAATGGTCACGTGCGGAATGACGTAGGTAAGAATAAGGAAGATTGCCGCAAGACCCGCGATTAAGACCACTCCCCAGAGAAATATCCTTCCACTCTTCCTCCCCTCTTCCCGCCGGCGCCGTGTTTCCCTTTTCCCGGGCGGCGGCACATACTCTTCCCCTCCGACGTCTTCCGCTTCTTCTTTTTCCGTTTCTTCGCTCGCGAATTCGGTTATTTCTTCGTCGACAACGGCACTTCGCGCCTTTCTCGATTCACTTTTCCCGTTCCCTCGAGGAAGGATGTCGGTGACGATCCGTTCCTTCGTCTTGAAAACGGGATTCAGAGCCGTCATGCCGACGAGCGACGCAAGCTCGAGAACGTGTTCATCGATGGATTCGATGATGATTTCTTTTCCCGCAGTGTCCGCCTCCCGCTTCAACATTTGAAAATTATGGACCGAAATTCCGAGAACTGAATTCTTCGGAATATTCAAAACAACCTTCGTCGCGGTCGTGGAAAGCAGTCGGTCGGTCGCAAAATCAATGTTGTTTTCCTTGTCCAAAAAAATCTTGTTTTCAACCTTCATATGTCTTTGTTTTCTATTCATTGTATCACGCCCCGACGATGAGAAAAAGCGAATATTAAAAATGAGAGACAAGCCATCCCGCGCGACGCCGAAGCATAACATTCAAAAGATCGTATCGCTCGTCGACGTACGAATAGGTGAGGAGAATCGCCGTACCTTGATTTTGGAATAAATCGAATTTCGCTTTTCTCCCCGCCGTGATCCGTAAATTCCGCCGTGAAAGTTCTTCGTCGAATCGGCAAAGATCCGCTCGTACGTCCTTCTGAAGGATTTCCGAGGGAAGGGCAAACGATTCGAAGTAGAACGTGAAATTCCTCCGCTTCGGTCCGAGGAGCCGCAAAAGGTCGTTGAAACCGTCGGCGATTATTCGCTTGAACCGCCGGCCGATCGGCTCAGAGGTAAGACCCCCAGCATACATACCAATGAGCTTTCCCGCCGTATCGTAATCGACGCTGAATTCATCGGAGACTTTTTCCTTCAATTTTCTTACCCCCCACGCGATTTCCTCGCCGGAAATCTGCCGGTCGCCGTCCTTCAAAAAGGTGGTTGTCCGACCCTCTCCAATTGAAACCAAAATCTCTCGATCCCCCTCCAAAAAAGATGCCAGGGCCGCGTTTCGCTCGATAATCGAGAGCTTCCCCGTTCTGCCCAAGCTCGCAAGATCGTTCATGAGCTGCCTCGTGACAAAAGTCCCCCTGAGTGTGAACTCAATTGACCCACCCTTAAAACCGACCGGATTGAAGAGCTTGTGACCGTCTAACTTCACTCCCCGTACTTGCACATCGTTTAAAATCAAACTTACGTCGGAAACGTTGAGTTTTTTGGAAGCCCAACTCCGGTACTTGTTCAGAAATTCCCACAATCCCTTGAACGCGAGGTTTTCGAGTTCCGCTTCGGTTATGATCTCCGTCCGCGACGAGGTTTGGACAGTGAGCGAATCCTGTACCGTTGCTGCCGTTTCGCGGTCGAGTGCCAGAACTATCTTGTCGAACGTAAAATAGAAAAGTTTTTTCAGCTTTGCGATCTCCTTCACTTCGAAGATCTTCACGATTCGTATTTCTTTTTCCGGCGGAGCGGTCTTGGCAACGGTCGCGCGAAAACCGTTTTTTATCTCTTCGATCACCAAATATCGCTCGCCTTTCCCCCGCATACCTCTTCAGTATACAACCAACGAATACCTACGGATACTCACCAATATAAAAGAGAGAGGGAGTTATCTTTCAAAAACTATTCAACGACAGCGCGGATGCGGCGGACGCCTTGCGCAATCCCCTCTTCCTTAGCGATCCTGAATGTCCCGATTTCTTCCGTGTGGGTCACGTGCGGCCCTCCGCAAAACTCCTTACTCCAGGCCTCGGCGATTCCTTTTCCCTTCGGCGTTACGTAATACACCTTCACCTGATCCGGATATTTGGCCTTGAAGAAATGAAGCGCTCCCGTTTTTTCGGCTTCGCTCCGCGCCATTTCTTGAAATTTGACATCGTAATCCGCTCTCACAATTGCGCTCACTTTGTCTTCCACATGTTTGATCTCTTCCGGGGTCAGCTTCCGATCGAATGAAAAATCGAAGCGGGTTCGTTCTGGCGTGATATCGGAACCCATTTGGTGCACACCGGTCCCTAGAACCTCACGGAGTGCTTGCTGCATTAAATGTGTCGCCGTATGGAGCCGGGTCACTTTCTTCAGTTCTTCCTCGTTCCCCGCCTTGAGTTCGCCGGTATCGAGAATCAGCCCGTGGCCGCCGAATTTCTTTTCGACGCCGGCACGCGAGATTTCCCGATGCTTGTCGAATTCTTTTTCGAAATCTTCCCGAGTAAGTTTTTCCGCTTTCGTACCGCCCAATTCCTTCACAACTTCGTACGGCAATCCGAAACTCTCAAAGAGCTTGAAGGCTGTCGGCGCATCGAGCGTTTCGATGGACTTGAGTTCCCGGAGGCCGTTCGCGATCGTCTTCATGAACTTCGCTTTCTCTTCGTTGAACACGGTATCCACGAGATCGTAATCGAGCTCGCCGTAAAAAGCGCCGTAATTCTCGACGATGACATGGAGCAATCTTTCAAAGTACGGTTCCATGCCTTCGTTCAGGTATTCATTCACGATGAAACGCCGGCAGAGACGCCGCAGAACGTACCCCGCTTCTTTATTGGAAGGGCGGACACCGTCGGCGATGAGGAACGACATACCCCGCGCGTGGTCGGCCATGATCCGCTTCGTCCTTTGATTCAGCCGGTTCGCCTTGTCGTTCAGCTCGAGAACTTGGATCAGCGGAATGAAAAGGTCAGTTTCGAAAATACTCGATGTCTTTTGGGAAACCATAGCGAGCCGCTCCAAACCCATACCCGTGTCGACGCCCGGGGTTTTCAAGGGCGTGAGCTTCATATTCTTGTCGCGATAGAATTCATTGAAAACGATATTCCAAATCTCAATGGGCTTGCCTTCCGCATTCTTGACGTAGATCTCCGTCGTCGGTCCGCACGGTCCTTCGTTTCCGGTCGGCCCCCAAAAGACGTCCACGCCGTCGCGCCTGATCTTTTCTTCCGGCAGGCCGATCTTTTTCCAAATCTGGTACGATTCTTCGTCGAACGGCACGCCTTTCCGCCAATCATCGAGAGGAACTTTGTCCGGGTCGAAGATCGTGACGTATTCGATGTCCAAACCCATCCAATCCGTGCCAGTGATAAAATCGTAGCCGTACGTAATCGCCTCTTCCTTGAAGTATCCGCCGAAGCTGAAATTCCCGAGCATTTCGAAGAAGGTCAGGTGCGATTCGTCCCCGACCTCGTCGATGTCCGACGTCCGAAACGATTTCTGGATCGAGGCGGCATTTTTTCCGACGGGCTTCCCGATCGATGGGTGCGTCGTCGTAATGGGATCGAGTTCGGAATAATACGGCTTGAACTGCTGCATGCCGGCAGTCGTTAATAAGACCGACGGATCGTCCGGGATCAAGGACGACGACGGCACCACGGTGTGTCCCCGCTCCTTGAAAAATTGCAGGAATTTGTCCCTGATCTCGTTCGATGTCATTCATTCCATCTTAAATCAAGCTCATTTCGCCCGCAAGGTTACGCAAGAAGAACTGGTTCTATTTTTCTCGGGCGTAAGTCTCGACTCGGATAAATCCTCCGACCGCTTCGTCGGAATAAAGCCACGAAATATCGAACTCAACCTCGTTCGCCTCATCGGCGGGCTTCGGGATTCAGACAGCGATATTTCGTTCATTCCTTCTTCACCGCTCGGGGATTTATGTCCTCGTCTCAACAAACCCGTTCAAGATAGAACCAGTTCTTCTAGTTTTTATACATACAAAAGAAGCAGCCGGAAGTTCCCTCGAACGATTTGCCGGAAGGCGTTTTCAAAATTCCCAAGCGAGCCGCGTTGCCGAGCCGGGTCCCCCGCCGAATGGCGAGTTGGGTGGCGAGGAGCGTGCAAGCGAGGAAAATTTTAACGCCTGGAGGCTTTAGTGAGAGGGGGGCTTCCGGCTGCTTCGCAGAGCGATATGGTATAATGAGCACATGAACGAAACTAAAAAATCTCTGGTTCCCTTCGGGATCATCATGGGGCTGAGCCTCATCATCGTCGCTGTCATCGTGAGCTACGTCATCTACTATGTGAAGACCTACAACAACGCTGTTATTACGGTGACCGGCGTCGCGACGAAAGAAGTGAAATCAGACGACGTGAAATGGCAGAGCAATTTCTCGGAACAAACCGGAGCGACAACCGCCGATCTCCAAAAGGGCTCGGCTGATATGCAGAGCAATCTCAATATCATCCTTGCCTACTTCGCGTCGAACGGCGTCGCGACATCCGCGATCACCATTGATCCACTGGAAGTCGATCCGATGTACCAAACGCAAAACGGCATCATGAGCGGCAAGTACTACGGCGGAGGCGTCGGCGGAACGCTCACGGGGTATAACTTGACACAGAACATCAACATCGAATCGGGCAACGTCGATGCAATCACGAAACTTGCCGGAGACGCGCCGCAATACCTGATCGGTAAAGGAATCGTCTTCTCGAGCCAAAACCCGGCCTACTACATCACGAATGCGACACTTGATTCAATCCGGCAACAGATGCTCCAGAACGCTTTAGCGGACGCCAAAACGAGAGCGGAGGCGATCACCGAAGGTGTCGGAGCTTCCGTCGGGAATCTCCGCTCGTCGAGTATCGGCGTCACGCAGATCACGCCGGTGAACTCGACCCAAATCTCCGACTACGGCGCGTACGACACAACGACCGCCGATAAGCTCATCACCTACCTCGTCCACACCACCTTCACGTTAAAATAAACATCCTCCAGGAGGATGTTGCTCCCGGAAATCCCGGGGGTTTTAATTTAAAAGTGAGCCACCCACCCCCTGCGAAGGCTAAGACTTGGGCGTCGCCCCGGAGACAGCCTGAGAAGGGGTTGGTGGCGAACTCTTATTCTTTAACCCTTTCCTTTTTCTCTAACACTCCATCCAATCCCCATATCTTCCCCGCGCTGAATGCGAAGAGAAGCAAAAGTGCCGCGATGTAGATCACGTGCTCATCGACGATGAATCCGCTCGGAACCGAAGGGAATGCGTTGTCGGCAAAATAATAGAGAAGCATCAAGACCATTCCCGGAATCGCGCTCCAGCGGACGAAAAGTCCGACAATAAGCGATACGCCGAGGAGTGTCAGCCCCCACGCATTCAAGAAATTCACGACCGGAAGTATCCCCGGCGTTGCAAACCACGCATAGAGTGCCGGGAAGGTTTTCGCCGTGTGCAAGAGCCCCGCCGCCGACCATCCCGGCATCAAAAGTTTTGCGAGTCCCGCATAGAGGAATACCCACCCCAAGAGTACCCGGAGGATAAAAAATGCTTTCTTTTGTAAAGTATTCATAAACATGCAGCGATCGTTACGCTGATAAATCTTTTTTCTTCTCTTCGTACTCCTTTTTATCGATCTCTCCTTTCGCATACCGCTCGTTCAAAATGTCGAGCGCGCTTCCTCCGTACCCCATGCCGCGATGTCCGTATCGGGCGCTTTTTACGATCCAAACGACGAGAACGATGATCGCGACGGCAATCAAAATGCCGAAGATCGCTTGGAAGAGCCAGCCGAAACCAAATCCCCATCCGCTCATCATCGGATTGTATCCGCTGTAACCGTTGTAGTAACCCATCATATCTTTTTATTTATGGTATCATTTTTACGACCTTTTTTCACGACTCCTTCAATCAAGTTTTTGCTTGCGTAAAAGGAGTGCATTCATAACCACGATAACCGAGGAAGCACTCATGAGGAGCGCCGCCCATTCCGGCCGGAGCAAAACGCCGAGTGACGGATAGAGCACGCCGGCTGCGATGGGAATGGCGAATACGTTGTATCCCGTCGCCCACGCCAAATTTTGGACCATCTTCTTATTCGTTTTACGGCTCAAGGTAATGGTCTTCACCACGTCCAGCGGATCGTTTTTCATAAGAACAATATCGGCCGATTCCACCGCCACATCCGTGCCCGCGCCGATCGCAATGCCGACGTGCGCTTGGGTAAGCGAAGGGGCGTCATTCACGCCGTCGCCGACCATGGCAACGATGTTGCCTCCGCGCTGCAATTCTTTTACCTTATTCACCTTGTCTTCGGGCAGCACGTGAGCGAACACCGTATCGATGCCGAGCTCGCGACCCACCACATCCGCCACGTCTTCGGTATCGCCCGTAAGCATCGCGGTTTTCATGCCCATGGCGCGGAGCTTTCGGATCGCCTCCTTCGATTCATCTCTTATGATATCAGCCAGAAAAATAACTCCGGCGAATACGCCGTCCACCGCGACATATACCGGCGTGCTTGTTTTTGCTTCCGCCGGCATCTCGATTTCCTTCATCGCAATCTTGAGCTCCTCCAAAAGCTTCTGATTTCCGACCGCTACATTTTTGCCGTCCACCGCAGCGGTTGCTCCTTTCCCCGGGTAAGAAAGAAAATTTTTTGCACCCAGAACGGCGATATTCCGCCTCTTTGTTTCATCGACGATTCCTTTTCCGATGGAATGCTCTGATAGCACATCTACCGACGCCGCAAGTTTTAAAATGTCGTCATCCGAAATTCGGGCTTCGCCGTTCGAAATTACTTCCGTCACCCCGAACTCGCCCTTGGTGAGCGTTCCGGTCTTGTCAAAGACGACATAATCGAGCTTCCGTGCCATCTCAAGTCCTTTCATGTCTTTGATAAGAATGCCGTTCTTCGCGCCCAGGGTCGACGTGATGGACGTGACGGTGGGAATTGCGAGCCCCAGGGCGTGCGGACAAGCGACGACCACAGCGGCTACCGCGACCGTCGCAGCGAAAATCGCTCCTTCAGGTGACAAAAAATACCAAAAGATGAATGAAAAAGCTCCTGCCGCAACGGCGATATAGAACAAAACCGAAGCCGCCCGATCGGCCAAACGCTGAACGTTAGGCTTGGAACTCTGGGCTTCGCGAATGAGTTTCACGATCTGTGCAAGTGCCGTGTCGGCTCCAGTTTTCGACACCTCCACAGTGAGCGATCCGTCTTGGTTCAACGAACCGCCGACAACCGTATTGCCCACCTTCTTAGGAACGGGGCGCGACTCGCCCGTAATCATTGATTCCTCAACGGAACTTTCGCCGTCCTTCACGATGCCGTCGATCGGTATTTTTTCACCCGGCTTCACGATCACCCGGTCGCCGATCGTGAGCTTTTCCGTTTCCATATCGACGATGGTTCCGTCCTTCACGAGGTGGGCCGAAGGAGGAATGAGCTTCACGAGTTCCGCGAGAGCACCGGTCGCTCCCCGGACCGCCCGCATTTCGAGCCAATGCCCCAGAAGAAACACGGAGATCAAGGTCGACATTTCCCAGTAAAGCGACTGACCGGGGAAAAGGAAGGTAGCGGCGATCGAAAAGCCGTACGCCACCGTGATGGCAAACGTCACCAAGGTCATCATAGCCGGATTCTTGTGCGAGAGTTCCCCTTTCGCCGCTTTGAAAAATGGGAGGCCTCCGTAAAGATAGATGAGTGTCCCTATGAAAAATACGGCAAGCCCTTCACCGGAAAAAGCGATGTGAAACCCCAGCCATTGCTGGATGTTTGACGACAATATCGTGACGAGAAGCACGAGGGGAAGCGTAATAAAAAATCTCCGCCTGAAATCCTCCTCAGCTCCGCCATGTCCGGCATGCACATCGTTTTTGCCACCCGTTTTCATCGGAACCAGATTCATGCCGCACTTTGGGCACGTGCCGGGCATATCGCGTATGACGTCCGGATCCATCGGGCAGGTATACATCCGCATTTCTTCTCCCCTTGTCATATTTTTTTGGACAACTTATAAATCTTCAATATCTCAGCGGTCAATTTATCGCGTTGTCCCGCCTTCAACTGTTCCTTTGCATGGGTCGCGAGATGGTTTTCTAAAACAAGATCCTCAACGCCGGAAAGCGCCTGCTTCACGGCCGACGATTGCGTAATGATATCGATGCAGTACTTTTCATCTTCAATCATCTTTTCAAGGCCGTTCAACTGCCCTTTGATGATCCTCAAGCGCCGGAGCGTTTTGTTCCTTATCTCCTTCTTCATCCTCCTCATGATACCCCCCTGGGGGTATTCTGTCAACAAGAACCCCCAGGCGCCTTTGGTGCCCCCGGGACCAGAATCAAGCTACGCCAATTAACTGCCCTCTAGTATCCATTCTATTATTTTCTTCGTTTCCTTGGGTCCCGAAACTTTCACGGTCTTCACGCCCGTCTTTTTAACGGCGTAGTCGTTCCCGCCCGGGAAAATGGCGTCTCCGATAAAAATCATTTCTTTCACGGGAATATGAAGATGGCGCTCGATTTGCCGGATACCGTAGGCCTTGTCGATTCCCTTCTCTGTCACATCGATCGACGTAAAGCCGGCTGCATGCACCTCGAGGTTCGGCAGACGCTTTTGCATCAATTTCGTGATGGTAAGCTTCAGCGCCCCGTTCTTCTTAGTCCATGCTTCTTTCAGGCGGACTCCTTTCTCGCCGAGCCGGGCCACCACGTCCTGGCCGAGCGCTGAAAAAGTTACCTGGCTTTTCCTGTCTTCGATGATTTTGCCATATGTTTTCTCCGGCGGGATGTAATGGATCTCTTTTAAGACGTCACGGAACCCTTTTTTAATCTGCTCTCTTTCCTTTTTCGGTAATTCTTTCGCATACACCTTTTTCCATCCTCCGCGGTACCGATAAAACGAGGTTGCTGTGGTTGGAAAGAGAAAAAGATTCGACAACAGTTTCCGGGAACAGTGAAGCCGCGAAACGAATTGTTTTTTAAATTGCTCCCAAGATCCCCCGCCGATGATCGCCACTTTCTTTTTCTTCAAAAGATCGGCCAATGCACCAGACACATCCGCCGCAAGGGGCGTTTTCGTTTCCGTGAGCGTTCCGTCGAGATCAAAAACGACGAGGGCTGGCTTCATATCGACATAATAACGCCCACTTCTTCCATGACAGCGCGCGCCTTTTTTTCTTTCAAACCGACCGAAGATAAAACCTCCCCATTCAGTTCTTTGCACAGCACCAATCCCTTATCGAGGAGCGTCCGCTTCGCCCACTGATCGAGCGAAAGGAGTACGGTCAAGGGATGAAGATGCGATCGTTCGATGAGATTTTGCAAGCTCCGCTCGCCGGGATAATTCCAAGCGATCGCCGTAAGCCCTACGCATCGTGCATACTCCCGCGCTTCGCTGGTGAGCTTCGTGTTGGTAATGAGCCATGCTTCATCCCAGCGATCGACGCCCTTGATATCATCGAATCTCGCGTGAACATACATCGCAACCTTCACGTCGCTTTTAATGCCTCGCTCATTGTGATACTTCGCCTCCACCATGATCTGTCTTCCTTCCTTCTTCGCAACGACATCGACTTCATGCGTCACGCACGTACCGCGGATCATAAGGTTCGTTTCCGCTTCATACCCCTCCGAACGCAAAATCCATGCCGTGAGTTTTTCAAACGGGTGCCCCGTGGGACCGAGCTCCATGATGGCTTGTTTCAGGCGATACCGCGCCGCGAGCGGCCCTTTTTGCTTTTGAAGTAAATCGAATGCACGGTTGTGAATTTCTGACGTCGTCGTCCGATCCTTGATTTTCTCCCGTATTTTCTCGGTAATCCACCGCGAGAGCGTGTTATCCGCCCCCGCCCGCGAGAGCGATTGCTGCAGCTTCTCATCCGAAAAAGGTTCCACTTCTCCCGAGGCCTTCAAGACATTCAACACTTTCATGACGCTATAAGTTTACGACGTACCACGCGTCGAAGATTCCTTCTCCGAAGGTGTCTCCTGGCTTCTTATCTTGGAAATAATAATAGAGCGGCATTCCCTTCCAGGTAAACTGCATCATGCCGTCGTTCCCCTTGATGACGCCGACATTTACCGGGAGTATCGGCAGATTGAGGGGGGCTGTGCCGGTGGCACTTATTCCCGGCCCGTACGGAGGCCACTTTTCGAGGCACGTTCCGGTGCAATTCGAAACGTCCGGCTTGTCGTTCGCAAACGTATAGAGCGTCATCCCACCTTTGTCCGTAAGATACGTTCCAAGACTCGAGGTTTCCAATTCGCTGAAGTAAGCGGATTGTGTCGAAGACGGCGTACCGGTCGCCCCCTCGGTCGTCGTTGTGTTCGTCACAATAGTGGGGGCAACCACCGGCTTTTTGGTGCCGAAGATTTCCCACAGAACGACCGCCGCGACGATGACGATTAAAACATAAATATATTTTCTCATGCGTTCATTATATCACTTCTTTTCCAAATCATGCCGCCCACATCGCGCGACGTTCCGGCGAGTGGGTAATGGTGCAAGTCAATGAAAGGCAAGCTGTTGCATTCGATCACGCCGCACTTTTTTTGCTCCTTCCATGATTCCCCGATATCGCCAACGATGAAGTCAATGCCGACAACGGAAGCGTCAAGAACACAGCCGATGCGCTCGAGAAGTTCAACGGTTTCCAGATGCGTCTTGTCCGTCACGTCCCGAACGATTGCCCCTACCGACCTGCTTACCTTGCGATTTATGATGACCCGCTCGCCCTTCTCCGGCACCACATCCTCTAATTGCCCGTCGTCTACGTGAATTTCATGATAAATGGGTCCGTGCCGCAGCGGATTCTCGTTCTCGATCGCGACGAGCTCGCGCACGGTCTTGATTCCGTCGCCCGTGACCGATGCGGGTTCTCGGCTTACAACACCCCCGAGCTTGCCGCCAACAACTGTTCCGCGGTACACGAGTCCCGCAAGTTCTTCCTCGACTACCACCCACGGTGAAAGTCGCTTGGCGCTCCGAAAGGCTTTCGCGAGCTTTTCCTCCGAATTGATGCCGGTAAACGTGTGCCGGCTCCGGGATCCGATGCTCGGCTTTACAACAACAGCTCCCTCAATCTCCCTGAAAACATCGAGGGCGTGTTTAAGCGTAAAGCACCCGTCGCCTTGCGCAACGGGTATCCCCTCGGCCGCGAATTTCTTCTTCATGACTTTCTTGTCATCCATCCACTCGATTGCATCGTCGGAAAATCCCGGAATGCGCGGCAATCCTTCAAAGGCAATTTCCTTTCCCCGGTACTCAGCTACGAAAAAAGGATTCCCCGGCGTGCCGAAGAGCCGGAATTCCTTGATTCGGATGCCGAGCTTGTCGGCCGATTCCCAAAGCGCTTGCGTTCTCAAATTATCCTTTTTATCAAGTTTTTCAGTTACCGACATAAGGCGAATAGCGGCGAGAAAATTCAAGCACGAGACCCAAAATCCTCTTTTTGTCAGTGCCCGCGAGAATGGGCGGAAAGGCCGCGAAGTCCACGCTGAAAATTTCGCGATTGGCGAAAGCATCCAATCGACGATGACCGATATTTTTTCAACCCAATGAATGACGGGGGCGGGCCCGCAGTCCGGACATGGTTTCGGCATAGTTTACGGATACAGCAATTTTCCCTTCACGATTTTCAAGAACGGCGTCAGTTCGTGGAGACGCGCCGTCTTCCGGCTCGAAATGTCGTAGACCTTCCATCCCTTTTTCGTCATCGCGTCGGCGATAAGCGACCGGTGGCACCGCCATGGCACCGCTTCGGCGCACATGATGGCCGTCGCCTTCTTTGCGGCCACACCCTGGAGCTTCTTTAAGCCGTTTTCAAATTCGGGCGTTTGCATATAATCGGCGAATCCGCGAAACGAGAGGTTTTGCCAACCGGCATTTTCCGAATCCTTGTTCGTCCGCCGAAGCCCACCCAATTCCTTCCCCAACCATCGATATCCGATACCGCGGCTTCGCACGGATTTTCTCAATGTTTCTTTGGCGAATTGGGGGTTGTGCCGCGATTTCGGGATGGTTCGGACATCAACGAGCTCTTCAACGCCGTGGGCTTTCAACATCGAAATAAAATAATCGGCCATCTTCGTCGAATGTCCAATGGTGTAGAGTTTCTTCATTTAAGTATGTTTCTCGTTTCCTTGAGCAGTTTATTGATTTCTCGGTCGGATAAGATGCGCCGTTTTTCGAGGAGAACGTTGAAATCTCGTTCGCGGTGGCTTGGAATGACGTTGTAATGGAGATGTAGAACGCTTTTGTGGGAGCGTTTGCCGTTCCGCACGATAATGAAGTAGTTCTCAATATTTTTTTGTCTTAATATCTTGTCGGCGCTTTCAATGAGGTTTTCGATCGCGTCGCGTTCTTTCGCCGTCAGATCTCTGATATATTCCACGTGCCGCTTGGGAACGACTAAAAGGTGGTACGACGAATACGGCGCCAAGGCGTATGTAAGGTACGCATGCTTATTCTCTGCGATGATTTCGTTCAGTCGATGTGGCGCGCAAAAAGGGCATCCCTTCCCCCTTTCTTCTTTCAAGAAACTGGTATAGAGGATTTTCTCCATGTTTTGAGTTTAATCTATTTCGATAATTTTTTCTCGCGATGTCCGGCCCGACACGATCGCGATCCTCGATTTCGGGACGTCGAAATACTCAGCGAGCGCTGCAATAACGGCACCGTTCGCCAAACCTTTTTCCGCCGGCGCCGCGACGGCAACAGCAAAATGTTCGCCGTCGATCCGCTCCACCTTTTCTTTTCTCGCTTTAGGCCTGACCTTCACGAAGAGTTTCATGCGCTTGTTTTAATATTTCCTTCGATTCTTCGAATATCAGCGTTTTCATTCCTTCCTCGAACGATACCCAGCGAATTTCCGGGATTTCCTTTGCAAAATCGACCGGTGTCCGAGTATTTTCATGCCACGCCTCGGTTAAAAAATAAACAACCGTTTTGTTAAAAACCGTGCCGCCGTCTTCATATTGATAGTGTTCTTCGAACCGGATGTTTTCCCTGATTTCGGCATCTTCAATGCCCGTTTCTTCGAAGAGTTCTCGCTTCGCTGTTTGGAGCGGCGTTTCTCCGAAGTCCTGGTGTCCCTTCGGAAATCCCCAGTGTCCATCGGCATGCCGCACGATCAAAAACAAAATCTCCCCGTCTTTCTTGAAAAACGGCACCGTTCCGTACGATGTGTAGCTTTCGACTGACATTGCTCTCATTTTATCACAAAGAGAAAGCCCGGTTGTGGTTATCCGGGCTTCTACGCTTTTTGGGCGTTTCAATTGTTGCTCCGCAATGCCGCTCTTATGGCAAGCGGTAATTTCCGGGGATCCATCCCGATCGGCGTGAAGGTCACGGTAGGATCGGCTTCCTGGATCTCTCGTATCCTCTCTTCCTCGCCAAGCGATCGGGTGCGGAGGAAATCCAGCGGATCGGGCAAGCCACATTTTGTGCAGATTTTACAGAGGAACATCCCCTCGTCATCGCTTATAACTCTCGGCTCATATCGTTCGTGGGAGCAAATTTCGTCGGCGCAGGTGCGGCAAATTTTCCATCCGACCCTCTCATTCATGGGTTTTCCGCAATTCACGCAGTACGTCGCCGCAAGAGCCAAGCCGATGCCGTACTCCCCGGAAGTGAATCCGTGGAGGATCATCCCCTTCAAAAGCGTTCCATGAAAACAAAGGCTCCGGATCTTCGCAATGTTCCGCTTGTCTTCGAACGCGGTTCCCGTAACGATGATGTGCTTGTCTTCCGCTTTCAGCTTTATGGAAAAGAAGATGCTCTTCCTTTCCGGCAAGCGGCCGCTATAAAAAAGCTTTCCACCGATCCCCGCCCGTCCGAGCACCTCGAGATTATTAATCCCTTCCCAATCGTTTTCCGGTTGCAACAAAAAAACGCCATCCGATTTCTCATCGATCACTTTCATATTACTTCTCCTTTTTGAACTGCCCCCATTCTATCACACCCTCACCCCTAGCCAAGGTTCCCCGGTATAAATTTTTTGAATACCTCCCCAAGCTTTTCCACCACGCCCACCCTCACGTCTTCCTCATTCTTCAATGGATGCTTCGAAATGGCTTCCCGTGGCGATGCATAGAGTATGCCGATCGAGTCGATCATGAAGTCGAGGTACTTCTTTTGCTCTTCCGCCTTTGCATGGTTCACCTCTTTTTTCACGAGCCCGAGGTAACCGTCCATCGATCCCGCGACAAGCGATTTCCACGCATACTCCTCGGCATACTCGCGCGCTCGCGAATACTGCGCATGAAAGAAGATCGCGGAATAAACCAAGGGCAATGCCACGGCGAACTCAAGCCAAGTCGCCTTACTAAAGCCGGCGGAGGCCATCGGTCCGAAGAAAATGAGAATTGCGAGAATGAAGAGTACGAGGATATTCACAATGAACCAATGCGTCCATCGTTCCCGTGCCTCTTCGAGTTCCGCTCTCCGTTCCTCGAATAAATTTTCCATATTGTTCCCCTCTTTTTCGACCTTGAATGGATTCATTATATCAAAATTGACAACATTCTTCTTTGATAGTACGGTATTTTCAGAAGGGATTCGCCATGAACAGAACTGAATTTTTCGGACTCGTGTCCGATAGACCTACTGTTGAACTGGGAAGGATACAGTTGGCATACTGGTTGGCTAAAAACGCCCATCGGCCTTTTAAGAGGGATAACGGGGACAGATATTTCGAGCATCCGCGGGCAGTTGCGGTTTCCTTGGTAAAACACGGCTTCGGAGAAACGGATCATATCATCACCGGTCTCCTCCATGATGTCGTTGAAGATACCAACACTCCGTGGAGTGTTCTCGTCGACCTCTTCGGTCCAGAGATCTGGAGATCGCTCGAAACGCTTTCCCGCTACATGCCGGTCTTCGATCCGGTCACGGGCCAGACCATCAATCGGCATAAGAAGATCGCTGAAGAATACTACGGTGAGCTCGCCAAGGCTCCCGCCATGGTGAAAACGGTAAAATGCGCCGATCGGCTCAATAATCTGGAAACCTGCGAGGTTTGGGACAGCGAGCGGCGCAACCGATATATCCCGGAGACCAGGCAATTTATCCTTCCCATTGCAAAGGACCTTCATGTTAACTACGGGGACGAGATCGAAAAGATCTTAAGCGCCCTGGAGAAAAGTTGATGGAATGTCCATCTTTATATCTGCTACGCCGCCAAGCGTAGCAGATCTTGTTTTTGACGGAGGAAGGTTTGAATAATCGGCCCTTTGTTCTATACGGCCATACGGCTGGAACCATCGCCGAACGGGTAAGCCGACCTGCACAAGATGTTCCGCCGATCCGATGCAAAGGCGATCATCTGCGCGATCGGCGGTCCGATCCGTCGCGCAGCATTTTTACCGCATCGAAATCAATGGCATAGTTCCCCTTTATGAATTTTGATAATTCTTCGTGGTCTATGAGTATTAGATTAACACACTTGTAACAAGAGTGCCTGGAAAACGTAGTATCATTATCATCTATGAAGAAAATCTTACTCACCGTTTCCCTCTTCCTTATCTTTGGGATATACGTTCTTTTGTCGCGCCCCTCGCCGGCGAACCAGCAAGTTGCCGCCACAACCCCGGAATCTTCCGCGACTACTCCCCTTTCGCGGAAGAAAAATCCCGCTTCTTCGGCAACCGCGCCGACAACCGCCCAATCTCCGATGCCGATGCCCCAGATGCGCATGGGAATGGGAACATATAAAGACGGTACCTACACCGGAAGCGTTGCAAACGCTTTCTTCGGCAACGTGCAAGTTCAAGCAACCATAAGCGGCGGAAAGATCACCGACGTTCAATTTCTCCAATACCCGAACGACCGGTCATACTCGCAGTACGTGAACAGCCAGGCGATGCCATACCTGACCCAAGAAGCGATCCAGGCTCAAAGTTCCAACGTGAACATTGTTTCCGGCGCGACGCAAACGAGCCAAGCGTTCCAACAATCACTCGCCTCAGCCCTTTCTCAAGCTTTATAAGAACTAGCGATTCAACAACCAAATCGCAAAATTCAGGTATCCCGCAAACGTCACCCAGAAGAGATACGGCACGAGGATCCAAGCGGCGGCGCGGGAAATTTTTCCGAATGCCATGATGGTCGCAATGACGGCGAGCCAGAGCGAAACAATTGCGATGAATCCGGGGAACGACGATTGCGACCCAAAGAAAATAATTGACCAAAGAATATTCAAGATGAGCTGGATTACAAAGATACCGATCGCAGTTCTCGTGTTCCCTTTTTCTCGACCTTCCGAAGCCTTTGCGAAGGAGGACCACACAAGGAAGAGTGCAACTCCCGTGAGGAAATATAAAATCGTCCACACGGGGCCGAAAACCCACGCGGGCGGCGTAAGCGCGGGCTTTGCAAGGAATACATACCACGTTCCGATGTTCGGCGTTGTGTAGAGGGCACCCAGGACTCCCACGAGCTCACAAATCCCGACACTTACGATGAACCTAATGAAGTTCTTCCCCTTCTCCATGTCATTCATTTTACCATAATGGATTTACCTCCCGAGTATCGCGTTCGCAGCCCCCGGGGAAACCAAAGTATTGATATACATAATCATACAACAAAATGGCATACAATCTCCTTTATTGATCATTGATGTATTGAAAATTGAACACCCCTTCCTATTTTTCCTCTATCTGGGTACTATAAGGAACATGTTGTCAAACGAGGTTATCCTGCGGTTCAATAAGGTTTCTTTCGAATACGGCCGGAACGTCATCCTCAGCGAGGTTGATTTCTCCGTACGGCAGGGATCAAAGGTGACCCTCATGGGCCAGAACGGGGCCGGCAAATCGACCATCTTTGGACTCATTACCGGTGATTTGACTCCGGAGTCCGGAACCCTGAGTGTCGGGAACGGCCTTTCCATTGCGACCGCGAGACAAGTCATTCCGAGGGATCAAATGGACATGACGGTTCGGGAGTTTTTTGAAAGCGTGTTTCCGAAGAAAATCTACGACATCGAGCCGCGCATCGATAAAATTTTGGACGTGGTCCATCTCTCGGCCCCGCAGGACCGGGAACTCAAAACGTTCTCCGGCGGCCAACAGGCCCGCCTTCTCCTCGCCCAGGCCCTCATCCAAAATCCGGACATCCTTCTCCTCGACGAGCCGACGAATAACCTCGACAAGGCCGGTATCGCCCATTTGACCCAATTCCTCATTGACTACCAAAAGACCTGCATCGTCATCTCGCACGACGCCGACTTCCTAAACTCCTTCACCCACGGCGTGCTCTACCTCGACGTCTTTACCCACAAGGTTGAGCAATATACCGGCGACTACTTCGACGTCGTGAAGGACATCGAAGCGCGCCTGGAGCGCGAGCGGATGAAGAACGCGCGGCTCTTGAAAGACATCGAGAACCGAAAAAATCAGGCAAATTTCTTCGCCCAGAAGGGCGGCCATATGCGCGACGTCGCGAAAAAGATGAACGAAAAGATCGAGGAGCTCTCCGAAGAGATCGTGGAACTCCGCCAAGAAGACAAAACCATCCGGAAATTCGGCATCCCCTGTGAGCCCGATCTGCCGACCCCGATCCTCGAACTCAAATCCGTCTCGGTCGTGAAGGATCATAAGGCGGTCGCGAAAAAAGTGCATATCATATTGAAAAAGAAAGAACGCCTGCTCCTCGCGGGTCCGAACGGCATCGGAAAAACGACACTCTTGAATTCACTCGCCGCGGGCCACGTGAAGGGAGAGCATATCGCCCCCGGCGTCCGCGTGAGCTACTATCGCCAGGATTTCTCGACACTGGATTTCGAGAAAACCGTCCACCAGACCCTCTCGGATGCGAGCCGCGACAAGACGGAAGAAGAGATTCGATCCCGTGCCGCCGGATTCCTCTTGGACAGTGACATTATGAAACTCAAAGTCGGTTCTCTCTCTGAGGGCCAGAAAGGCCTCGTCGCCTTCGCGAAGATCACCCTTGAAGAGCCGGGGCTTTTGATCCTCGACGAGCCGACGAACCACATCAACTTCCGCCACATCCCCGTGATCGCTGAAGCCCTTGACCGCTACGAAGGAGCAATGATCCTCGTCTCCCACGTCCCCGATTTCGTAAAGCAGATCAGGATCGACCAGACCCTGGACCTCGCCGCGCTGTAGCAAAAAAGATGGCCCCCGGTGCGGCTCTTTAATTCTCCCTCTCCTTCCCGACTGAAAAGAGGTTTCGTTTCATTTCCTCCTGTTTCTCTTTCAATTCTTCCAGCAAACCCTCCAGCATTTTCTTACCCTCCTCCTGGGCGTCCCGAAAGGCCTCAAATTCCCTGACTTCCTCTTCCGTTTTATCGAGTGTTTTCATGAACTCATCAATGGCGCCGGTATCGCCGGCCGCTTTTCTCACCTCCCAATCTTTCAGGAGGCGGTTCAGCCGGTCAATAATGTCCTTGCCCATCGCTTCCAACCGCTCATTGGTCTTCAGAATCATTTCATTGAGGGCACCCATGCGTTCATCGAGCGTCATGGCATCTTTCTCCGGGCTTTTCGATTTCACGTCAAAATGTTCCATACTTTTATTATACCCTACCCCCTATTCTCTAACCTATCGATCTCCTCGTCCGTCATGCCGAAATGATGCGCGATCTCGTGCCGGACGGTTTCCGCGACGACATCCGGAACGTTCTCCAGGACTCCCGCTTCCGCGAGAATCGGCAGCCGGAAAATGGTGATCCGGTCGGGAAATTCGCGATAGGCGCTCTCCACGGGCGGGACTCCCTCGTAGAGGCCGAGAAGCGTTTCACCCCGCTCACGCCTCAGCCCCACGCGCGCGAGTTCTTCATCCGACGGCTCATCCGCCACTATGACGGCAAGATTGTCGATCTTCTCCCGAAATTTTTTCGGGATCCGGTCCATTCCCTCCGCCACTAGCTTTTCGAATTCATCCGGTGTTATCGTTTCCATTTATTTTTTTCTTCTTTTATCCATTCTACCGCCACCCTGCCGCCACCTGTTAGTTATCCACAAATTTTAGGCCCCCGGGGGGCCTCAATTTTTGAAGGAGAGCGGGGGGGCCGAAATTGAGCGGCGGTTTTGTTTTTCTTGATTTTTGCAATATCATCCACCGTGATCCATGCGGACATCGCCCCGAATCCCGCCTTGTCGATCTCAAACGGCTCTGTCGCCCGCGGATCTTTCTTCCCAATCGCATAGGCGAGTTTCACGCGCACTTTTTCCGCATTGAATTTTTCGAGATAATCGACGGCAATTCGCCGTGCCATATAGGCACCACTCCGATCCACTTTCGTGTAATCCTTCCCCGAAAATGATCCGCCGCCCACGCCGATTTCCGGCCCATAGTTATCGATCACAATCTTCCTCCCCGAGAGACCTGAGTCGGCTTCGAATCCGCCGACCGGCCATTCCCCCGCCGGATTTATCAGATACTCGTCCGCCCGGATGATTTCCCGAACCAACTTTTCAAGTTCCAGCGTCTTCGTATTTTGGAAACTTGCGACCACGACTTTCGCTTTGCCGTCTTCGACCGTGACCTGCGTCTTGCCGTCGTACGGGTATTTCTCGTATATCTTCCGGCACAGGTCGCGCGCAAGCTCGTATTCCAAGGGCATGTAGCTCTTCGTCTCCCGCGTCGCATACCCCATCATAATCCCCTGATCCCCCGCACCGCCGGCGTCGACGCCTCGGCCGATATACCGGCTCTGCTTCGCGACGAACGTCCGAACTTCGTAGTTCTGTCCGACGAGACCCTTCACGATATTCACGATATCGACATCCGCATTGCTTGTCACTTCTCCCGAAATGGTTATTTGCCCATGGCCGCCGACCGCTTCCAGGGCGACGCGGCTCGCGGGATCCTTCTTCACGTACTCATCGAGAAGCGTGTCGACCAAAACGTCGCACATCTTGTCCGGATGCTTCGGCGACACGAACTCGGCTGTTTTAATATTCATCGTTTTATTTGTTTTTAATGGCAACCGAAAAAGAAAATACTCTTCCCACAAAGAAGAGTCAGCAATTCGACCTTTATCTTCCCCCTTGCGGGCTGGATGTGGCACTTGCTCCTTTCGGATGAGTTGCCGGACGGATCACAGAGCCAGAACTCTCCCCGTCGCTCTCGATAAACTTATTCGGTTGTGTTTTTATGCTATCATTTTTTCCCTCTTTTTGAAAGCCCATACACTTTGCCTCTAAGTGTGCGGGCAAGCCACCACTTTTTGAAAAACGGCATGGTTAAGGTTGAGAGCATGAGGGAAGAAGAAAGATCATCCATGATATTCCTCAAATTCTACCGCTTCCCGCCGGGCTTGAAAAGTTATCCCCAAAATATTCGGCCCCCCGCTCTCCTTCAAAAATTGAGGGTCCCCCGGAGGCCTTTAAAAATTAAAGGCCTCCGGTGGAAGGCTAAATCTGGGGATGGGTCGCGGAACTACTTGAGGAGCGGCCAGAACCGCAAGAGCTTTCCACAGATCTCCCGGAAGCGTTCTTTATCTACGCCGTAGCGCTCCGCGATGTCGTCGAGCTTGAAAAGCTTCGCGGGGTTCCGCACCTCGCGGATTGTTTTCTCCGCTCCCGCTTGTTTCCCCGTCGTCACGAAAAAGAGCCACCGCAAACTGTACTTCGGGAACATATAGAGCGATCCCCACGCGAACTGCCACGGAGAAAGCGGGAAAACGAGTTCTTGGTGGCCGGACCACCGCCCCCGCGTGTACGTATAGACGATGTCCGAAAGTTCGCTCCACCGTGCGATGAATCCCTTCGCTTCTTCGTACTCTTTAATCTCATCCGCCATATCCTGCTTATGCCACGCGAGATCGTGCTTTTGCATGCCGAGGAGACCGTGCCACCAATTGAAAACCATATCCTCGATTTTAGTGCATCTTCCTGATTTGGGCGAGCGGGGTATCTCCCCTTGCGTTCCTTCTTGACTGACCTCCGGGGCGCCTCCGGGTGCCCCGGAGGACTATAAATGCGGGGACTCCCGGTGCGACCTGCCTGCACGGGCAGGAGCCCCCCGGGAGTCCGCTCCCAAAAGGAAAAAGGGCAGTCGCAAAGACATGCCCCGTTTTTTTATCATCTCCTTTTTATCCCTCAAATTCGTTAAAAAATTCCCTGTCCTCCCTGATCGCGGATACTCGGGCAATGACCCCGAATACCGAGAACCAGAACGCGACGACGAGACCGAAGATCCTGACGTCGAACGTTAGCGATTTCGCCATAATCATCATTAAGACGATCACCGCGCAGATTGTGAACAAGATCACGGATACCCTCCGCAGCCGGTTCGCCTTCTCGATGTGCCCGAGGACTTTTTCAAGTCTCTTACCTTTCATGTTGCCTCCGAATTTTATGGAAAATATAAAAAAAATAGAATTACTGTCGCCTATTTTGACATATTTCCCATGTTTATGTCAATGGCCTCTGAGGGCGAAAGCGCTAACCTCCGGGGCGCCTCCGGGTGCCCCGGAGGAATCAGCTCGCTATTTCAAAATGGCGTTGAAGAGGTAGCCGGTCAGGATGATGCCGACTCCGACGACGGAAGCAAAGATGACGATGAGGCGCGTCTTCATCACCTTCTTCAGGATCATGAATTCCGGAAGCGACAAGGCGGTCACCGACATCATGAACGCCAAAGTCGTTCCCATCGCGACTCCCTTCTCCGTCAGGGCCGAGACGAGCGGAATCACGCCCGCAGCATTCGAATAGAGCGGGATGCCGATCAAGACGGCCAAGGGCACCGCGTACCACTTGTCGGGGCCGGCGTACCGGGCAAGAAAATCCATCGGAATGTAGCCGTGGATCCAGGCGCCGACGCCGACGCCGATCAGAATATACAGCCACACTCTTTTTATAATATCTACCGTATATCCCCCGGCATATTGCATCCTGTCCCGCCACGCCATTTTCGCGCCTTCATACGCAGCCGAAAGCTTATGTTCGAAGACGAACGGCTCCACGAGTCTTTCGGGTTTCAGCTTGCCGATGACGATGCCGGATACGACGGCAATCACGAGTCCGCTCCCGATGTAGATCGCCGCGATCTGCCAGCCGAAAAGACCCACAAGCATCACGAGCGCGACTTCGTTTATCATCGGCGAGGCGACGAGGAACGAGAATGTGACGCCCAAGGGGACCCCGGCTTCCACGAACCCGAGGAAGAGTGGGATCGCCGAGCAGGAGCAGAAGGGCGTCACGATGCCGAGGAGTGAAGCGAGGATATTGCCGAGATACGCCCGCTTGCGGGAAAGAATCATTCGAACCTTTTCCGCAGGAAGAAAGGAACGGATGGTGGAAACCGCGAAAATGATGACGGCGAGGAGGATGAAGATCTTCGTCGTGTCGAAAACGAAAAAATCGATGGCACTCCCGAGGAGTGACTGCGGCGCGATGCGGAAGAGGCCGTAGGTCAGCCAATCGGCTAAAAGCTGGAGCGGAGCGAACATACTACGGGATGTTTTTAATGATCGCTTCTTTCACCTTTTTGACGTCGGGGACGAACCCCACGAGGGCGGGCTTCCCGTCAATCGCGAGGACGGGGCTCTGCATGAGGCCCATTGCGACGATCTTCCGAACGTCCGTCACATATTCGACTTCCGTGCCGAGCTTCAATTCCTCGACTGCCTGCTTCGTCAGATTAAACAGCTTCTCACACGTCGGGCACCCCGATCCCAAAACTTGAATGATCATGGCTATAACAATTGTTTAGCACTCGTGACGAGCTTCCGGCCTTTGTCGGTCAAATGGTATTCGATGAACGTCCCCTTCCGCTCGCTCGCCACCAGCTTCTGTTTCGAGAAATCGATCAGGTGGTGCGAAATGAGCGTCTGGGAAAGCCCGGTGTGCTTTTCGAGATCGCACACGCAGTGGGGCATTTTTTGGAGCGTGAAGAGGATGGCGAGTTTTGCCGGCACGGAAATGGCTTTGAGTTTCTTGAAATATTCGGAGGTTGGAGAAAAATCCCTCTGATTCAGCTCTGGCACCTTGCAGGAGCAGCCAATCGTCTTATTTCTATATGAACGCATATTCATATAGTATCCCATGCACCCAGAAAGTCAAATGCCGCCCCGGAGGTTGATTACCAGCTGCCGCCTCCCCCGCCGCCGAACCCGCCGCCGGAGAACCCCCCGGCGCCGAATCCACTTGAGGCCGGCTGAGATGCAATATTGAACGTCCGATTGAACGAGCTTGAGAAGAGCATAAGGTTCGCCGTAAAGAGCGAGCTATTGAACGCCGTCATCGTCGGATCCTCGTACCACGCGGGCGCCGCCGTCATAACACCTTCGAACTTCTTCGCCCACTCCTTCTCGACGCCCAAGACCATGGCGTACGGCAAGCATTCTTCGAATTGCTCCGGCTTCAAGCTCGGCGCATTCATCATCTTTAGCCGATCCGTCTCGGTATAGCGGAGGAACTCGCGGAAGCCCAAGATTTTTTGAAGCGCCGTCATACCCTTCGACGTGAGCTTCGGTATCGGCGGTTTGCCGATCTCGCCAATGAGAAGCGCCACGGCAAACATAACCATAATGATGACGAAGGCGGACCCGCCACCCAACACCATACCGACCACGAACAAAATGAGGAGGCCAAGCGCGCCGAGACCAAAGAGGATCCTCTCTTTTTTAGTCTTCGCGCGCGCGGCTTGATCGAAATATCCTTCGGCATAGATGTTCTCGTCGGTCTTCGTGCCGACACTTTTCAGCGTTTCAAAGAGAGCGGCACCGGAGGATTGGAGATCGCTCAAGGAAACACTCTCGCGGGCGGTGAAAAGCATATTGAAAACGATCTGATACGCCGGGTGCCGGAGATCCGAGCCGTCCTTCACTTTCACGAGCTCGAAATCTTTCTTGTCCGGCCACAGCTTCATTTGCCGCACCGTATAGCGAATCTTCAAATACCCCTTGATCGCAAGATCCATGATGACCGACGAGACGTCGGCCATATCGACCTTCCGGTCGACGATCGTGCCGACCTCGATCGGCAAAAGCCCGTCCGGCGGATCGTATTCGGCAACGAGCGGTATCTTTTTCAGTTCCCGCGGGATAATCGGACGCGATCTCGTTCGCAAACTGATACCCGAAAAGCTGCCGCGACCTCTCAGAACGATGATCCGAAAAACGGTCACCGCAAGGATCAAGAAGAGAATGAACATGAGCGGAACAACCGACGCAATGCCACCGGAGGATGGGAAACCCACCGGAGCTGCAGCCGTAGGAGCGGCGGCGACAGCCGGGAGCGCAAGATATCCGAGCGGAACACCCAAGACGACGGACAGTCCCTCGCCGGGATTCAGGGGACGCGTCGCCGAATACGTCATCGCGCTCCCCGACTCGGTATACGAACAATCCTTCGCGGTACTCCCGACCTGACCCGTGTAGCACGTCGCCGTGAGGCCGGCAACGTTTTCCGGCAAAACGATCGACGCCGCGACATTATTCAAGGGAACATCCCAGCCATTCCCCGTCACATTCCAGTACACCTCGTCATGATCACTGAATTCACGAACGGCATTTTTGACGACATAATCCACGACGTAGGTTTTAACGCCGCTCACTATAACATTCGGATCACCAATCTTGATTTCGAGTGTACTACCCGACACGGATGTCGTGTATGGGTACGTTCCCCCCGCGCCATTCCCAACGCCCGTCACCATCACCTGCAAACCCGGTCCATTCGGCGACGAAAGCGGAATATCGCGGAAGATGCCGTGTTTTTGATCCGAACCAAAATCGTAGATGATCGTTTCCGCAACGGAAAGCGTTCCATTTTTCGCAACTGTAATTTGCGAATTGAAACTCTGAATCGTTTCGGCGGAGGCGCGAGCCGTGTAACCCATACCAGCGATCAAAACAAGAAAAGCGGCTAGAACCGTCAGTTGCCAAAAATGTTCTTTCGCTCGCGTAAACATCTATTAGATTTTAGCACAAACAAACATCTCTTGGGGCGCCTTCAGTGCCTCGAGGGAATCAGTCGGCCCGTGGAGGATAATCAAAAACAAGCAAGGGAGATATGAATATCTCCCTTGAACTATTTATCACTGCTGCACCGCCACCGGATGGTGGTGGTCGTTGTGATTGCCGCCCTTCATCCGTTCGGTTCTCTGCCGCCGATATTCCTTCGGATTCTCCTGTAACCAATCCTCCGGAATGTGGCGAATATACCATAACCCGGAGCAGGGATCATCCATCTCGACAATAACGACAAGCATCAACGTCAGGACAAAAACGACCACATACACGATCACCACACCGGCAAGGACACTCGGGTACTCAATGATGAGAAACCCGAAGAGCACCGTGAGCGATAAGACGACGATCAGGACATAGACCAAGGGCGAGAGATCTTCGTCGCGCAAATCCATGAAAAGATCTTTGTCGTGCCTTTTTACCGCTGCCCGAAGCTGTTTATACTCGCTCCAAACGGTGTTCATAGCAACCGTTGCAAGCAAGCTGTACCAGATGCCGAACATCGAGAGCCATGCAGTCGTCACGACGCTTTCCGCTTCCGCGGCAAAGTGTATCTCATTCCGATAGAAGATCACGTACCACCCGTACGTTACAACGATGCCGACAACAACCGGCCAGATGAGCATGAGAAAAATCTTTATTCCCAGCTCCACTCTTTTTCTGAACCGCTCTGCCGGCTTCTCATGCCTGATCTTCTTTCTGAATATTTTCGCCCTGTCTTCTTTTCCATTCGTGCTTTTCATCATTCCCTCCAATTTTCAAAGATATAAATAATATAACATCTTTTTATATATCAGTCAATTACTTTCAATGCCTTCAAAAACCAACGAAAGCGAGCTGGTCGCCTCGCGAGTGCCCCGAACACAACACTGGACAAAAAAACAGGAAAAGTGGTACAACTATCCCTACAGCACATAAATAAATATAGGAGTACATATGGGCATAGGGTTATCCCCCAGTCACTACCGAAGCGTGGCCATCGGCATGAAATATATCCTCGACGGAGAGGGTAAAATGAGGCTGAATGTTCTTGCGGAAGCAAAATATTTTTTCATTGCAGCTCGCAGCGGAAACAAGAGCGAACGGCAAACAGCGGCGTTCATTCTTGCCGGCAAAACCCACCTTTCACGGGAAACGCGGGCAAAAATCGAAACGTTCATCACCTTCATGGATGTCTTAGGCAGACGTCGAGAGCTTCAAGAAGATGAACTCGCCATCATCCAAGATCTCCGGGTCTTCTTTGCCAGTCTTCAAGAGATCGGACATGAAATAAAAATGAGGGAAATCCGGGAATCCGGATACTGGGATAAGCGGCAGAACCGGAAGGAATTCTGGAAAGAAAAAATAAGAGGTCGCGCTTTATGAAAGCGCGACTTACTCGTTTAGGACTTCTTTTTCATTTCTTCGATCTTCGCGATTACTTCTTCAAAAACGATGCCGTTCCCATTTGCGAAGAGCGCAGCAAGCCAGTAGACGTCGTTGATATTGTCCTCAAGGTCTTCTTTCAGTATTTCCATATCCTCTTCCAACTTCACGGCATTGCGGAGTTCGCCGATCTCCCCCACGATACTACAGAGAATATCCTTGGGGTTGTGCGGCTTCGGCTCACTACTTGTTACCTTTGAGACAGGCATAATATTCCTCAAATTTTAGCACAAACGGTTGACCTCGGACACCAAACCGAGGTTTCCAGTGGCTCCGCACCGGAAGATCAAACCCAGAACTCTTTTTGATTTGACAAAATTTTTAAAAAATTATATTATGAGAATCCTTAACGGGACTTAAAGCAGTAATTTTTACAATCACATAAAGGAGAATTATTCTTGAAAACAAAAGTTATATTTTTTTCATTGATTATGGTAGGCCTCCTCGTTCTCTCTCTTCCGGTCAACACCGAAGAGTGCGGGAGCCGCCTTCCTTTACCGACCAAAAGCGTCGAACTTCAAAAGATCCACGAAATCGAAGATAATAAGAACGTCGAGGTCATCGAAAATGTAGCGGTAACCGCCTATACAGACTCGGGACTCACGGCGAGCGGTATTCCTGCCGGCGACGGCATAGTAGCCTGTAACTTCCGAAAACTCGGGACGGTCATTCAAATACCGCATCTCTTCGGGACCAGAAAGTTCGTCATCCTTGACCGCATGAGCAAGGACTACCGCACCTATCCGCGAAACCGGAGAGGCATCGACGTTTGGATGCGCGACCACGATTCAGCGATCGCACTCGGCGTGAGGAGAACGACCATTTTCATTGTTAAACAATAAAGATACAAGGAGCGCAGTGCGCTCCTTTTCCCTTTTTCGGGCACGGTCTATAAGAGACCCAAGGCCCCGGCAAGGATCACGCCCGTGACGCTCCCCCCGAACCCGAACGTCAAATCCCCCATCGTGTCGGCATTGGTCGGCTGCAGGAGCATATTTTCCTGCACCAAATTCTCGTGAAAAATGTCCACCCTCACGTGATCATAGGTAAACTCCCACACTTCCCACGACACGCTCACAAAAACGCAAATGGCAACGGTGACGAAGGCTTTTTTCCAAAATCCGTCGGGCAACACGTGAAAGCGCGGGTGTGCTTCCATGACCCACAGGAGCGCCGAAGCGAACAAAATGCCGGCAAAGAAATGGACGACGGCATCATAGCCGAAAAAGCCGGCGTTACATCCCAAATACTTGAAGCACTGGTAGTTTTTCGAGAGATCGAAGAAATCGCCTCCCACAAATTGCAGAAAGGAAAAGACGACGAAGGCAAGAATGAAGAATGTAAGACGTTTTTTGGGCAGCATTTACAATAATCCCCTTTCGGTATTAGAATCAGGCTAAGTTCAGCAGGACATTCACAATTATACATCAACCAAACCAGAAAGGAGTACGAGACAGAATGAATTATGATCATCGAGAGATGATGAACGAGCGAACGCTCGTTCTCATCAAACCGGAGACCGTCCAGCGCGGCTACATCGGAGAGATCATCACCATCTTCGAGAGAGCCGGATTGAAGATTGTTGCGGCAAAGTTCCTGGTAGCCACGAAAAAACAACTCGACGGCCATTTCCATGGCGGCGATGAGTGGCTTCGCGGCATCGGAAGAAAAACCACCGAAGGATGCCGTGAAGACGGCTTGAGGGTCGAGGATGTCATGGGGACATCGGACCCCCTCGAGATTGGCAGAAAAATCAAGGAACAACTGTATCACTATCTTTCTTCGGGACCTATGATGGCTCTCGTTCTTGAAGGCATTCATGCCGTCAAGGTCGTTCGAAAGATCACTGGACACACTATTCCGGCAAAAGCGGAAACAGGGACCATACGTGCAATGTATTCCATCGCTTCCGCCGATCTCGCAAGCGTCGTGGGAAGCCCCGCGAGAAACGTTATCCATGCATCATCGAGCGTGGACGAAGCGAAAATCGAAATTCGCCATTGGTTCAAGGACAGTGAAGTCATCGAATGGAAAAAAATCGATGAAGACGTCCTATTCACCGATGGAGATTACACCAAAATCTCAGACAAGAAAGGAAACTAGCCATGAAACCAAACACAGAAATCCTAGAAAAGCGATTCCGGTCGCTGAAGCTTTCTAACCGACATGACGACCGCCGCAATGCAGCGGAACATGCCTACGCCCTGTCTATCATCTTCAAAAATCAGGGCAATATGCGGAAAGCCCGCCAGTTTGCGAAGGTGTCGATCGACCTCTTCGACGAAAATCAGGGGAAAAACCCGGGCGATTATGCCCCCCAGAACGTCGTTATCAGCGGTATCCCGATGCCGAGCTCGTACATTCACAGCGGTGTCGTCAAAGATCGCCTGAAAAGCCTCTTCTAAACGATATAAACAGGCCCCCGTGGCCGGCCACTTCTTCGGAAGTGGCTTTCTCTTTATTTAAATTTAGGCTCCCAATTTAGGCCCCCGGTTTCCTTCAAAAATTCGAGGAGAGCGGGGGGCCTGCAATTTTTGAGGGAGAGCGGGGGGCCGAAGATTCTGTGAATAACTTTTCGGATAAAAACAAAAACGCCGGGCTAAAGCCCGACGTTATAAGAAAAAGAGGGGGTGTGGCCCTTTTAGGACCCCTAGGACCCGGCCACGGGGTTTCTTTCCCAGGGGACATTACAGTATACGTTAAAAGAACCCAAAACGTAACGGGCTAATTATCCCCACCTCCGCTATTGTCACCTCCCCTGTTATTCATCATATTTTGGAGCTGCGGCAAAATGCCGTTCAGCGAGGATGTTGCCGGTATCATGGGAGCATTATCTCCTCCCGGTCGCACCGGTATGCCCGCCGGCCCCTGCCCTTCTCCTTCCCCCGGTTGCGTACTCGTGCCGAATGCCTGCATACAACTTGCAATGATCTGGCCGAGATTCGTGCTCGACGGATTTGCAAGAAGGTACGGCTGGACGCAGCTCTTCACCCGGTCCGGCAAATTCATACCATCGAGCCGGTTTTGTATCGATTCCCGGTTCCGCTCTTGATTCTGGGTATCCCCTTGGTTCTGTTCCTGATTTTGGGTGCTCGTTTGATTTTGTTCTCCTTCGGGAACTTGGCTTTCCGGACCCTTCAAGCATTCTTTAATCTTCTCTCCCATATCGGGAGCGATAGCACCGAAATTCCCTTCCTGCAAATCGGCGATCGTCGACGTTCCGATATTCTGAAGACAACCTTGCACCGTCGTCGAAGCGTTCTGGATCAAATTCTGGAATCTGTTTTGAATCTGGTTCTTGTAAGCATTAAAGCACGAGGTAACCGCGGCGCTCGTCGAAGCGTTCGGCGTGATATTCCCGCTTTCAAGTTCGCCGACCGCATTGTCGCCAAGTTCGCCCTTCAAGCAGGAAACCACCTGCCCGGGGAACTGTGCAAGGCCAATCTTCAAGCCCGTCGCGCTTTGCTGGATGTTTTTCGCCTGCACCTCGGAGATCAAACCGTTCTGCTTTGCAAAATTCAAACATACCGACTGGTTCTGCGGATTATTGCAGAACGCGGTGCACGATTGTTCCGAATCGCAGCCGCCGGGCCCTTTGCCCGCATTTTGTTGGATCGCCTGCACTTGCGCTTGGCTTACAAATCCCTCCCGTTCGGCAAAGGCAAGACACTCGCTCGCATGGCTCGCATCTGAACAGTACGTCCGGCATTCGCCCGCCGAAGAGCAATTTCCCGGCGTTCCCCCGCTTTGGATCAAGGAAAGGAACGACTGCGCTCGCCGGACCTCCTCTCGGGTCATCAAGTGATTTTGTTCAGCGAAGGCAAGACAGGCATTTTCGTTCGCCGGGTTATTGCAATAGGTCCGGCAATCACCGACGCTCCCGCAATTCCCGAGCGCTGCGATCGGATATTGCAGAGACGACGGCGAAACGACCGTGCTCGACGACAACGTCGTGACCGCCGTCGTTTGGGCGTTTGTCACGAGATAGTGCGACACAAAAAGTCCCGTCCCGAGAATGACCACCGACAAAGCGATAGAAAAAGTTTTGTTTTTCATGTTATTGACCGAATGGATTGGTTTGCGGCAAGCTTTGCGGTACCGCAGCTTGAGGGGCGACGTTTGAGTAGATCTGAGCTCCCAAGCTCTGTGTACTGGTGGTAGTAGTGGCAGCAGCCGGCGCCAGGTTCGCATTCGAGGCAGGAGCTTGAGGCTTCGCTCCCACGAAAACGAAGAACATGATGAGGGCGACCACTAAAACCACTATGGCTACGATGAGCCAGGCTATTTGAGGTTTCATACTTTCATTATAGCAAAAAGCACTATGCAATTCTCAAAAGTTCGTTGAATTTGAAAATCCGCTCCCGGGTTGGGGCGCCGATTTTCACACCGTATGCGCCCGCGGCCTTCGCTAAATGAATGATAAATACGTCATCGGTCTCTCCCGATCGGTGGGAAACAATGGTCCGTATTCCTCTCTCGTGGGCACCCTGCACGGCTTCGATTGTTTCGGTCACCGTCCCCGCTTGATTGGGTTTTATAATGACGCCGTTCATCAATCCCTTCCCTGCATATTCTTCGATGAGCGAGCGGTTGGTAACGGTAAGGTCGTCGCTGACGATCATCCTTCCTTCAAGTTTTTTGGAGAGCAGAGCGAAGCCCGTCGTGTCGCGTTCCGAAAAGGGGTCTTCGATGGAAAACAAAGCCGGAGCTTTCTTGCAGTATCCTTCGTAAATCCCGGCGAGCTTTGGGGTAGTCACTTTCTTGCCATCGAAGAGGTATGCATCGCCGGACGAAAATCCATTCGCCGCGGCATCCACTCCCAAACGGAAGGTTCTGGATAAGCCATCCTTCCGCACGAGATCCGAAAGAACGGCCAATGGTTCGAAATTATTTTTAAAATCCAAAGAATATCCACCCTCGTCGCCGATCGGAATATTCGAAATGCGCTTCATCGTGCCGAGTTTTTCACCGAGGTCACGGTAAAACGAAATAAGTTTTTCAATTGCGCTCTTCATATCACCTCGCGTCTCGACGAGCACCATGTATTCCTGGATATTGAGATCGTTCCGTGCGTGCTCACCGCCGTTTATGAGATTCGAAAATATCACGGGCTTCCATACCTTCTGCACCGCCTTTCCGAAGAATTCCTTTTGTAAGGATTCCCACAATTCTTTTTTTTGACTTGCAGCTGCCGCGCGCGCAAAGGCCATAGAAAGGCCCAACATCACGTTACCGCCGATCATGCGCTTATTTTCCGTTCCGTCAAGCTTGATCAAAAATTCGTCGAAGGACCGCTGGTTCGAAAAATCCTTCCCTTTCAGCGCGGCAAGCCTTTTTAAGTTCTTCGCACTCGACGCTTCGGCAAAGCTCACAACCGCGGCTTCGCGCGATCCCCGACTCTTGCCGGCCGGAACCGACGCATAAAAAGCAAAGCCGTTTCCGACCGCAATGCCCGCTTCGATCGTGGAATTCCCGCGTGAGTCGAAGATCTCGTCGATTGCAAAATCTTTTACCTTCATTCTCTTACTCTTTCACCACATTCGTCGGCGTGCCGGACGCGAACGCCTTGATATTTCCGATGGTCGCTGCGAGGATCCGCGCCAGCGCTTCTTTGGTATTGAACGCATTATGGGGGGTGATGAGAACCTTCGGATGTTTCATCAATATATCGTTCTCCAGTACTGTCTTCAAACTTCCCTTCTCCGCCGACGAACCCGACAAAAATTCGAATTCGTTCTTCGTACCCCCTTCTTCCTCTAAAACATCCAAGGCGACTCCGCCGAAAATCTCTTTCTTGAGCCCTTGGATCACTGCATCCGTTTCAACCACTGCACCGCGAGACGTGTTCACGAGATACACCCCCTTCTTAAGGAGTGAGATATTCTTGGTATTAATCAAGTGCTCCGTTTGGGGCGTCAACGGACAATGGAGGGAAATTGCATCCGCACTCTTCAAGAGCTCCTCGAGTGTAACATACTTGACGTCGAATGCTTTTGCAAAGTTATAGTCGGGGTAGAGATCGAAAGCATAAACCACCATGCCGAATCCTTTCGCGATCCGAATCGCCTCTTTCCCAATGCGACCGGTCCCCACGATCCCCATGATCTTTCCCTTCAAATCGACCCCCTCAAGACCTTCCAGTGAAAATGACTCCGTCTCCTTGACCTGGTCGATCGCCCAATAAATCCGGCGCGTGAGATTCAAAAGGAGGCCAAAGGCATACTCGGCGACGGTATTATCGCCGTACCCCGGCACAGAGCTCACCGTAATCCCTTTCGCCCGGCATGCCGCAAGATCGATGTGATCGAAGCCGGTCGAACGCGTCGTGATGAGTTTGACGTTCGGGAAATTCTCCAAAATCGGAGCGTCGATCTTCGTACCAATGAAAGTCGAAATGACATCAAAATCCTTTTTCTCCGGCAGATTCTCGGCCGTAAGTTTTTCCTTCGACAAGTAAAGCCCGTCGCTCGGGAATGACTGCTTGATTGATTCATCTTCCCACCCTTCCAACTCAAAGAATCCGATTTTCATAATTTGATTATAGCACGGGCTACCGTATTGAGCATTCAACAGTCGACGAATTATAATAAAATGTAATGAACACTTATCGATCAAAACTATTAAAGAAGGAGGAGGTCGCAAGAGGTACGACGGCCTTCCACTTCGAAAAGCCGGAAGGGTTCACGTTCGTGGCCGGTCAGTACGCCGACCTCACCATTCTCGATCCCGCAGAAACCGATCAGGAGGGCAATATCCGGACATTTTCGATCGCAAGTACTCCATTCGATCCTGATCTCGTTTTTGCGACCCGCATGCGCGACACCGCGTTCAAGCGGCAGCTCGGGAAGATGCTCGAAGGTACGGCGCTCCAGATCGACGGGCCGTACGGATCGTTCACGCTCCACGCGAAAAAAGAGCGGCCGGCCGTTTTCATCGCCGGCGGCATCGGTATCACGCCTTTTATGAGCATCCTCGCAACCGCAGGTAAGGAAAAGCCCGATCGGAAGTTCTATCTTTTTTACTCCAATCACACCAAAAATGACGCTGCATTTTTTGACAAGCTTTCCCATTTGATCGAGAAAATACCGGATTTCACGTTCATTCCCGTCATGTCGGATACGGAAGGGCACATCACTGACCAAACCATCAAGAAACACATCGAGCATACTGACGGCCCCGTTTACTACCTCGCAGGACCCCCGGCGATGGTCGCCGCCATGCGGGAAATGCTCGCCGGCATGAATATCTCGGAAGACGATATCCGGTTCGAGGAATTTGCCGGGTATTGAGAGACACCCTGGCGCCCCACTCTTATAAACATTCAAATAAATGATCACCAAACAGCTAAAAACGAGAAAGCTCAGGGCTCGCAAGATTATCGCCGCTTTGAAGAAGCTTTTCCCGAAAGCCGGCATTGCCCTCAACTACCGAAACAACTGGGAGCTCTTGGTAGCCGTCGAATTATCGGCCCAGTGTACGGATAAAAAAGTGAACGAAGTAACAAAAGGACTCTTCAGAAAATACCGGACGCTCGACGACTACGTAAAAGCAAAGCCGAGCGAATTCGAACAAGATATTCGGGCGACTGGCTTTTATCACAATAAGGCGAAGAATATCCTCGCGGCGGCAAAAATAATCAAGGAAAAGTTTCACGGAAAAATTCCACGCACCATGGAAGAAATCCTGACCATTCCCGGCGTTGCACGAAAGACGGCGAATGTCGTCCTCGGGAACGCATACGGCGTCGTAGAAGGAATCGCCGTCGACACGCACGTGCGGCGGCTCGCGATGAAACTCGGTCTCACCGATCACGACGATCCAGTGAAAATCGAACGCGACCTCATGGAGCTATTCCCCAAAAAAGATTGGTTTCTCTTAACCTATCAGCTCATCGAATACGGCCGGCATATTTGCCCCGCGCGCCCGCATGATTGCGTGGATCACCCCCTGACGAAGATCTACCCGAAAGCCGCAAACATTTGGCCGAAACACTAAGAGGGGGGTTTAGGGTTTAGGGTTTAGGGTTTAGGGTTTAGAAATTTAGTAACTATACCCCATACCCTAACTCAGTAGGCCTTTTGCGTGATGTTCTCGCAGCCGGGCGGGATGATGCACCGCGTTCCGACATCCGGCCCGGGCATGCAATTGACCCATTCAGGGCAGCTCGAAAGCGCTTTCGTGCTCGATTCGTCGATGAGCGAAACAACATTCACCACTCCACCATTCTCGATCCCATCGACCGTCACTCGATCGCCGGCAGTGAAACTTGCTTCGGTGCAAGGAAAAACTCTGCCGCTCAACGTGCACGAACTCGAAGCATCAAACGACAATGCAGCGGCCGCTGCCGGATTCCCCGGCTTTTCATAAACGAGATACCACGTGCCCGGCGTAAGGCCCGGGTTATCTTTCACGAGATTCCCCATTGCGGAAAACGAAGTTGCCGGCGTTCCGGCATTTCCGCATCCCGACTCCGGCATAGGCGAGGCGGGATTTCCATGCTTCACCCATTCTCCATTCACACAAATCCACCCATCCTCCGCCCAACCGCCCGCGAATCGCACGATGAATATCAAAACGACGATCAAGAGCAGCACGCCCCCGAGTATCAAAGCCCCCTTTTTCATACCCATACTATGAGGATAGCATAGTGACTTTGGTTTTGAGGAAATAGATCTGGAAGACGTTCATGACGGGGAAGAAGTCCGTCACGAAGTTGTACGCCGCGGCGCCGGTCGGGCCCAGAACGCCGCCGAAAACGAGGACAAGACCCAGGGCGTTCGTCACGCCCCAGATCCAGAAGTTGTTATTGATAACCCGCATTGATTTTTTGCTAAGGAGCATGAGTTCGGGAATTTTCTTCACGCTGTCGTGCATCAAAGCGATATCAGCGGCTTCAATCGCCGCGTCGGATCCGATCGCCCCCATGGCGATCGAAACGTCCGCAAGCGCCAAGGCCGCCGCGTCATTCACGCCGTCCCCCATCATCGCGAGATCACCGGGGTATTTCTTCTTAATCTCCTTCAAGATGCGGAGTTTATCCTCCGGCTTCAGGTTCGCGCGGTATTCGTCGAGACCGACCTCGTCGGAAACTTTCTTCGCCACCCGTTCATTGTCGCCCGTCAGCATGATCCAATGTTCGGCACCGAGTTTCCGCGTTTCGGCGACGCTCGCCTTTGCGAGTGGCCGCAGTTCATCCTCCATAACCATGAGGCCGACGAGGTGCCCGTCGGATCCGAAGGCGGTTAAGCTGTATCCCTTCTCCTCCAAACCGGCTATTTTTTTCTTTTCTTCTTCGGTGAATTTTACTCCGTTGGATTCCAAAAAAGATATTTTCCCGGCGTAGTAACTCTTCTTTTCCTTGGTAATAGCAATGCCGTCGCCCGGCGTCTCGTGAAACTCGTCCGGCGACGGGAACGACACTCCCTTTTCTTTCAGGAATTTCAGCATCGCGAGGCTCACCGGATGGCGGGAATTCACCTGGCAGGTTCCCACGAGTTTTAGGAAATCGTCTTCGGCGATGTCACCGAACCGGACGATGTCCACCACCCGCGCCATCCCTTTCGTGAGCGTGCCGGTCTTGTCGGTCACGAACGTCTTGAGTTTTTGAATCCTTTCGAAGATCGCCGCTCCCTTCACAATGACGCCCTCTTTCCCGGCCTTCGCGATCGCAATCGTGAATCCGAGGGGAACCGCGACGGCAATATCATCGGCGCACGTGACGAGGAGCACGGAAAGAACGAGATTCAAATCGCCGGATGCGACATAGAGAATAAACGATCCGACGAGCGAAACAATGATGTAGTACGTGCTGAACCGGTCGGCGATCCGCTCGATCGAGGTCTTCGCGCGGGACGCTTCGTCGATGAGTGCAATCATCTTCGCAAGCGTCGTGTCGGCGCCGACTTTCTCGGCCCGCACGAGGAGTGAACCGGAATCGTTCAAGGTGGAACTCCAAACTTTATCGCCTTCTTTTTTCGTCACGTGTTCACTCTCGCCCGTCAAGGATGACTCATCGATGCTCGCCTGGCCCTGAATGATCACGCCGTCGATCGGAACCCGTTCCCCTGACTCGATAACTATGATATCGCCCACCTTCACCCGATCCAAGGGAACATCTTCGAGTTTTTCGCCGGTTTTTATCTTCACGCGATCCGGCCGGAGCTTCATGAGGCGCTCGATCACATGCTTCGTCCGCATTTCCGTGAAATTGTCGAAGAGCCGCGCCGAGGCGAGCATGAGGTTGATGAAAGCGGCCGACAACCACTCCCCCTTGATGAAGGTGAATGCTAGGGCGATCGATGCCAAAAGGTCAATGGTGATCTTCCGGTTCCATACGGCCTTCGCCGCGCTCCAGGCGACCGGCAAGACGCCCGCGATTGAAACGGCGATCAAAAGGTCATCCTCCCACGCCGGCGGCAGAATCTTGAACCAAACCAAAACGAGCGCTACCGCGAGGAGCGCGATCAACGCTTCATTCCCCCTTGTTTTCGTTTCGGTCTTCAATGATTCAATTTTACCCCGTTAGAAGCAAAATGTCCCGCAGCAGCGTGCAGTGCGGACGTGGAGTCTGATGATCCATGCAAGCTTCTAACGGGGTTTACCATAAAAAGAGAAACGGCCGCCATTTTTATCAAATGACGACCGTCATGTTTATACTCTAGGAAACGGAGTTGCCGAACGTCTCCATGAGAATATCCGTACTTACATACCGCACCGCAATGCCATGTGGTTCGACGGCGCAGCAATACCTATCATCAGATTCAGCGGGGACGGTGACAGCTTTGTAAATTGTGAGTTTGCCGTTTTTTGTATCCGGCAAACTGAAGAGGCACTTCTCGCAAATTACACCCAACTGCTCTCCTTCACCGTCATGAATTGAATAGACGGTTTCCTCGTGGTTGATTGGTCCATTGTGTCCGACACAATGGACGAAGGTTTCTCCTTCGTTCATTTTTCCTCCGAAATTTTTGTTGTAGGAAGTAGGAATAAAAAAGATGAAAAGAACAAAAACTCTATGGTTTTATATATACCAGAAAATCAGAGAAATGTCAATCTCTCCGGTTTATTTACTGAGTTTCAAAATCGTCTTCACCACCGTGTCGGGATTCAACGAGATACTCTCGATCCCCTCCTTCATGAGGAACGCGGCGAACTCGGGATAGTCGGACGGCGCCTGGCCGCAGATGCCGATGTACTTCCCCCGCTTCTTGCACGCTCGGATGACGCTCCGGATCAAGGTCTTCACCGCCTCGTCGTTCTCGTTCGTGATCCCGCGGATCATGTCGTTTCCGTCGCGGTCGATGCCGACCGTGAGCTGCGTCAAGTCATTCGATCCGATCGACATGCCGTCGAAGACATCCAAGAACTTGTCGGCTAACATGACGTTCGATGGTATTTCGCACATCACGTAAATTTTCAAATTCGTATTCTTTCCCCTCTTCAGTCCGTTCTTCGCCATGATGTCCACCACATTCTTGCCCTCGTCCACGGTACGGCAGAACGGAATCATCGGAACGACATTCGTGAGACCCATTTCCTCGCGCACTTTTTTCATCGCCTTCACCTCAAGGACGAACGCTGGAGCGAACTGCGGGTTATAGTACCGGGAGGCGCCCCGCCACCCGATCATCGGGTTCTCCTCTTTCGGCTCGTAGGTATCGCCCCCGAGGAGCACCCGGTATTCATTGGTCTTGAAATCGGAGAATCGCACGATCACGTCGTAGGGATGGAACGCCGCCGCGATCTTCGCGATGCCATAGGCGAGCTTATCGACGTAAAACTGCTCCTTGTCCTTCCATCCCTTCGTTTTCTCGTCGATTGCCCTCGCGAGCGGCTTGTTGCGCTTCGCAATCTTGTCATATTCAATCAAGGCCATCGGATGAACGCCGATATCGCCCGCAATGATGAATTCTTCCCGCGCGAGGCCGACACCCTTGGCCGGCAGGAACGATTTTTCGAATGCCGAATCCGGCGTCGCGATGTTCACCATAATCTTCACCCTCGGCTTCGGCAGTTTCCGAACGTCCCGCTCTTCCACCTTAAATTTCAGAGCTCCCGCGAAAACCAGACCCTCCGTGCCGGTCGTATCAACCGTTACCATATCACCAGTCCGGATGACGCGCGTCGCGTTTTCCGTTCCCACGACACACGGAATGCCGAGTTCGCGGGAAACAATCGCGGCATGAGACGTTCGTCCGCCCTTATTCGTCACGATCGCCGAGGCGATCTTCATGATCGGTTCCCAATCCGGGTCGGTCATGTCGGTTACGAGAACTTCGCCGGATTTGAAGTCGCCGATATTTTTTGCGCTCAAGATAATCCGCGCCTTCCCGTTCGCAATCCGCGAACCGACCGAGAAGCCTTTCGTCAAGAGCTTCCCGCTGCCGATTCGCTCGTATTCCTTGAGCTTCGAAAAATCGCGGCTCGCTTGGACCGTCTCCGGGCGCGATTGGACGATGAAAAGTTCGCCGCTTTTGCCGTCCTTCGCCCATTCCATATCCATCGGCGTCCATTTTCCGTTCTTCTTCGAATAGTGCTTCTCGATCAGAACGCCCCAGCGGGCGAGTTCCAGAATCTCCTTTTCCGAAAGGACGAACGTGCTTTTTTCTTTTTCGTCCGTCGGGACGATTTTCGTCATCTTAATCCCCCGTCCCGCCGAATAGATCATCTTTCGATTCTTGACCCCGAGTTTTTTGTCTATGATCGGTTTATATCCGTGCTGCTCTGTTTTATTTGCGTCCATCAGCGTTTTTTTGAAAACAAGGAATTCATCAGGTGTCACTTCTCCCTGCACAATCATTTCTCCCAATCCCCACGATCCGTTGATGAGGACCACATCCTTAAAGCCGGATTCGGTATCGACGGTGAACATGACGCCCGACGATCCGAGATCGGATCGCACCATTTTCTGCACACCCGCCGAGAGCGCCACTTTCATGTGATCGAATCCCTTGTCGGCGCGATACGAGATCGCCCGGTCGGTGAAGAGCGACGCAAAGTCAGCCTGCACCGCCTCGAGGAGCTCATCGACGCCCCGGATATTCAAATACGTTTCGTGCTCACCGGCGAAACTTGCGCCCGGCAGATCTTCGGCCGTCGCGGACGAACGGACGGCGACGTCGGCGTTTTTGCCGTATATTTTTTCGAGTTGGCCGTAACTCCGCACAATCGCCTGTTTTAGGTCATACGGCATTTTCGCGGCCTTGATCGTTCTTCGGATTTCTTCGCCCCGCTTTGCGAGATCGTTCAAATTCTTAGTATCCAAGCCCTTGAGCGTTTTTTGGATATACTTATCGAGTTCGGTCTTTTTCAAAAAGTATCGGTACGCCTCCGCCGTCACGACGAATCCGTTCGGCACCCGCACGCCCTGCGGTGTGAGGTATTTAATCATTTCGCCCAAGGAGGCATTCTTACCACCCACGAGCGGGACATCCCGTATCGTGATATCTTGATACCACAGAATTAACTTTTTTGATTTTATTGGCATAAGTGATTTCAATTTATAATTTCAGAGCAATAATAAGGTCCGACACGTTCGAGCCGGTATCTCCCATTTCGATACAGTCCCCGACTTTTTCAAAAAATCCGGCTGAATCATTCTCTTTTAGGAACTTTTCCGCACGGAGATTGAGCTTCTCGGCTTTTTCCTTCGTTATTATATCACACAACGCTCCGGCGTATCCGCTCTGATTGTCATGGCCGTCGGAATCAAATGAAAGAACGAGCGTCCCTTTCGTTATCCCGTTCAAGGCCCCGAGCACGAGTTCCTGATTGCGGCCGCCGCGGCCGCTCCGTTCCACGGTTACTGTCGTCTCTCCGCCATAGAGGCGAACCGTTTTGTCCGGCAATTCGGCGACGTCCCCGGCGATGTTTTCCCCAACTTCCCGCGCTTCGCCTTTGAGCGTCACAGTCGTGATTTCCGCCTTGAATCCCGCCGCCTCGGCTCGCGCCTTCATGGCCGAAAGTGCGGTTGTATTCGAGACGAAAAGCACGTTCTCGATCTTTTCGAAATACTTGTCCTCTTTCGGCGTTTCCAAAGGTTCTATCTTCAGGCCGGTACTTTTTTCCAAGTCGTATTTCTTGATGACCACCCTTGCTTCATCCACCGTCGTTACATCCTTCACCGTTGGCCCGGAAGCGACGAATTCCAAATTGTCGCCCGGAACATCCGAAAAGATCAATGCGACCGACGTTGCCGGATACGCGTAGGCCGCGAGATGCCCGCCGCGCGCGAGCGAGAGATGCTTGCGGATCGTGTTAATCTCTTGGATCGTCGCTCCTTTCTCAAAGAGAATTTTTAAAAGATTTCCTTCTTCGGTGCACACCATATTTTGAGGTTGACAAAGAAGCGTCGATCCGCCGCCGGATATTACGAACATCACGAAATCTTTTTCCGTGAGAGATGAAAGCAAGCGGACGATGTCGCTTGTCGCATCGACGTTTGCTTCGGTCGGAAAGGGATGCGTGCCAAAACGAATTTCTAATTTCGAATTTCTAATTTCGAATGACGATGGAGCGCCGACAGTTAGAATAACGCCGCCGGTCAACCGTTCGCCGAAAATTTTCTCGAGCGCCCTCCCGGCCTCAAGGGCGCATTTTCCGACGCCGACGATGAAAACTCGTTCAAAATCCTTCAAATCAAAGGGTCTATGGTCGATCTTCAAAACATCATTCTCCAAGGACAATCGCGACAGAATAGATTGCTCCGTGTCGATTGCCCGAAGTCCTGCTTCCGCGATTCCCAAAGCGAATTTCCTCGCCGGCGTCGTTGCCAACCCTTCAAAATTTTTTATCTTTCCCCCCATTGTTCACCATTATAAACTTCCCTCTTCACTCCGGCAATTTACAACCGCTCGCTCCGGAAAGCGCTTCGAGCGTCTGGGTTCCCACCAACCGCTGGCCGTCCGGTTCGATCCAGGTCGGCACGGCCTCGACATTGTCGGCCGTGCATTTCTGCGGATCAGTCGAACACTCGACATAATTCACGTATTTGAACGAGCTTTCGAAAAGCTGTTTCTCGGCCGTACAATGCGGACAAGAAGAGAGCCCGTACATCGTGAACCCTTTCGCGGTGAGACACTCGGCGAACGCGTCGAGCGTATTTCCCGATTTCGGCCGGTAGGCGAAATAAACCGCAATGCCGATGACGACAATTAATACCACTAAACCGATCGTAGATATTTTTGTTTTATTTTTCATTATTCCTGATTTTTCAATTTTATATTTTACAACACCTCCGGGGCGCCTCACGGGTGCCCCGGAGGTAGGGCCCTCGGGAGCCCTTCGGCTCCCCGAGGGCCAGTGACAATGAGGGCGTCCGAGGACGCCCTCATTGTCACTCTTCGCAGCAGTTGATGAGCTCAGTCATGATGCTTTCGAAATCAAGCGGCTTCCCCTCTTCCTTGGCCTTCTTGATGTTCGACGCGTCGACGAGCTTCAGGCGAAGCGCCCAGAAGAGCGAATACAGTTTGAACGCTGAATCGTAGGCACTCCTCGCTTCTTCCCTCCTCTTCGATGAATCAAGCTTGGTCCCGACTTCGATCAAGCGCATCGTCGCGGCAAGCAAATGCTTCGAGATGCACCAGGTTTCTCCTTCATTCACAGGCATGAGCTTGGCAAGCAGATCCTTCCGCACATTCCGCACCTCTTCCAAGAGATCGAAGTATTCGTCTTTCTTGGTTTTTTCGGCCGTGAAGAAAAAGTGCTCTTCCAAACTCACGAGGTTCATGATGCCAATCGACAAATCTTCATCCGTCGAAAGATCCAACTTGTGGTCGAGGTGGGCTTTCTTGATTTTCTCGAGAAGCTCCTCCCATTTTTTTCTTTTTGCTTCTTCCATAGTAGTAATACCTGTCCCAAAATTAGCATTATTTGCATAACCTCATCCGCAATTTTCGCATTATATTCGGGGGCTTGAGCAGAATGCGAAATAACGAATACTCCATACGAATGCTACGAATGATAATTTCAAGAAAGGTTCTAGAAGAAGATGATAACGGCCGCAAGCGCGATCATGATCGTTCCCACAACAATCCGCGTCGCGCGGCCGTTTTCTCTTCTTGCTTTATCGACCTTTTCCAAAACTTCTTTATTGCTCGCAACGACCAAAACCACCATGAGTGGCAAAATAAAGATCAAGTTGTAAAGGATCAAGTACCCAAGGCCCGCAAACTCCGTCGCCCGATCGTGCAGGAGCCCCAAAACGAAAAGATACGGGCCTCCGACGCAGGGAAATTCAAAAAGGCCGACAAGAATACCAAGCACAAAGGATGCGACAAGCGATCCCCTTTCGATGAAACGAGCAAGCGTCCGGTGCGTCGACTCCGGCATCTTGAGGCGGACGGGAAACTTTGGGAAGATGCCGTCAGCAATCTCGATCGCGCCGAATGCGACAAGTATGACGGCGACGATCTTCGACAAAAAATCCGGAATGCCGAAGAGCGTCAAGGCCCCCAGAACGCCGAGACCTATCAACACATACGTCAAGAATATTCCGAATATGTAGAGACCACCCGCCGCAAGAACATCAACGCGCTCGCGGCCCAAACCGAAGAGAAAGGTAACCGTAAGGAAGAGTACCGAGAAAGCGCACGGATTCAAGCTGTCGACAAATGCGGAACCCACGAGGAGCGGCACAAAACTGCCGGTCCAAAAGAAAGATCCCACGAGGAGCGCACACACAACGACTAAAAATACCAATAACCCCTTTTTCATAAAACCAACAAAAAATAAACCGACCTTGAACTACAAAAGCCGACCTATTTTGTGGGGCTCGCTTCGTGAAGCGAAAACCAGAAGGTTATTTTTTTAAAAACGAGATCGGAAAGTTCCTCGATGTCAGCCGTCGTATAAACCGCCGTCGATCTATCCACAACCGGCAATCCGACAAAAAACGCCGCCCCAAACACAACGAAGAGGATGACAATGACCGCAAATGCGGAACCGGCAAGCGCTCCGTTCCCCGAGGATGCGGACGACGCAAAAACGCCGTTCGTCAACGGACAAGCAAAACCGCAGGAAGAGATCCCGCCGAGCATCTTGAAATTCAAAAATCCAAAAACCGCCGATCCAAGGAACAGCATCAAAAGGACTATGACGGCAACCTTGAACATGATCTTGGATCCACGCTTCGTTAGAATACTAATACAGTTTAGGTCTGGAGGCAAACAAAAATCCCGTTCTTGGAATTATTCCCGGTTGATACCAGGTGGGTCTTCTCAGTCCGACCCTTAAGAAGAAATAAATCCTCTGTCGAGCCGGATCAATTCGAAGTCCCAATGAAATTAAACAATCCGGAATTCACATTGAACGGGACACCTTTATTATATCACGCTCTAGAGATCCAGCACCTTGACTACTTGATGTAAGAATGACACAACGACGGGAGCCGGAAGCAAGCTCACGGAAGGCTTGCCGTTGTCGTCTGAAACCACCCATGGCTCCTCAATAACGTTCACTTCCTTTTTTGCAGGATCCCACTCGTAGCGATAGCCAGGCGTCACTTCGTAGTCATCGACATATTCCCTTGCGACGTCCGCCGGGATCGAATTTCGGAGATAAATTTTCGGCACGCCCTCAAGTTTCAAAAGCGTCCGCATAACGGCATCGTCTACTTCAATGCGGTCGCGGATCGCTTCGATGCCGAGCTCATCACCTTCTTTCGGCACCATGCGCTTCCCGCCGCATGCCGGATTATCGCACACAAGATAAAATTTCTTTTCTGCTTCATCATATTCAATCTTCTTCGTCCGCAGGAGTTTTAAATTGCGGGGCGTATGGCAGACGGGGCAAACGACGCGGTACTTCATCCGCTCGTCGATGATTGGTTCCGGCAGATCGATAAACGCCAAAAAATCCGGATCGTCCCGGTATCCCATAAGTTCGCGGAAGTACAAGGAGTACGAGACTTGATCCAAGCTCCGGGGAAAGCCGTCCACGAAAATCGCCCTATGCTCACTCTTCGCAATTTCCCGTTCGACGAGCGCGAGAATGAACTCGGTCGGCAGAAGCGATGACGTCGAGCGGCCCGACAAGGCGTTGAATGCTTCATCAAGCGACATCGTTCCCCGATACTTTTCCTTAAGATAATTCGCCAATTCTTCTTTTTTTGCCGGATCCTCAATGTCCTCGTGCGCGGCGCGCACGATATCGCCGACCGACACGTGACGCAAATGCTCCGATCCAACCGCTTCCATGAAGAGCTTCGAATATGTCCCCTTCCCCGAGTTTTTCTTCCCGAGAAGGATTCCCAAAAACGAGTTTCCTCCGTCCAGATATTCCTTGATCTTTTCGATCTCCGGACCGGCTTTCGCGGCAAAATACTTCTTCCGCTCCATCGGATCATCCAGCGCAAACGTTTGGTTCGACTCGCTCTTCGTCTTGAACAATGGGAATTCAAAATCTTTCATGGTTTTGTTTTTTGTTATTTGGTTTTGTTTTTTTTCGACGTGGATCATATGGCTGCAGCGCATCTCCCGTCGGTATCGACTTCGTCGAACTACGGGACTGCGCTTACCCTGCCTATTCTTTTTGTTCAATCTTAATATGAAGTTCTCTCAATTGTTCCTTGCTTACCTCTGATGGCGCTTGCATCATGAGGTCCCTGCCGTCGCCGGTCTTCGGGAACGCGATGACCTCGCGGATGTTTGGCTCTTCCTGAAGAATCGCGATCAATCGGTCGAGGCCTGAAGCAATCCCGCCGTGAGGCGGAACCCCGTAGGAAAATGCCTCAAGGAGGTGACCGAACTTTTCCCGCACGTCCTCCGGCTTGTTCCCCATAGCCTCGAAGACGGCGGCGAGGAGCTCGGGATCCGTCGTCCGAATGCTGCCGCCCGCAACCTCATAGCCGTTCAAAACGAGATCATACTGGAGTGCCGCGATTTTTTCCGGAGCTTCGTTGAAGAGCTTCATAAATTCGTCTTTGTCCTTCACATTCGGCTTGGTGAACGGGTGATGAACCGCATCCCACCGTTTCTCCGTTTCTTTCCACTCGAACATCGGGAAGTTCACAATGAACGCAAAGGCGAGTTCGTTCGGATCTTCTTTGTTGTCGCGGAGATCCGGCTTATCGGAGTTGTAGGTTGCCATCACATCGACATAATTCAAGCGCGGGAATGGAGACCATTTGATCTTCTTTTCCGGATACAGCTCTTTCACCATCTTCGTATAGAGATCTTCGATGAGACCCAGAACTTCGTCCTGTGATGTGAAGCTCATTTCGATGTCGAGCTGCGTGAATTCCGGCTGCCGGTCACCGCGCGTGTCCTCGTCGCGGAAACACCGCGCAATCTGAAAATACTTTTCGAGGCCCGCGACCATCAAGAGCTGCTTGTACTGCTGCGGCGACTGCGGAAGCGCATAGAATTTGCCCGGATAGAGACGGCTTGGGATCAAATAGTCCCGGGCGCCTTCCGGCGTCGATTTGCCGATATCCGGCGTTTCTACTTCCACAAAATCCCGTTCGGAAAGATAATCGCGGATGAATTTATTGATTTTCGCACGCATCACGAGGTTTCGGCGCATGCGCGGTCTCCGCAAATCGAGGTAGCGATATTTCATTCTTATCTCTTCCCCGATTTCCCGTCCGTCACTCATAAGGTCGAATGGCGGCGTTTTTGCTTCCGAAACGATCTCGAGCCCCGTCGCCTGAAGCTCATGGTACCCACCCGGGATTTTGGGGTTTTCCATTCCCGCCGGCCGTTTGCCGACGATTCCATTTATTTTCACCACCCATTCCGGCCGGAGCTTCTCCGCGAGCGCGTGGAGATCTTTGTCTTTGGGCGTAAAAACGACTTGCATGACCCCGGTCCGATCCCGAAGATCGATGAAAATCAATTTCCCGTGGTCGCGCCGAACGTCCACCCAGCCCGTGAGCGCAATTTCCTTCCCTTCGTAATCCTTGACATCTCTCGACAAAACCCTATTCATTACAGGGAATTGTACCCGAAATTTCACCACACCGCAAACACGCCGACGTTTCCATCGGTTGTTTTTTTCACTTTAATAATCCCCTTCTCGTCGGTACGGAAAACTCGTGCGCCGACCGTGCTCAGAGCAGATACTACCTCCCTCGACGGATGTCCGTAAGAATTTTTTCCGACTTCAATCACTGCAATAGTCGGAGAAAGTGTGTTGAAAAATTCCTCCGACAACGACCCCTTCGAGCCGTGATGGGCGACTTTCAAAACATCTACGCGGCCGATGCGTCCGGCAAGCATTTCTTCAATATTCGAACTTATATCACTCATAAAAGCCGATCTCATGCTCTCCGCATCTACTTCAACAATAATCGCTGAATCATTTAAGTCACCTCCAGCGAGGAGTGCCTTGTCGGGAGAAACGACGTAAATTTTCGTTCCGCCGATCGTCATCCGGTCGCCTTCTGCGATGACGAGCAAAGCTATGTTTTCTTCGTCTAAAACTTTCTTGAAAGCCTTAAACGTTTCCTTTCCGCTCTCGATGCCATTCCACATAAACAAACCAACGCGGTAGTTCTTTACGACATCCATGAGTCCGCCGAAGTGATCAACCTCGGCATGCGTCATGATGATGACGTCGAGAGAGCGGTCAAGAGGAGAAAAAATTGCGTCCAATGATTCCAGGACCGCGGAGTTTACCGGTCCTCCGTCGATCAAAATCTTCGCTCCACTTGCCGTTATAATAAGCTCACTATCCCCTTCGCCAACCGGCAAGAAGTATTCAGAGAATGAATCTTTCCCGCCAATCACACTGAAAGAAAGGGTACCGACCACGACGATAACTAAAAGAAATGGGGAAAACTTTTTAAAATACCCGTCAATGAAGTCAACGACGATCCTTAATTCCCTTGCGCAATCCTTTTTCTTCTCCATGCAATAAGAGCAATGAGACAACCGTAATACACCGCCATAAGCCACGGATTGAACGGCAGTTGAACCATGGCATGCAATCCCCCAAAAAACTCGATGGTTGCTGTTTCGAATTTAAGGAACGGGAATGCAAGAAATGCCGCACCGAGAGCAACTGTCCGTGACACGAATCCGAGAAGCGCTTCCACAAATCCAAATGCCATGGTCACCGGTATGAAACCTAAAACGAGAACATTCGAAATGATGGACAGCGGTGAAATCGACCCGAAACTTGCTGCGATAATCGGAAGAACCGCCGCTTGAGCAGCGAATGTCGACGATATATTGCCTTTCCAATCCATGAAACTCTTGCTGAATGGAGGTCTTAAATACATGATGCCGAGGAAAGCCGCGAATGATAGCTCGAAACCGACGTCAAAAACGAGCAGTTTCGGATTCACCGTCAGCATAAAAAAAGCGGCAAGCATGATAATATTCCTCGAATCGAAGAAGCGACCGCTCTCAGTCGCAAGGAGGACAAGAAATCCCATAATAGCTGCGCGAACGACCGATGCTTCGGCACCGGTCATGACAACGAAGAGGAAAATAGCGAATGAGGTAACGCCGAACGCCCATATCCGTGGCAACAAGAGCGAAAAAGCCGCCATGGCGCCGATCACGACGAGCGATATGTTGTAACCCGAGAGCGCCACGAGATGCGTCGTGCCGCTCGACTGCATAGCAGCAGTGAAATCTTCCGAAAAACCGCCGCGGTAGCCGAGAAGGAGACCAGACATGAACGCACTTTCTTTTTCCGGCAGCGTTCTTTTGAAAGTATCAATCACTCGACCTCTCACCCCGAATAAGAAACGCTGCAATCCGCCGCCGGACGACACTGAAACGATTGCCGGAAAATTTGACGTCCCAATGATTCCTTCTTTCGCGAGATAATCAGCATATCCTCCCGCTGCCGGTCGCTCTATGACTCCTTTCAATGATACCGCATCGCCAACCGCGACTGGCGAATACTTCCGGAGCATCACGAGCACTTTCCCGCCCCGGTCGAGTTTAACTATGGCTTTTGTCGATGAGTAGTCCGACGTTTCCATGTCGATAATCTTCCCGAGGAAAACATCATCCACGTCGTACCTGACAACCGACGACGCTCTCAAGTTCATATCAAACGCTTCTGCGTAAAACGCTCCGCCAAAGACAAGGAGGGAAAGAAAAAGAAAAACCAGGTATTTCTTTTTTCGTTTCCAAAAGAAAAATGCAGCGGATACAACGGCCAAAAAAACGGTAACGGCCAAAATGATCCAACTAACATGGATGCTCGCAAGGAAGATGCCAAAGATGAAAAACGCAATCCCGAAGAAGAGGATGTTGTACGCCGGCATTTCCCTCATTATAGAGTCAAAAAACCGCTCTCTTTTCCAGTTTATCCCCCAAAACTTCCGCCCTCCGGTCTCCCTCAAAAATTCGAGGAGAGCGGGGGTCGGAAAATGGGGAAAAACTTAGACAATGACGCCGCCGCCGAGCATTTCGCCTGATTTCGCATAGAATACAGCCGACTGGCCGGGTGCCACGAATTTCACCGGTTCGCGAAATTCGATTTTTAATTTTGAATTTTCGATTTTTAATTCCGCTTGAGCCAACGGCTGGCGGTATCTGACCCGCGCCAAGATTCTTATTCCACCATTCGCGCGAATGAGAGGGGGTAGCTTTTCGTCAATGAAATTCACCTGGCGCAGTTCCATTTCTTTCCTAAAAAGCGCGGGATGGTTATCCCCTTCCGCGACGACGAGCGTGTTCGACGCCAGATCTTTCGACGCGACGTAGTACGGTTTATGGTCGGGGTTTTTGACCTTGAGGTCGACCCCGAGGTGCCGCTGGCCGATGGTATAGAAATAAATCCCTTCGTGCTGCCCCACAACGGCACCCTCGGTCGTTACAATGTCACCCGGCTTTTCAGGCAGATATTGCTTTAAAAAATCCTCCAGATCCACTTGACCCAAAAAACAAATGCCTTGTGAATCTTTTTTCTCGGCAGTTGGAAGCATCGCCTTCCGCGCAATTTCCCGTACCTGCGGTTTCGTATAATCGCCGATTGGAAACAAACAATATTTGAGCTGCTCTTTCGTCAGCGTCCACAGGAAATAACTTTGGTCTTTGTTTTTGTCTTTCGCCTCAAATAATCCAAGCGAGCTGGAATTTTTTCGAGAGAAGCTCTCGGAGGTCACAAAAGCTTGGCCTCCCGCAGGGCGGGAGTTTTGCGACCGAGAGCGCAGAGCGACGCTTGCCGCAGGAGCAAGCGGACGCTCGGTTCTCGAGAGAGAATTCTGGCGAAGCTTTACATAGTGGCCGGTCGCGATGTAATCCGCGCCCAGCGCCAGGGCTTTTTTTAAAAAGAGCCCGAATTTAATATCCTTGTTGCACATAACATCCGGGTTCGGCGTAATGCCATCGCGGTATGCGGAAACCATGTAATCCACAACGCTTTCTTTGTATTCCCCCTCCATGTCAAAGACATAAAACAAAATACCAAGGTGTTCGGCGGCCCGCCGGGCGTCTTCCGCGTCCCGCTCCGCGCAACCGTCCACGTTGTAACCGCGGATATAAACGCCCGTCACTTTGTAACCTTGCTTTTGCAATAAATACGCAGCAACCGATGAATCAACTCCGCCGGACATCCCAACAAACACCTTACCTTTTGACTTGGTCATGAAATTGCTCTAAAATATGTTCCTGTTATGGCACGGTTATCCTACAACGAACTCAAAGTCGGCACAATCTTCGTGAAAGACGGGGCTCCCTACAAAGTTGTCGAGTCGGCGTTCATCCGGATGCAGCAGCGGAAACCCGTCATGCAGCTCAAGATCATCAATCTCGTGAGCGGCAAAACGCAGGAATACGCGGCTCATCAGAACGAGGAATTTACGGAAGCTGAGATCGAGGTGATGCCAGTTCAGTTCATCTATCAAAACCGCGGCGAATACTGGTTCAATGAAAAAGGGAATCCCAAGAATCGCTTCCAGCTCGACCAGAACATCCTCGGTCAAGCCGCGCAGTTCCTCAAATCAAACACAGAACTCACGGCCTATAAATTCGATGGGAAAATCATCAATATCGAATTGCCGATCAAAATGGATCTCAAGGTAACCGAAGCGCCGCCCGCCATTAAGGGCAATACCGCACAAGGCGGTACCAAAACGGTTCAGCTTGAAACCGGCGCAAAAGTGAACGTCCCCCTTTTCGTGGAAGAGGGCGACACGGTGAAAATCAACACGCAAACCGGGGAGTATATCGAACGGCTTTAAGAACCAAGATTCTTTAAAGACTCCTTGAGTGACTCACGGAGCGATTCGACATCATGATTTCCCTCTTGGGGTCTCTTCGCCGATTTTGTTTCTTCCTTCAGGTCCGCGAGCGAAATGGTTCCGGTATCTGGGGGTGCTTCCGAGACTTCATCTCCACCCACGATGGTTTGTTTCCTGGTATTCACGGGTTTCTGCTGCGGCGGCTGCCGTCTGAAATTCTTCAAAAAGGGGCGTCTTCGCTCGCCGTAACCGCTCCGGCCTGAATGGCTCGGCGCACTCGGCGCGATCGATCCTCCTTTTTGACTTTCTTGAAATTCTATTCCGAGCTTCGCAAGATCAGAAAATCTTGAGGCGGTTTCTCTTTCTTCATATCGATGTTCAAACTTCCGTTCCGCCGTCCCCTCTTCCTTCGGGGACATAACACCGCTCCATCGGTTGATTTCTTCCTCCACAGCCCACCGCGGCCGTGCGTAGATTCTCCGCGAGGTTTCGATGATTTTCTCGGCAATGGCCGGCGATGATTCCAAATTGAACGGCGGGAGCGTCGTCGCCGAAAACGGGCGGGATGTCACGCCGTCAACTAGGAGCTTCAAATAAACGTGATAGTTCGGCAAATTTACGAGGTCTTGCGCCATAAACTCGGGCTCGAATTCCTTTTCCAAAAATTCCGCGTCGGCTGCTCCGACCCGGAACGAGACCATGGTGCCGACGTTGCCAAACACGGCATCGCGGACTTTCGTTGAAACATCCGTCACAAGCTGCCCCACATACTGATGTGCAAGAATCAAGTCGAGGCGGTATTTTCGCGCCTCGGACAAGATGTTTGCAAACGAGTCGGTGGCAAAATTCTGGAACTCGTCGACATAGAGATAAAAATCGACGCGCTCGTCCTCTGGAATTCTTACACGCTCCATCGCGGCGAGTTGCATCTTCGTGATGAGCATAGACCCGAGGAGCGCTGAGTTATCTTCGCCGATTCTTCCTTTCGATACATTCACAAGGAAAATTTTCCCCGTGTTCATGATATTGAAGATGTCGATCGTGCTCTTTGATTGGCCAACGATGTTCCGAACGAGGGCCGTTGAAAGAAATTGGCCAACTTTGTTTTGAATCGGGGCGATGGCTTCGTTCCGGAACTGATCGCGCCACTCCTCAAACTCATTCACCCAAAACGCCTTGACCACCGGATCTTTGATATTGTCGACGATTTTCTGCCGATATTCCTTGTCAACCAAAATACGCGTAATACCAAGGAGTGTCGTACCGGGCGTGTCGAGGAGCGCCAAGATTGCGTTATTTAAAATATATTCCATCCTCGCCGACCAAACATTTGACCAAATCTTCGTGAAGATACCCATAAGCCCCGAAGCAACCAAGTGTTTGTACTTCGGATCGGGTAATTCCAAAACGTTGAACCCGATGTGGGAATCGGCATCGGCCGGATTGAAATAAATGACATTGCTCAACCGCTCCTCGGGAATTTTCTCGAGGAGTCCTTCGACGAGTTCGCCGTGGGGATCGACGACGCACAACCCTTCACCGTTTGCAATGTCCTGCACAATCAAGTTGTTGAGCATCGCCGTCTTTCCGGTACCAGTCTTTCCGATGACATACATGTGCTGGCGGCGATCGCGCCGCTTAATGCCAAAAAGCCGGTTCGAGTTCCGGAAATCAACCCTGCCGAAATAAGCCACATCTTTGTCGTTCTCGGCCATATGGAAATTTTACAGCAAATTTTTATACTTCTCCACCAGTTTCTCCATCACGCCGTTGTGGAGGCAAATATCCCGATAGAGATACGCCGACGGACGCATCTTCCGTTCGAGTGTCTTATAATCTATCTCTACGAGGCCGAACCGCGGCCAAAATCCCTCACCCCATTCGAAGTTGTCCATCAGGGACCAATGAAGATAACCTCTTACATCGACGCCGTTTTCGATCGCCCGATGAACCCGTTTCAGGGTCTCCACGATAAACCACGGCCGCTTCACGTCGCCCGCGTCGGCAAGACCATTCTCAGTGATATAAACCGGCTTCTCGGATTTTTCCCACTCGCTCCGGTCATTTGTTGTATTGCCCTCAACCTGGTGCGCCGCAGTTGAAGCGCCCCAAAGAAATCCTTTCGGGAATATGAAGTCTTTTTGCTCCGTCATTGGTTCAATAATTGTTTACCAGCATCCCAAAAGCTCGAGTCGCCATGGACCTTGCGCCAATACCACCACTCGGATCCCCAAAGATAAATGGGAGAAAGCCCGGTCCGCGCAGCGAATTGGAAATTATCGCGAAGCGTCGTCGTCGAGAAGTCGGATGTTTGAGCATTCATGCTCTCATACGCCAAGGGTGCCCCATTGATCGACCACGGCTCGGCTTGAAGCTCGGATATGAAAATTTTCGAAACGCCGGTGAATTCCTTAACGAGAGCGGCTTTTAGGATATAGAACGCTGGAGGGATGAAGAAGTAATGGAACACGCCGATCGTGGGAGCACTGACCACCCGGTAGAGCGTCGTCCCAAAGATATTTACCTGCGACGCGGGAGTGAGCCACAACCCGAGTTCTCCGCTGTCGGTCGTCATGACGGGGCGCGTCGGGTCGAGCTTCTTGACGAGTGCCAGTTCTTTACTGAACAAGCCTTGATCAAATGGCGGGCAATCGCCGAACGTTCCGAGATACGGCTCGTTTTCAACCTGCCATGCCTTGATCACCGAATACGATTTGTAATGATTGATCACCTGCGTGAGATATGAGAGGAGCGCCTGATCGTAATCGCTTCGGCTCAGTTTCGTGGCCCAGCCGGGGATGTGGCATTCCGGCCACCGCGGCACCCGCTGCCCCACGGCGAGAATGACGCTTTTCCCCTTCTCCTCGGCAATGTTCATTTCCCAATCCAGATCGCTCCAGTCATACATCCCCTGCTTCGGCTCAATATATTGCCAATACGCCATGAGGAGCAGGTTCTGCGGATTCAAATCGTCCACGATTGATTGATAGGCCGCTTTCCAATCCAGGCCTAGGTCTTCCTTCGCGTACAATTCACTGAACGAAAGTCCCGTCGCGGGACGGCCGTTCCCGAAACTCAGCGCGAAACTCCCCAGATACAGGGAGAAGGCGCAAGCGAGAACGATGACGATAATCCTGAAAAATTTCTTCATCCCGTTAGAAATAGTACGCATACGCGCCAAGCGCTTTGCGTCTGTTACTTCTGATCCTTTCGATTGGTTGCGCCTTCATGTTCTTTGTTGCGATCTGCGTACGCGATTTCCAGCGGGATTCATACTATATAAACAGCACAGCGACGCCGGCTGTTATAAGAATGATCGAAATGACCTTTTGCCACACGATCCCTCGCTTCAAAGGCTCTTTGAGGAACTTTGGGTACTTTTTTGAAAGGAAAACGACGAACCCAAAAAGGAATGCATATTGGATCCCCGAAAGCGCGTTCACCAAGGATACCGGCCCCAAGGAAAAGGCATAATTCACGAGCACGAAACTCGCGAGCGCTGCAACCTGGCCAGCAATAAAGATGAAGCCGGTCTTTACGTTCGACGGCTTGAAGGATATGAGGATCGCTTTCCGCTGCTTCTCAGGCAAGAGGAGAAACGCCGCACCGAGGACGGCGCCGAAGCCCCGCAACATAAAACCGTTCACGAACGTATCATTATTGAAAACGAACTTCATTAAAACCTGCGACGCACCGAAAAGGGCTGCCGAAAGGACCGAACCCCAAAAGAGTTTCGGGCCCATATGTGCAAGGCGCTCCTTAACGGATTCCTCATGTGCAACAACGAATCCGCCGACAACAATGAGAATGAATCCAACCATCTGGTCGACATTCAAGAACTCACCAAGCCAAAAAAAGGCCATCACAAAAACGAAAACCGGCGTCATGCCGCCCGTTAAAGGCACTACCTGCGACGCTTCCTCTCTCGCAAGAAGCTTATAGAGGATGAGGAGCGCGTAAACATATGTCACGCCGGACGCGAGAGCGGCGAGAACGACCGCAAGCGATGGCACGAAGAAACTGAATGGTAAAAGGAAAATGACCAAGACTCCTAAGATATTCACGAAAAACGTATAGACCCACGGATTGGGGATGAGATCCTTCAGCATCACCTTCGAAACGACAAACGAAATGGCGTTCAAAAAATACGCGACGAGACCGATATAAAGCCAGTTCATTCTTTTTTCTTTTCAATCAACTTTTCGATATTATATGCTCCCATCTTTTCCGCTTCCAAAAATCCGTGCATGGCGGCCTCGGCAAACCAGCCGTCTTTCAGATAATTAAAAAGCCACTCGTGGGTATATTCCGGATTGTATTGATCCATAGCAGCTCCGACCTTGAGGAGCCATTCCCGGTTGAAATCTTCCTGCGAACCGATGGGCGGCGCGATAATGATGGGGAGTCCGAGCGCACAATAGAACGAGAGTTCCGACGGCTTGGTCCACAGGATATCCGTGGCCCGCAGAGCTTCATTGAACTTGTCGAAATAATCATGGAGACCGATCGCCCAGAGAATCTCGGCACCGTCATTGAACGGCTCTCTGAATCCCAGCGCCTTGAGCTCGGCCGCGAAATAATTCATCGTTTCCTGCCGCGTACCGGCCGAAAGAATGACCTTCACCTTCTTGTTTTTGATGTCGTCCCGGAGACTCTTCACGATGGCCATGCCAATCTCCTTCTGCGCTCCCGCGCCGCCGATTGAGAACATAATTGTGAGGGGCCGTCCGGACGACTTCGGCAATTTGCCGAAATTCTCCCTGATGACCGGCCCATATTCGCTCATGTACCGCCCCGAGGGATCGAGGTTCACGAGCCGCGGACGCATATCCTTTTTCAAAATCGTCATACCGGCGCCGCCGATGTTTTCCTTCGGGAGCGGATACCCCGTGAGATGGATATTCTCTTCTTTCACGCCGTAAAGTTTCAAGCGCTCAAAAACCCGGTCGGTCGACGCGCAATAATGGATCTTCGTTTTTCCTGGGTCGAGCGGCGCCCATCCCCGCGCGATGTCCGCATCGGCCGTCACGCAATAAATGCTGCCCGGATATTTCCATTCTTCAGCCATGAACGCGGTCGTGAAAAACGTCGTGACGAGCGGGATCTTCTTCCTGGAAAGACGTTCGATGAGATCCCTTCCCCAGCCGTTCCAGATCAACCGGAATGCCTGCTTCAGCGTCTCAGTCGGCCGCGAAAGGTCGCGCTTTGGATAGAAGGTTAAAATCCGCTGGAACCACCGGTCGTACAAATAAAAAACGGCCGATCCCACGAGTGGTACCCGCTTGAAACGCGAAATGAATTCATAAAAATGCGACGTACTGGACCAAATCTCCCGGTCTTCCGTGGGGATTCCTTCGTAGTCATTGGCATTCACCAATTTCCCGTCGAGAGAGAGATCCCGCAGTGGATACGCCGTCCGCTGATGGCCGTACCCCATGCTGACGGCGACCACCCACGCCTTACCCATCGAAGCATTTCTCGGCATATGAAACTATTATAAATCACTGGCACAAAAACTGAAGGAGAAGCGGAACCGGAGACCCGGCGGCGCCTTTCGCGAGATACTCGCCGTCGATTGAGGTCATCCGCGGCGCCATGTCGATATGCACCCACGGCGTTCCTTTGATAAACTGCCAGAGGAACGCGGCGGCGGTTATCGTCCCGCCGTACCGCGTTTTCGCGTCGTTTGCCACATCACCAAACGTTCCCTTGATGTCCTCCTCGTATTCTTCCCACAGCGGCAACGGCCAGACGTAATCGCCAGCGAGCTCCCCGCTTTCCTGCATTTTTTCCACGAATTTTTCATCGGTCGAGAAAATCGCCGATGCCCGCTGGCCCAAGGCAACCATTGCCGCCCCCGTTAAGGTCGCGATGTCGATGACAAGTTGCGGCTTATACCGCTTCGCATAATGGAGTGCGTCCGCGAGGATAACCCGACCTTCGGCATCGGTATTTAAAACCTCGATGGTCTTACCGGACATCGTTTTCAAAAGATCGCCCGGATGGTAACTCGACCCGGACGGCATGTTTTCCACCGCCGGTACGATACCTATGATATTTTTCTTAAGCTTCAACCGCGCCGCGGCCGCAAGTATGCGGATGACCGCTGCGCCGCCCGACATGTCCATGTGCATTTCATAAATACCGCTCGATGGCTTCAGGTTCAATCCCCCGCTGTCAAACGTGACGCCTTTGCCGACCAAGACGATCGGCTTTTCTTTTCCACCCTTTAGATATTCCATGATGATGAACTTCGGTTTTTCAGACGAACCGCGCGCGACACCGAGGATTCCGCCCATTCCCAATTTTTCTATTTCATTCTCATTCAATATTTTCACCTTGAAACCCGACTTCTTTCCCGCCGCCGTTGCGGCTTTGGCCAAAACCTCCGGGGTCATATCACCACCCGGCGTGTTCGAAAGTTCCCGTGTCTTATTGATTTCCTCGCCGATAATTTTCCCTTCCCGTAAAGCGCCTGTGGCATCCTTGCCATCAAAAACCAAAACGTTCTCGATAAAATTCCATCCGCCCTTCGGCGGCGTTTTGTATTTCACAAACTCGAAATTCGCGATTTCAAATTCCATCGCCGCAACCCTTGGGAGAATTTTGTCGAAATCTTTTTCCCCGGTTAGAAAATCATCCATGTCTACCGCAATGTTCTTAAGTTTGTTGCTCTTGGCGGTAACAATAACCTGCCGCATCAACGTTATCGATTTCCGGTGATTGAACTTCTTGGGCAAATGCATGAATATCGCTTTCCGGCCGCCCGGCAGCAAAACGACATTTTCCCCCTCTTTCAAATTCTTCTCGATGCTTTTCACATATTCCCGCTCTTTTGCATCCAGAGCATGGAAAAACGGATGTTTTTTTACATCTTCATCCATTACAAAAATCAAACTTGAATTCGCCGGAATTTTTTTAACTTGCTTGATGGTCATACTAAATACTATATACCAAATACCGACTCACGCCACTTCCTTTTGGTAGCACTCCTCGCAGTAGACGATTTCCGGTCGATCCGGGGCAAATGCCGTCTCGAACTCATTCGAACATCTTTCCCCCCCGTGGAAGTGATTTTTCTTGTCGCACATGCAACTGCGACGCCAAAGCCGGAGAGGCGTTCCCTGCTTCAGGCGCCCGTAATGCCGGCAGTTCGGGCAAAGACGCGGCAGCGGCAAACCTATCCTTCTCAAAAACTGCAATTCCGGAGCGATGATCCTGAACACGCCCGTGCACTGCTCACCGCATTTCCCTCCGTGAGGGCATTCAATGGTTTGATTCAAAATATCGTCTTTCACATCCTTGATGTCATCGGGCAATTCGTCCGCTTTCACCGAAATCGCATAATCCTTCGCCGTTTCGTTTCTCCACGGATATTTTTCTTCCACCGCTCGTTCCGCCGTCAGCGGGAAATACTCCTGGGCGATGGTTTCGTTGTACGCGAAGGGTGAAAGTTCGATCGGGAAGAACTCTCCGTATTTATAGATCCTGCCCTTCGCGTCCGTATACGGCATATCATTTATATGCTTTTTGATTTTCGGGAGAAGGGCTTCATATTCTTCTTTTGAATACTGCTTATTGAGGATACAAAGATCCTTCTTCCGCACCCCGACACATCCGAAGAGATTAGATCCTCCCCGGCAGTAATCCGAATACTCTACATTCACAATATTCTCATAGGTATTGGAAGAGAAAAAATTGCGGGAATCGTGATAAGCAACGTTCACCCCTTCGTAACTCAGTTCCCCACCGTCCCCCGCGCCGTGGAGGTCCATACAGTCCTTGATCTTCAGCGCCTGCGTGCAATACCGCAGATTTTCACATTCATCGACGTTGAACGATTTGAAAATGTTCTTTGAATTGATGATGTGGTTGCCGCTCACGTTCACGACCTTGTTGGTGAACGCGAATCTTTGAATGGAATTTTTTTTCAGGTCGGCGAACTCGATCTTGAGGGATTGGATTGCCCTTGAGCTTCCCAATCCCACTTCCGCCATCTTCCTTTCGTACTCCTCCTTGGTCAGCTGTTCGTTCCGAAACACATAAGACCGGCTCCTCAGATTAGACCCCATGAAGCAGCTCTTGCACCCCGCGCAATTATACAGGAAATAAGAATCCATGCAGTCGCGGCAATTTTGCAGGTAAGCAGAATGCACCGCATGATTAGTATCCATGGTTTCGTAGCAAAACTCGGAATCGGTAACGACATTCGAATCAAAAACATCGCGATCGTGGAACGCCTTATGGCTATAGGCGATGTTTTCGGAATAGAAGGTCGAGGGCGCCATGTAAACATCCTTCGAGAGCCACGTGAAATTCGAATACGGCGCATTCTGATTCTGAAGGCTTTCCAGAGCAAGACGGGGAACGTCCGCGAGGAGTTCCCGGAACTGCTCGAAAAACGGCCTCGAAAAATCGTAGTCGCGGCCGTATGACATGACGTCCCACTTGTCCGAGAACCAGCAGTCATAACAGTAGGCTTTAAACGGCCGGTCCCCGGAGTACATCGAGATGACGGGCTTGCCGCAAAGATCGCACATATCTTTGTACAAGCTGCGCTCATTTCTAAAGGCCATTCGTCGCTCGCGCCGGCACTCGGGGCAGAAGGTCGGCGGAGGAACTTTTATTTTTTCGTAAAAACTGAAATCCTCCGGTTCGATCGTGAATTCCTTTTTACAGTTTTGACAGGTTTTTGTTTCTGAATTCATACGACTTCCGCATTGTAGCACTCCTCGCAATATACAATGTCTGGCTTGTTGGGTGCATACGAGGTTTCGAATTCATTCGGGCAGTGCGCTTTTCCGTGAGCATGAGCGACAGTGTTCCGATAGACACCATCCTCGCTTTTCGCGCCAGCGCATTGGCACTTCCGGCGCCACAACTTCAACGGATTCCGCTGCTTCAGGCGTTCGTAGTGCCGGCAATTCGGGCAGAGGCGCGGAAGCGGAAGGTTGAATTTTTTATAGAATTCGAGTTCGTCCTTCAGTATCTTGAAGGCCTGCGTGCACTGTTCATTACAGGTCTGGCCGTGAGCGCACCCAATAACCTCATTCAAGATATCTCCTGAAATTTCTTTTACATTGTCAGGCAAGTCCGCTGCCTTCTTTGTAATGCCATAATTTCTGTTTTCATCATCTCTCCACCGATAGCCGGCGTTCAATGCCTCTTCTTTTACTGTGGGGAAATACTGTTGTGCGATTGTTTCGTTGTACGCAAAAGGAGAAAGATCCGACGGGAAGAATTCGCCATAGCCGTATATTCTCCCCTTCTGGTCGGTATAGGGCATATCCTTCATATGCTGGATGATTTTCGGAACCAGGGCTTCATATTCTTCTTTTGAGTATTGTTTGTTCAAGATGCAGTATTCCTTGTTGTGGATATGGTTGCACCCGAAGCAGTTATGACACCCCGAAAAAGCATTGATGCAGTAGGTTTGGTTCGAGCCGGTCCACGGCAGATAGCAGAACTTCGCATTATACGCGGGCGCGCCAGAACCGACCGTTTCGTAGCACAACTCCGATGTGGTGTACGCCGCATATGCATCCATGGTATCCTTCGCTTCATTGCCGTATGAGACATATTTGCAGTTTTCACTGGAAGAAACGTCAAAGCAATTCTTACAGTTCTTTGTATTAATTAAGTAATTGCCGGTCGATCCCTCGTGATTAAATCCCTCAACAGCTTTCTTAAGAGATTTCTCCCTCATTTCTTTAAATTCATTTTTCAACGCCTCGATGTCTTTCTCGCTTCCGAAATCGATGCCATTCATGATTTTCTGGTATTCCTCCTTCGAATACTGCTTGTTCCTGACGCAATAATTTTTCCGGACCAGATTGGAGCACATGAAACAGTTCGAGCATCCTCGGCAGTTATAGAGAAAGGAACTTCCCAGTGAATCTTGGCACTGTTGCGAGAAGAAGAGGCTGTTGCAGTTTTGGCAATCTATTGAATCGAAGCATGATTCACTTTTTAAAACCCGGAGCCCGTCAACGATCGTCTTGGAGTAATTGACGTAATTGCAGTACATACAGTCTTCATTGCCGATGGATGCAAAAACGAGGTAGCAGTTTTTGTCGCCCGCAAAATGGTTGCCGTACTCGCTGTTCACGAGATCGTGGGATGCCTGAAGGCCAAGCTTGGGCGCCCGCAACGCAAGTTCCCGATACTGCTCGAAAAACGGCCTCGAGAAATCATAGTCACGACCCGAGGTAAGCTGATCCCAGTTATCGGCATAAAAGCAGTCGTAGCAATAGACTGCGTAGGGTGCATCGGGGGCGTAGATGCTTATCTTGTCCTTCCCGCAGAGATCGCATTTCCGCCGATAAATCGTCCGCTCGTTCCGGAAAGACATCCTCCGGACCATCCGGCAATCCGGGCAGAAGGTCGGCGGCGGGACTTGGATCTTCTCGTAGAAACTGAAATCATCCGGTTCGATCGTGAATTCCTGATGGCAGTTTTGGCAGGTTTTAACTTCTCGATTCATACAACTTCGGCTTGATAACAACTTTCACAGTACACGATTTCCTTTCTCTCGGGCGCATAGGGTGTCTCGAATTCACCTTGACAATGGCTTATGCCATGACCGTGCTGCGCCGTGTTTGTGTAAACGCCATTCTCCGATTTGATTCCTCCGCATTGGCACTTCCGATGCCACAGCTTGAGCGGATTCCGCTGCCGCAGGCGTTCGTAGTGCCGGCAATTCGGGCAAAGTGTCGGGAGCGACAAATTCATCCGCCTATAGAATTGAAGTTCCTGGGGAATGATTTTGAAAGCGATCGTGCACTGCTCCTTGCATTTTCCTTCATGGGCGCATCCAATTGTTTCTTTCATGATTGAATCATCGATGTCTTTTATGCCATCAGGCAGATCGGATGATTTTTTGGTGATCTGATAATTCTTGCCTTCCGGTTCTTTCCACCGATATCCCCGGGAAACCGCACCTTCCTTTGTTAGGGAAAAATATTCCTCGGCAATCGTTTCGTTATACGCGAAGGGAGATAAATCCAGAGGAAAGAATTCACCGTAGCCGTACGTCCTCCCTTGTTGATCGACGTACGGCATATCCTTCATGTGCTGGATGACTTGAGGGACCAATTTTTCGTATTCTTCTCTTGTATATTGCTTGTTTAAGACGCAATATTGCTTGCCCCGCAAGCCGTAGCAACCGAAGAGATTTTGCGATGACGTGCAATTATAGGAATAGAAAATGTCGGAACTTCCTTTAATGAACTGGCTGCACACGTACCGGGAGTTTTCCGTAGATTCGAAACCGAGGGAAAGAGATTCGTAGAGCAATTCTCCTCTGCTCAAGCCGTAGATATCGTACGAATCTTTGAGACCGAGGCCGATATAATGCGAAAAACGCGAATTTTCATAACCGTCTCCGGAAAAATCAAAACAATCGTGACAGTTCTTGGAATTTTTGAGGTTGTCGCCCGTGCAGTTGACCGATTTTAATATCTCGGCATATTTATGGAGCGAATTTTTCTTCAAATCACTGAACTTCGTTTTCCACTCCTCGATTTGTGTACGATTTCCTAGATCAATTTTCGCAATTTTCTCTTGATACTGCTCTTTCGTGCACGGTTGGTTCAGAAAGTAGTGTTGCTTGTTCCGCAGATTGACGGACCCAAAACAGTTTTGGCAACCCTTGCAGTTGTAAAGGAACGAAGAATCGGAACAACCATCACAGTACTGACAAAACTTCAAACCGTAAGAATTTTCGCACTGCACCGACTCGTAGCACGCTTCCGTTTTGGTATTTGTATAGAGATCCATCCCGTCCTTCGACATGTAAATCCGGTTCGAGTAGAGGATATCCTCACTTTCCCGTCCTCCCATCAGAAGGTAGCAATTTTTCGCGCCGGCCATGTAGTTGCAGTAATCGGCATTGACGGCAGTTGTATTGAAGAGCGCCATTGCGGGAACCCGCTTCAGGAGAAATTCCGAAAACTGAGAGAAGAAGGACTTGTTGAAATCATAGGAACGCCCGAACATTTCGGGGTTCCACCTATCGCTCCACCAACACTCTTGGCAGTAAACGGGAAAGTCGACACCACTCGGATAAATGGAAATAATCGATTTACTGCATAAATCGCACGTGCGGCGGTACAACGTCCGCTCGTTCCGCCACACCATCTTGCGCATCAGACGGCAATCAGGACACCAGGTCGGCGGCGGAACCCGCATCTTTTCGTAAAAAGAAAAATCGTCGGGTTCAATAGTGAACTCCTTCTTGCAGTTTTGGCAGGTTTTAACTTCTCGATTCATGCTATCTCACTATTATAACAGCTCTCGCAGTACACGATTTCCGGGCGGTCGGGGGCATAGCTCGTTTCGAATTCGACGGTGCAATGCGAGTCGCCGTGAAAATGATTTTTCCGATCGCACATGCACGACCTATGCCACAGCTTCATGGGGTTCCTTTTCTTCAATCTTTCGTAATGCCGGCAGTTCGGACATAACCGAGGCAGAGGCAGATTCATTCGCTTATAGAATTGAAGTTCCTGAGGAACAATTTTAAAGGCACCGACACACTGATGGAGACATCTCCCCGCGTGTTCGCACCCAACAACCTCGTTCACGATGGAATCGGTGACATCCTTGATGTTGTCCGGAAGATCTTCAGATCGAATGGTCACCTGGTATTCTTTAATATTCGGATCTTTCCACCGGTAACCCCGGCCCATCGTCTCGTCTTTCGTGAGCGGAAAATATTCTTGTGCGATGGTTTCATTGTAGGCGAAGGGGCTGAGTTCCGGCGGAAAGAATTCGCCGTAGCCGTACGTTCTTCCCCTTTGATCGACATAGGGCATGGTGTTCATCTGATCAATGATCCGTGGGGTTAGCTCCTCGTATTCTTCCTTCGAGTATTGCTTGTTCAGAATGCAGTATTGTTTGTTTCGGAGGCCGATGCAACCGAAGCAATCGTTGCAACCATGGCAATTATAACTATAGAGAACATTCTTCCCGCCCCAAACGACAATGCCGTTGATCAACCGGGAAGCGTTCAACCCGGAATCCATTACCTCATAGCTTAAATCAACGTGTTCACCCGGTCCGTAGCTGTCATAAATGTCACTCATGATGACGCCTCCATTCGTGGTATATTTGCAATCTTTCGCGTTATCAAAAAGGTCGAAGCAGGATTTGCAGTTTTTTACGTTCGTCAGATTGTCGCCCGTCGAATCCGGTGCGTTCACCAAAAAGGCGAACTTACGGATCGTTTGCAATTTGAGGTCGTTAAAGTCTCGTTTGATCCGCTTGAGCCCCTCATGGCTCCCCAGGTCGAATTCTTTCAGTTTTTGGACATATTCCTCGGGAGAGCATTGCTCGTTCCAAATGCAGTATGACTTGTTCCTTAAATTGGAGCACCCAAAGCAGTTCGAGCATCCCTTGCAGTTGTAGAGGAAGTACGAATCATTGCAGGAGTCAGAATTTTCTGAAAAGAACATACGGTATAATTTCATGCCGGTAATGACCTCATAGCTCAGTTCGACATACGATGATGATAAAACATCGAGCGAATCTTTCGACATCCACGTCTTGTTCGCGTACATCACCCGCTCATTCATCCAAGCGCCGAATACCAGATAGCAATCCTTGGAACGTCCGCCATGGTTGGTGTATTCGCAGTTCTCGGACTGGGCATTGAAGATCGCCGGCATTGGCGCGCGTTCGAGGAGCGACCGGAATTGGCTGAAAAACGTTTCCTTGAAGTCGTAGGGGCGGCCGGAAGCGAGGGGGTCCCACTGGTCGCTCCACCAGACGTCGCGATCGTACACGGTTACCTTACTATCCGGCGCGAAAATTGAAAGAACCCGCTTTCCCGTCAAATCACAGTTTCTCTGGTACAGCGAACGTTCATTCCGCCACGTCATTTTGCGCATTAAACGGCAATCAGGACACCAGGTCGGCGGCGGGACTTGGATGCGCTCATAGAAATCAAAATCCTCCGGTTCGATCGTGAATTCCTTCTTGCAGTTTTGACAGGTTTTTGTTTCTGAATTCATACGACTTCCGCATTATAACATTGTTCGCAATAGACAATTTCCTTCCGATCCGGGGCATAGCTCGTCTCGAATTCGTTCGGGCACCGACCCGTGTGGCCATGGCTTATCGCCTGTGGTGAGCTTTTCAAACCACACATGCATTGCCGATGCCAGAGTTTAACGGGGTTTTTGAACTTCAAGCGATCCTTGAGCCGGCAGAAAAAACATTTCCGCGGGACTGGAATGCCGTTCCGTTTATAGAACGCGAGTTCTTCAGCGAGAATCTTATAATTCCTGCCGCAGTCGGCGCAAGCGAGGATTTCATTCACGATCGAATTCGGAACATCCCCAATCGCATCAGGAATTTCTCGCATCGTTTCCTTCCCCGTCGTGAATTGGAGTTTATCCTGCCATCGATACCCCTTCGCGAGTGCCTCTTCTTTCGTCATAGGGTAGTTATCTTCCGCCAGTGTTTCGTTGTATCCGAAGGTCGAGAGCGATACCGGGAAGAATTCGCCCCATTCTCCCCCTTTTTCATTCCGTCCACGATCTCTTCCTTGAGCTTTTCATACGACTCCTTGGTGTACTGTTTGTTCAAGATGCAGTATTGGGCGCTTTTCAAACCGACACAGCCGAATAGTTCCTCCGACGATTGGCAGCTGTCTGAATACAGAACATTCCGATCTTTATGGCAGTAAGACGTGAAATGCGTGCCATACGAATTGTCGGGATTGATACCTTCGTAGCAAAGCTCCTGCTCGCCCCCGCTCGCGCAGTCATAGCTGTCCTTAATCGTGTCACCGTTCTCAAAAAACTTAGAATCTTCAACTCTCACCGCATTCCAGCAATTCAAGGCGTTTTTTGAATTGACGAGGTAATTCCCCGCGCAGTTGACGCAATTCATGAAGTTGGCCGGTCTCCGCGGGAATTTCAGAATGAAATCGAAAAATTCCTTTTTGACCCGCTCCGACCTGCTCCAGGTATCGATCCGGTATTCACCGAGGATTTTCTCATATTCTTCCTTTGTATACTGCTGATTTTTCACGCAGTACTTTTTGTGACGGAGGCCGATCGACATGAAACAATCGCTGCAATCCCGGCAATCGTAACAGAAAGCACAGTTGATGAGCGATTCTGAGTTAAAAACGAATCGGCAGGAGTTGCTCTCTCCTACATAAATCGATTCATAGATATTCCGGGCATTTGAGAAAACCGTCATTACATCCACCATATCCTTCGCGTTCACCATATGGTAGCAATACATGCAATTTTCCACTTTCCACGAGTTCATGGTGAGGTAACAGTTTTTGCCGAGAGCGAAGTAGTTCGTATATTCGCATCCGACGCTTGCGATATTGTTGTCGTTCAAAATCGCGAGAGCCGGTACGATATCGAGAAGTTCTCGATATTGCTCGAAGAAAGACCGTGATAGATCGTAATCACGACCGTATTTCTTCGGATCCCAGCCGTCGCCCCACCAGCATTTGTTGCAATAGATCGGGACAGGCTTCTCCGGCGAGTAGATGGAGATAATTTTCCGGCTGCAGAGCTCGCACTCACGATTGTAGAAGTTGTAATCATTCCGCCAGGCGAGCCGACGTTGCCTCCGGCAGTCGGGACACAAAATCGGCGCTGGCACCCCGATACGGTTATAGAACAAAGAGTCGTCCCCCTCGACCGTGAAATCTGATTTACAATTTACGCATTTTTTTATTTCCTTCTTCATGCTATTTCACTGTTATAACACTCTTCGCAGTACACAATGTCTGGCTTGTTGGGTGCATACGATGTTTCGAATTCATTGGGGCATTTCCCCGCTCCGTGGGAATGAGCGGCAGTGTTTTGATAGACACCATCCTCGCTTTTCGCGCCGGAACACTGGCATTTCCGGTGCCAGAGCTTGAACGGATTCCGCTGCCGCAGGCGCTCGTAATGCCGGCAGTTCGGGCAGAGGCGCGGCAGGGTAAACCCCATTTTTTTGTAGAACTGAAATTCTTGAGGGATTATCTTGAAGCCAACCGTACATCGCTCATTGCATTTTCCCTGATGAGCGCATCCAATAATTTCACTCACTATCGAATCCTCAGCAACCGCTATTTCTGGGATTTTATCCGGTTGCAACGTAATTTTATAATTCCTTTCCTCGAGAGTTCTCCAACCGTAGTTAGCTATTCTTGCTCCATCCTCATCGAGAGGAAAGTATTCTTGCGCAACCGACTCATTGTAGGCGAAGGGAGAAATTTCTATTGGAAAGAATTCGCCGTATCGGTAAACCCGGCCTCCTTTATCGACATACGGCACTTCGTTCATTTGTTTTATGATTTTCGAAACAAATGATCGATATTCTTCCTTGGAATATTGTTTGTTCAGGATGCAATATTGTTTATTCCTAAGCCCAACACAACCAAAACAATTTGATGAATTCCTCAGAAAATAAGAATAACGAAGAGAATAGCCGTCCCAAACATTCCCGCAAAAAGCAACATCGTGCATATTACTCCCCGCGTCCATAATATCGTAACTATTCTCCAAATTTACTCCTACGGCATAAGCATCATAGATATTCCTCATATCGGTAACTCCGTAAATGACAAATTTGGAATCTTCCAACGGCCCTTCTATATCGAAGCAATTTTTAGAGTTTTTTACTTCTTTCAGGTAGTCCCCCGTCGAATTGACGACATGGCGTGAATTGGAGAATTTTCTGGGTTTTTGAACCAAGAGCTTCGAAAATTCCTCTTCAAAATTTTGTCGCCCTTCAGGGGTCTTTAATTCTTCGAGTTCATTCTGGTAATCTTCTTCTGATCGCTCTTGGTTCAAAACATAGTACTTTGCGTTCCTCAAGCCAACGCACCCGATGCAATTCCGCACGTTCCGGCAATCATAGCAATACCTCGAATCAATGCAGGAATCAGAAAGAGTCAGGTATTCGCTATTGTAGCAACCTTCACAATCATTCAACTCGCGGCAACCCTCGTTTTTGCGAGAGCCGAGCATATCAAAACAATTTTTATTTTGAATAGAATGGTAGAGATAAGCCGAATCTTCATTCATATCACTCGCAAAGTTCAGATAACAATTTTTAGACTGGTAAGTAAAATTGCAGTAGTCGCTGTTTACGGCATCAATGTTGATAAGTGCGGGCGTCGGTACTTTATAAAGAAGTTCTTTCCACTGTTCAAAAAACGGTTTGCCAAAATCGTATTCTTGTCCGTATTGCATTGGATCCCATTCATCGCTCCACCAGTATTGATGACAATAAACTTCGATTGGCGATTCTTGAGAGTACATCGAAATGAGGTTTTCGCTGTGTCCAGGTGCATCGCATTTCCTTTTATGCAAACCCCTCTCGTTCCGCCAAGATAGATGGCGGCACAGCCTGCACTCGGGGCAGAACGTCGGCGGCGGGACCTGGATTTTCTCATAGAAAGCAAAATCCTCCGGTTCGATCGTGAACTCTCGTTTGCAGTTTTGGCAGATTCTCGTTTCAGTTTTGGTCATTTGATCATTAGTATATTGAAATCCACCATGGATTTATTATAAAGCATTCATGCCGTGAGCGTTGTGGTACACTGAATAGTATTGAAATTATCATTTCAAGAGAAGGTTTACGCTATCACCAAGCGGATCCCGCGGGGCAAGGTAGCGACCTACGGACAAATCGCGCGGCTTGCCGGTAAACCCCGGGCGGCCCGGATGGTAGGTTTTTTCATGAAAACTAACCCGCACGCGCCGATTGTCCCCTGCCACCGCGTGGTTGCAGCAAACGGGGCTTTGACTGGATATTCAGTCAAGGGCGGCCTGGAGGCTAAGAGGAAAATGCTTCTCCGCGAAGACGTAAAATTCCGCGGCGACCGCGCCGATCTCAAGGTTTCCCAGTGGCAAGCATAGTAATTGAAAAATATCCAAAACTGGCGGAAAATGACTATATGAATCTGGAACGGATAACGCAACCAATAGAGACGGAAAACACTGAAGAAAGAGAATTGAAGCTTGCCGAACGGCTAATGGGTATTCAGGTCTATTTCGCTGATTCGCGATACAACAAGAGGCCCGGAGAAAACGAGAGCCGTTATTCAGATTTCAGCGACGCGCTCAACAAAAATACTCCTCTTATTACCCGAATACTCACAAGATATTCCGATTCTGTCCGGGACGATAAGGATAGAAATGAAAAATCTAAATCCTTTGCCGTTTCGCTCAATAATAAAATAAACAAGATTTACCGGGAAACGGCTGATAGGGAAAAGAGAGACGAACTGATAACTCAATATCTTTTCGATACCTATTCCCGCATTAAAAAGGAAGAGCCGAACGAGATCGAGAGAAGAATGGATGAGGACACGACTATAGGAGTTATTAAAATAGAGCCGTCCGCTCATGAAGATACTCTTATGGAACAAGCGGGATTCAATCCGGAAGACGAATTCTTGTCCATCCATTTCCCCTCTTTTTACGAAAATGGATCGGAAAGATCCCTACTCGTCGAACTGGACGATTCTTTCAAGAAACTCGCTGAAATCATTCCCCGGGAATATCCCGAAGCGCAGGCGGTAATCGGTAAATCATGGCTTCTTTCACTGCCGGCCGCCGAACGACTAGGATTCAAAAAAGTAATAACCTTGGAAAGCCATTTCAACGGTAATGGCTTGTGGTCGCAGTTCATCGACCAAAATGGAAATATCAGTAAGCATAGATTTGAGGAATTTATAAAAACGGGGAAGCCGCCATACGAGGTATCGCTCGGCTACATACCCATAGAAGAATTTTTAAGCAGATATTTGCCGACGGAAAAGAAAGGAGAAATAATATTGAAAGAGATTGACCCGAAATGGAACAGGGAAGATACTCAGAAGCTTGAAGAATATACAGAGAAAATCCACCAGCTAAGAGAGGATTTTGAAAATTTCGTGAATGATAAAAGTATGTCCGCAGAAGCATTCATACAAAAATATCCCGCCGTCGTGGAAGTTATGACGAAAGCCGGCTGCTACGGAGATCTACTGAAAATTATGAACGAAGCGAGAGACAAGGGGTATCGTATCGAAGAAATAGGCAGGAGAATGCCGCTCGAAAATTCAAGACTAGAAAAAGCGTACCAGGAATATAGAGATGGACTTAAAAGCAAGAAATATCGCGATCGAAAGGTTTTTATAAAATAGATAACTTGCTTTTTATAAAACCAAGGATTGATAACACTTATTGCAGTATACAACCGGCGCTTCTTTCTCGGTATATCGCGCAACGAACCGGATGCCGCAGTTCGAGCACTTGCGAGGGTACTGCGCCATATTCCCGAGCCAAAGCTTGAATTTTTCGTTGATGCGGCAGAAGGGACACTCGCGCGGGAGCGGCAAGTTCATCCGGCGGAGGAATGACAATTCCATCGGGATCAACTTGAATCCGCGCCCGCATTTTGCGCAGCCGATAACCTCACTCAAGATGCTGTCTTTCGCGTCCTTGATATGATCTGGTAAATTCGCCGCTTCAATGGTTACCCGGTATTCGCTCTTCGGTGGATCGCGCCAGACATATCCCTCCTGCAAGATTTCTTCTTTTGCGAGTGGTAAGAAGTGATTCGCCTCGGCTTCATTGTAACCGTTGGGAGAAAGCTCAATGGGGAAAAATTCGCCGTACCGATATTCCTTCCCTTTCTTGTCCCGGTAGACATTCTCGTCCATATCTCTTCTGATGCGTTCGACGAGCCTTTGATATTCTTCTTTGGAATATTTTTTGTTTAAAACGCAATATTCCCCCTTCTTCATACCAACGCAACCGAAACAATGGGAACTGGAAACCAGCGCTTTGCAATATTCCAAATCTTCGCTCTTTAGTATCTCTTGACTGAACTTGATGCCCGAACTTTGATTTCCAACCACCGACGAATCATAGGAGAGAGAAAGATTCTCGCCCCAATAGGTTATGTCGTAACTGTCCCATATGCCGTCCGACACCATGCTTACGTACCGGCAATTCTCGCCGTTATTCACCTGGAATGAATCTTTGACATTCTTAGAATCGTAGATATGCGCTCCCCAACAGTTGATGTTCCGGTCGCCGAACTCCGCCTTCGGGATCCGAGTGGCCCAAAACGCCTCTGCTTCCTTGAGCGCTTTCCGATATCCCGCGTACGACCCAAGATCATATTTCGTGATTTCCTTTTGGTACTCCTCTTTCGTATATTGCTTGTTTTCGATGCAATATTTTTTGTTCTTGACGCTCGCGCACATGAAACAGTCCTGGCAATTCGACGCATCTTTCATGAACGAGCAATTCAAGAGTTCGACGGCATAACCCCTCAGCCCGATGCCATGATTGCACCTCCACGCGTGCATCGAATCGTACAACCACTCGGAATTGAGGCAAAGCGTGCAATCCAAGACGGACTTATCATGTTCCACGTAAAATCCATATGCGGAATCCTCATCGCAGTTGGCTTGGTACAGGAGGTAGCAATTTTTCAGATTGGCGGCATTGCTCGTGTAGGGCGAATCCTTCGACGTCGGGATGTCAAGTGAAATTCCCAAAAGTGGCACTTTATGCATCAATTTGTCGAATTGTTCGAGGAACGGCTTCGCCGGATCATATTCCTTGCCTGTTGCATACTGGTCCCAATTGTCTCCCCACCAGCACTCAGGACAGTAGACGACGTACGGCGCATCCGGTGCGTAAACTGAGATTACGTTCTTTTTACAAAGATCACATGCCCGTTTATAGAGATTGAATGTATTAAACCACGCAAGCCGCCGCTGGAACCGGCACTCGGGGCAGAAGGTCGGCGGCGGAACCTGGATTTTCTCATAGAAAGCAAAATCGTCGGGTTCGATCGTGAATTCCTTTTTACAGTTTTGGCAGATTCTTTTTTCTTGATTCATGGTTCGTTCGGCCTCCGGGGCGCTTTCAGTGCCCCGGAGGAACCTCACTTATAATACTTCTTTTTGGTAGCACTCTTCGCAGACAATTTTTTTATATCCCCACTCCGGCGGATAGTAGTGGACAATCGGTTTCGAGCAGAAAAAACATATCCCCTCATACGGCGTCGTAACGGTAAGCGGCTTCATGCGTTCCATGTTGCGCTTGTCGGGATGGCGGCTCGGCAAAGGTATGCCGTGCTCCTTGTAAAACGCAAGCTCTTGGGGCGCTATATTGAACCGCCACTTGGTTTCAGGACAAATGATCGCTTGTTTCGAAAAATCGTCGCCGACACCGTCAATGACGTCCGGTACCTCGTCACCCGCTATGCCTTCGTATGCCCGATCTTGAATATCTTCCCATATGCCGCCTTTTGCCTCTATAGATTCGCGCGTCTCGGGAAAATACATTTGCCCGGTCGACAAATTGTACCCGCAGTAGGCCAACGAATACGGGAAAAACGTCCCCCAGGTGCCGTCGGCGATCATTTGGTCTTTGATTTTTTTCACGAGGTTATCGTACTCGGATTCCGTATATTGTTTGTTCAAGATGCAATATTTCTTTTTCCGCAAGCCGACGCAGCCGAAACAGTACTCGCATTCCTCGCAGTACTCGAGGTAGGCGCTGTATCGACAATTGCCGCACCGGGATGTGGCAACGGTTCCGTAGTTGTAGCCGTCCATCATGCTCAAGGCCGCATTCTCAGCGATGGTGCCTGCCGCATGAACAACCTCACGCTGTTCATAGCCGCGAAGGAGGTAGCAACTGTTCTCGGATTTCTGAGCAAAGTAGGACTCGCGGCAGTTCTTGCATTCCTCGAGAAAATTCCCCGTTACATTGGCAACCTTGAGATTGCGATCCGCCCGATGAACGGCGTCGCGGGCGACGATATCGGCAAATTCTTTCTTCAGTTGTTCGACCTCCCGCCTTGAGTTCAAACGATGTCCTTTCATCTTTTCAAAATACTCCTCCTTGGAATACTGCTTATTTAAAATGCAATATTGCTTGTTCCTCAAGTTCCAACACATAAAACAGTTTTTCACATTCCGGCAGTCATGGAGGAATATGCCGTCCATGCTGTCGCGCGCATCGAAGGAGTGCCGGATTTTGTAGGATTTGAAACAGTACGTGCAATCGTACGAACGCTCGACATCGAAGCAGAACGTGAGGTCCGTGGAGTTTTTGCAATTCACGGTGCGGTAGGCATAGTTCACCTCTTCGCAGTTGAGCATCGAGCGGCAGAGATAACAGTTTTTGCAGCTCCATGCATCATCGCTCCAATCGCAATTCGTGCTCATGGTTCCCGACCGATGCGGATGCGGCGTTTTTCGCTGGATTTCCGCATACTGCTCAAAGAACGGCCGCGTAGGATCATACTCTCGGCCGTATGCGAGCGGGTCCCATACGTCGGACATCCATTCATCGTAATCGTAGAGTGGGAACGGCGTGGCCTCCGAAAATGTCGTGATGATAGCTTTTCCGGAGAGCGCCGATGTTGTTTTCCTGAATTTGCCGAAGACCCAAAAAGCTGTCAGGTTCTTCCAAATGCAAACGTGGCATTCCTGGGGCACCGGGATTCCCGTTTTTTCGTACAAAACAATGCTGTCCGGCAGAATTGAGGATTCCTTCCCGCAACTCTTGCATTTCCGCACTTCGGATTCCATTACGTTCATTATAAAACAAATGCTCCGCGGGGTTAGACGCAGAGCATAAAACGAATCAACGAGGGTTGGTTATATGGGGCCGCCGACGATGATGACGCCCCCAAGGATTGGATCTTCCTTTTCCTCGGACTTGAAGGAAATGATCTTCCAGTCCGGTCGGAGGTTCAAGTCGTCATATTCAGCATCGCCGAGTTCAGCATGCACCGACGACCAAAACACCTTGCGAAGGATATCCGCCTTGTCCATGAGAGCGCGGTAATCGCGAAAGAATCTTTCGCACTCCTTGCCATCACCATCGAAGAGAAATTGAGCATGCTTCTCCTCATGATCCTTCTTTATCCTGCTTGCCTCTTTGGCAAGTTTGGCATGGAGAGAATAAATCCGTTTCAGGTCGTCACTGACTCCCATAATTACGTGACCTTCCGGGTACGGACCTTCCGCTACCGGTTTTACGATCGTGGTACTACTAATCTCCTTTTGGAGATCTTCGAGAAATGTGGCCATAAACCACCTCCTGTATTAGTGAAAAAATATGTTTAGTTACAGGACCATACTATAAACTATTTTTATATTATTTGTCAATCTCTTTCCGCTTTTTGCCAAAGAAGCGGACATAGAGGTAACTGTTTGCAATCATAACGACGCCATACGCAAAGAATGGGATCTCGAAAAGCGCCGCATCCATGAGATAGCCGGCGAGCCCCGTGCCGGCGGACGATGCCGCAAGCCGCGCGACCTGGTTCACGCCGAGTGCGCGGCCCATTTCGTCGCCGTCCACCCGCCGCGTGAGCTCCGCCTGCTGAATCGGGAGCGCCATAATGCGGAGCGCCGGTCCCACGACATAAACGAAAATAGCAAACGGCAGAAAGCGGATAATCGGGAAGGCGACGAAGAGAATTGTTCCAATCCCCCGGGTCCAAACCATACTCTTCACGAACCCGAGGTATTTTTCGAGGAACGGCGCGGCAAGGAGCGCAACCGATCCCACAATGCCGGAAATGAAAGCATATTCCGCCATTTGTGATTTTGGAATATTATAAATCAAAAGAAAAAACGGAATGAGGAACGGCACAATGAGACCCTGCGAAAATCCGTTCAAAATGCCGGTCAGGGTGAACTTACCGATGGTCGCTTTCGTTTTCAGGACGCGGAGTTTCCCTTTTGCTTCCCTGACTTCGATGAAAGGAAGCGCGATGACGCCCGCAGCAGCAATCACGGTCGCAACAAGGAAGATTTCCTGAACCGTGAAAACTTTCGCAAGAAGTGCTCCCAGTGCCGCCGTAAAGCCGGAAAGAAACGTGAGAAAGGAGAAGTATTTCGTCCGCTTCTCGCTCGGCGTGAGTTCCGTGATAATGGTGTTTTGAATCGGTTGAACCGCACCGCCGATACCGCCGCCGACCAAGGACCCCGTTGCGGAATAGCCGCCGACCATCGCCGCAATAAAGACCACCCACAAACTCGACGAAAAATACACCAAGGCGGAGCTCACCGGCAAGAGCGCGCTTGCGATGAAAAGCGTTCCCCGCTTCCCCCAAACGTCGGTCGTAATACCAGCGAGAAAACTCAACACTGCCGTCGCAATTGTCGCCGCGACGTAGATAAGGCCGATCATTCCGGCGGTTTGATGAAGATCGACGAGAATGTAATACGGGAACGCAATATTGATCATCCCGGCCGCAATGCTCCGGGTGATCCTTGAAACTATAATGAGATAAATACCTTTTTTCTTGGGTTTTAGTTCAGTTTCCACAGTACGAACGATTATACCATACTGAATGAAGCCGGGTGTATAATAAGAGTGATGAAAAGCCGCGAGAATGCCATATACGATACCACGAAGCTTGCCAAATTCTTCGGCGTAACCGAACGGACCGTCCTTGAGTGGTGCAGGAAAGGGAAACTTCCGGCTTTTAAGATCGGCAAACAATGGAGGGTACGAGTTATCGATCTCCAAAAAATGATCAATCACAAAGTACTAACTCGCCGAGATTCGCGCTATACCACTTCGCTCTTATAGCACTCCTCGCAGTACACGATCTCCGGACGGTCGGGGGCGTAGGTCGTTTCGAATTCGTTCGGACATTTCCCTTCTCCGTGGGAATGCTTGCTCGTATTTTGATAGATACCGTTTTCAGATTTCGCGCCGGCACATTGGCATGTGCGGTGCCAGAGCCTCAAGGGGTTCCGCTGTTTAATCCTCTCATAATGCCTGCAATTGGAACAGAGATGCGGAGGCGGCAGATCGAACTTGCGATAGAATGCAAGTTCTGCGGACGTAATTTTGAACGCTGTTGCACACTGATCGTTGCATTTACCCTTATGCTCACAACCAATGGTTTGCTCAAGAATGTCGTCTTTTACTTCCCCGATCGTATCGGGAAGATCGTGAGCCTCCATCGTTATACCGTATTGCTTCTCAACTGATTCATGCCACCGGTATCCCCTTTCAAGGGCTTCTTCTCTGCTTAAGGGATGGAGTTCCGCTGCAACCGTCTCGTTGTATGAGAAAGGAGAAATCTCTGCGGGGAAGAATTCGCCGTAGCCATGCCTTCTCCCTCCGCGATCAACATACGGCATCTCGTCCATATGGCTCTCGATCTTCGGCACGAGTGCTTCGTATTCTTCCTTGGTATATTGCTTATTGAAAATGCAATACTGTTTGTTCCGAAGGCCGACGCATCCGAAAAGATCGGATGAATCGTGGCAGTTGTACGAATACGAAACATCGCGGCACGAACGGACGAAACGGGAATACCAAATGCCGTTTCCGGGGTAGACGGTCGATGAATCGACGACGCGTTCCGAATTAAGCCCCGAGTGGTCGCAATCGAAGCAATCTTTCACCTTCGAATAGATGAGCCAAAGATAGCCGGAATCCTCCGCTCCCTCGAACACTTCGAACGATCGTCGGCAATTCTTGGCACCTTCGAGGTTGTCTCCGCTCGAATTCACACTCCGGAGGACGCGGGCGAAACGCCGGGGATATTCAAGGGACGCCAAGCGGTATTTTTCTTTTGCTTCGGAAACCGACCGATACCCTTTCGGCATCAGTTCTTTTATTTTCTTTTCATACCCCTCTTTTGTATACTGAACGTTCTCAATGCAGTACGACTTGTTCGCTAAATTCGTGCACCCGAAGCAATCATGACAGTTCTTGCAGTTGAAGAGGAAGGCGCCGTCGTAGCACCCTTCCGAGTAGCGGCTCCAGAAAAGCCGGCTCGAGGAAATGCAATCCACTGTTTCATAATTGAATTCCCCCTTCGATACCCAGTAGCAATCCATGCACTCTTTACTGTTGAAGATGAATGCCGAATAGAGCGTATTCTCGTTGAAATCGCCGCCGATCACGAGATAACAGTCCTTATTCCCTTCCGTAATGCTGCAATACTCGCTCCGCACGCCCCGCTGGTTCATCAGCGCCACGTCCGGCACTTCTTTCCATAATTCGCGAAGCTGCTCGAAAAACGGTTTCGAAAAATTGTAGTCACGCCCGTACACCATCGGATCCCATCCATCGCTCCACCAGAATTCTTGATCGTACACCCGCTGGGGATTTTCCGGCGAAAAAAGGCAAAGCATGGCTTCTCCGTGTCCCGGCGCATCGCATTTTCGCCAATAGAGGATCCGCTCGTTGCGGTATGTCATCCGGCGCAGAAGCCGGCACTCAGGACAGAAGGTCGGCGGCGGAACCTGCATCTTCTCGTAGAACGCGAAATCGTCCGACTCAATCGTGAACTCCTTTTTGCAGTTTTGGCAGATTCTTTTTTCTTGATTCATGGTTCGTTCGGCCTCCGGGGCGCTTTCAGTGCCCCGGAGGAACCTCACTTATGCCGTTAATTCAGCATAACATTTTTTACAGAGGATGCTTGGAGCATCATGATTTGCGACCGACGTCATGAATTCTGCGCCGCACTTCGAGCACGTCCGCTTTTCCATCTTCAAATTGTTGACCCAGATATCGATCTTCTCGTTGATCCTGCAAAAGGGACATTCTCGAGGCAAGGAATAATTCATCTTCCGGAGGAATTCAAGCTCGTCCCTCGTTATCCTGAATCCCCGGCCACACTTCGCGCAACCGATAATTTCACTCAAAATCGAATCCGGCACATCTTTGATATGATCCGGCAGATCAGCGGCCTTTTTTATCACCTCGTATTCTTTCTTCTCGAAAGTACGCCACCCGTAGCCTTCGGTACGCGCATCGCACTCGGTCATCGGAAAAAAATTCTGAGCCAATGTCTCATTGTACGCAAACGTACTCATTTCGATCGGGAAAAATTCCCCATACCGGTATGTCCTTCCTTTTTGGTCGAGATACGGCATGTCCATCATATGCTGCCGTATTTTCGGGACGAGAGCATTGTATTCCTCGGAGGTATACTGCTTGTTCAAAATACAATACTGGCCCTTTTTGAGAGAAACGGATCCGAAGACATGTGCCCCGCCGTAGATGAGAAATGAGTATTCCGAGTCAACTAAATTCAAGCCCGACCCGTAGTTGAATTTCACTCCGCTCGCGTTTTCGCCGACGTTCGGCGAATCGTAGGAAAGCGTGAGATTATTCCCCCAGCTCGTAATGTCGTAGCAATCTTTTGTTCCCGGAAGGTAGAGCATCGCGAGGTATTTGGAATTCTCGGCGCCCAAAACCTCGTAGCACTCCTTACAGTTCCGCGATTGGAACACGTTGTTCCCCGTGCAGTTTTCGGTGAATTCGTTAAAGATTGGCTTCGGCGGGAATTTTTTCCAATGCCCTTCGGCCCGCCGTTGGATTTCTTGGTACTGCCGATACGACCCCAGGTCCCATTTTTTGATCTCCTTGAAATATTCTTCTCTCGAGTACGGCTCGTTGAAGATATGGTATTTTTTATTCCTCAAATTAACCGAAGCAAAACAATTTTGGCATCCCCATGAGTATTTCAGGAAGTATGAATCGATCGATTCCGTTACTTGCCCCCGAAGACCGGCGCATCGGGTGCATCGGTATGTGTGCATCGAGTCGTAGCAAAGTTCAGAATTCATAATGAGTGACGAGTCGAAGACCGATCTGCTCTCCGTGACATAAAAACCGTACGCGGAATCCTCGTCGAAATCGGCATGAAAGAGCATGTAGACATTCTTATTATTGCCGCTCAAGTGCGAATAAGGCGAAGTCTTCAAGGTCATGAAATCCGTCGAGAGCGCCGGAAGCGGCGCTTCACGCAAAAGGTCCTTGAATTGTTCAAAGAATGGCCGGGAGAAATCGTAATCGCGGCCGTATGCAAGCGGATCCCACTGATCGCTGAACCAGCACGGCACGCAAAAGACCCGATACGGAGCATCGGGAGCATAAACAGAGATCGTGTCCTTGCCGCAAAGGTCGCACTTCCGCTTATATAAGTTGATGACGTTCATAAACGCCAAGCGCCGCTCTTTACGGCACTCGGGACAAAACGTCGGCGGAGGCACTTTTATCCTTTCATAAAAAGCGAAATCCTCGGACTCGATGACAAATTCATGGTGGCAGTTCTGACAAATTTCTCTCCGGGGACCCATAGCTACTCCGCGTCATCGCCTTCCTCTTCCACGGTTACATGATTCTCGGTAAGAAGCCCGGATTCCTTTAATTTTTTCTGCTGCATTTTGAAAATCCTCTTACATCGAGCGGTCAAAATCAAACCTCTCACGATTTTATACGCGAGAAAAAGAACGACTAACCCTAGTACGATGTACCAAAAAACATTCATCGTAAAAGTATTATATCACAAATATGATGAAAAATCAAGATTTTTCTTCTATCCCACAACCGTCGTCATCCATTCCTTATATGCCCGATTGACGCGTCGGACATCCACAACCGCAACAAGCGGCGTTGAATAGGAATGGTTTTGCTGAATGAGATCCTCGACATCCTGCACTTTCGATTCATTGGTTTTAATGAGGAGCGCATACTCGTTTTCACACTTCATTTTCCCTTCCCATGTATAGCATGACTCGATCGGCCACGTATTGACACACGCGGCGATCTTCCGCTCGACAATGAGCTTTGCAAGCTTTCTGGCTTCCTCAACACCCTCACAGGTTGAATAAATGAAAACCATTGTTCAATTTTATTTACCGACCTTTTCCTCCTTTGTTTTAAACCAGGGGCTCCGGCGTTTGATTGTCTTCGGCGGGCTTGCCCGTGATAGCCGCTTTTTCCTGCGCGCTTCGCCAAATGCCGGCTTCTTCTTCCGCGATGAGATGCTTTGCAGCATCCGCCGAAATGGAATATTTTTCGCGGGATCGCTTGATGATCTCGTCTTTAAACGAAGGGTGGGTCGGCGGCAAAACCTTCAGCGTCTCCGCGGAGAACGGATCGTACGTTTCGCCGTCGATTGTCATTTTGATGTAAATCTGTCCCATGCCGAGGTTGATCATATCCTTCACATCGAAAACCGGCGCCATTTCCGGTTTCAACTTTACCGCATCTTCGCCGCCGACGCGGAAGATAATGATGGTTCCCGTGTTCCCCAAGACTGCCGCCTGCACTTTCGGCAAAAGCTGGCCGACATATTGGTGGGCGACGGTAAGACACAGGCCATATTTCCTCGCTTCGGAAAGCAGGTTTTCGAACGTGTCGGTCACGAGGTTCTGGAACTCATCGACATAGAGATAGAAATCATTCCGCTTGGCTTGCGGGAGAACTGCCCGGGCCATGCCAGCCTGCTTGATCTTCGTGATAAACATCGAGCCGAAGAAGCTTGAATTCTCTTCCCCAATTTTTCCCTTGGAAAGGTTGATGAGGATGATCTTTTTTTCGTTCATCAGCTTTTCGAGGTCGATTTTGTTCTCTTTTTGGCCGAAAATATTCCGGAGCATGGGATTCGAAAGGAACTGTCCTAACTTGTTCACCAGCGGGATGATGGCTTCCGTGTCGAATTTTTCGGACCAGTCGGCGAACTCAATCGCCCAAAATCGCTTCACCATGTCGTCCTCGATGTACTCCACCACCTTTTGGCGGTAGTTTCGGTCGGAAAGCATCGAGATCATACCGCGCATTGTTGCGTGCGGAT
>JAJYWR010000007.1 GCA_021791395.1 bacterium
TCTTGATTGCCGATCGTTTCATTCCCATCAGCTTCAATCTTTTCGTCGTATTCCTCGTTCTTTTGGCCGTGACCGCCCTTTCTTTCGAGCCGCTTGAGCGCTTGATGCGGCGTATAACGAACAGGATTTTCTTCGCCGGATCGTACGACAGTGACACTCTCCTTTCGGAACTCACCCATATTATGGCGGAGACGATTGATCTCGAGGCATTGACGGATCAAATTCTCAAAACGCTCATGGGGAGCATGAATATTTCAAAGGGGACATTCCTCATTATGCGTGAGCATGTCTTCGTAAACATCTTCGGGGTCGGTTATGACAAGCGGCTTTTGACTGCTTCGGGGTTCGAAGGGCTTTTTCACAAGCCTTTCGATACGGTGCCGTATTTCCTCTTCGACGGTCTTGAGGAAGAATCGTTGAAACAGCTTTTCCGCTCGTTCGAGGTTGCCGTTGCCATTCCCATTCGCGTCGAAAAGCGCGAAGTTGCTCTTTTGATACTCGGAGAAAAGATGTCGGGGGAAATGTATTACAGCGAAGACCTGAAGTTTTTGACTACCTTCGCCTTAAATGCCGGCGTTGCCATCGATAATGCGCAGTCCTATGCCGAAATCAAGGAATTCAACAAAGAATTGGAAGGGCGCGTGGAGGAGCGTACAAAAGAATTGAGGGAAACCGAGGAGCGCGAACTCGCCGAGGCGAGGAATGTCGCCCGATTGAAAGATGAATTCGTATTTATTGCCGCACACGAACTTCGGACGCCCATTGCGGCCATCAAAGGATTCCTTCAAATGGTTTCGGAAACCAGCGTGAAATTCCCGAAGGACGTACGGGAAAATCTGAAGGCGATCAATTCGGCGAGCGACATTTTGAACCAGCTCATCAACGATCTTCTCGAGATCGCCCGTTCGGAATCTGGTACCGTGAAAGTTTCCGTGCAGCCGACTGATGTTGTTCCGATCGTTAAGTCGGTTCTTAAAGAAATGTCTTCGCTGGCCCGTAAACAGAAAGTCCGGATGGCATTCCATTCCCGCGGCAAGATTCCGTCGGCGCTCGTGGACTCCGATAAGGTGAAGGAGGTTATCATGAACCTAGTGAGTAACGGCATCAAGTACAATAAGGCTGGCGGGACACTTGCCGTCAGTGTCTCGAAGAAGAGATCGAGTGTCGTTATGGAATTTAAGGATACCGGCTATGGTATTCCGGAGGATCAAGAGGGGCATATCTTCCAAAAATTTTTCCGGGTCCGCGGAAAAAATACCCAAGAAGTTTCGGGTACTGGGTTGGGGCTCTTTATCGTCCGCATGCTAACGGACAAGATGGGCGGTGCCGTTACGTTCAAGTCTTCAGAGGGGAAAGGGAGTACCTTTACGGTTTCGTTTCCTCTCGAGAAGTAGTAATTACTTTTTGCTGAGGAAATACATCTGAGTGTCGTACCCTCGCGTTTCTTCGTCTTTTCTCGAGAGCCCCAAATCTTCAAGAGTTTTGAATAATTCTTCCCGAACCTCGTTCGGGTCGGCGTCTTCGGATGTCAGTTTTTCGAGTTCGACAAAATTCCCCAATTCATCGACGGCGTCGAGGCAAATTTCATATTCACCGAGTTTCCCCTTGCGCCGGACTTTTTTAACTTCTACTTGCGGTTCGAATCCAAGTCTCGCGAGGATTTGGTGGATAGCATTTGGATTGTCGACCGCAGTCTCGTATTCGAGATTGTCCATCTCGTTCGAGCGCTGTTCTTTCAAGTTGAATTCGGCATGATCGTTTGCCCGGCGAATGCGCATGACGATTTGCCCTTCTTTTGAAACCTCCCATTCGCTTGTGCTGCCGGCTTTGGAATAAATGATATCTTCCTGCCGGATGGGGGAGGAGAGTATACAGCCGCGCTCTCGGAGTTTTTCTTCGAGACCCTTAAAATCCTTAATTCTCAATTTAATTTCTATCTCACGCATATTATGATTTTTTTCTCCACTTGATCCTTTTTATTTTTTCGAAGAGAGGCTGGTAGATATCCTCCTTGATGTCGATGGAGAGTTCGTTCCGGTCAATCTTTTCCCTGAATTCCACGGGTGCGTCGGTTATGAGGGCTAGGGGCTGTTGTTCCGCGCCTTCGCCCATGACCGCGACTGCCGCGGTTGCCAGACTGTCTGCGAGATCAGTTCGCGAGAGTTTGAGAATTCTCCCGAAGATGTCGGGTTTTCCGCGATAGTCCCGCACACCCTTGAATCCGCTCCACCCGAGGGCAACGCCCACGACGCCGGCACGGAGGGGGAGGAGACGGCTGTCGGTTATGATGACGCCGAGATTTTTAATGTGATGCCGTTTCATAAGTCCCCGGCGCAGGCGTTCCGCCGTTTTGAAGCTATTCCGGGGAAGGAGAACGATCTTGCCCTTCGCGTTCGATTCGTCGATGCCGGCCGAGGACATCACCATGCCGTCCTTCACGGTGAGCCAGGTATATTTCGTGCGCATCGCGAATTCGCTTTCTGCTTTGATGAGATCTTCCCGCGTGTGGGAGGTTTTTATTTCTCGGACATTTCCTTCCGAGAGGGAAACGATTTTCGATGTTACGATAAGGATAGACTTGTCATTCAGTTTTTTGACGTAGCGGTCGACGAACGGCAGGAGCACTTCTCCCTCCTTGAATACGCGGGTTCGTATGGCTTTGACGATCATGGGCTCAGATTTTCAAAATGACCGAGATGGGAAGGTGATCCGATCCTTTGGAATCGTAAACCGTGAACGAATCGGTTTTCAGATCTTTCGAGGCGAAAATATAATCGAGGCGGGTATCGAGCTTCTGCGGTTTGCAGATCGGGCATCCTTCGGGGTATACGCTCCAGGTCGGTTTGAGTTCGGTGTCGGTGTTTTTCATGACTCCGCCGACGATTTTGACGGGGTTCCCGTCCGGCGTCGTGTTGAAGTCACTCATGAGGACGGCGTTCTCTTTCGGCATGATCTCGGCGAGGTTTTGCGCCTGCCGATCCTGCAGCTTCTCTGGTTTCTGGTGGGTGTGCTTGAGATGGGTCGAGTAGAAATGGAGTTCCCTGCCGTTTACGGGAATGACGGCTTCAACGGCAAACCTGCCTTTTTCTTCGGACAACTGGTGCACGTCCGTTTTAGCTATCGGAATTCTGGAAAGGATCGCGTTCCCCATGCGTACCGTCCGGGGTTCGAGGAGATGATACAGCCGGGCGGTATCCACTTCATGCGTCGGGTAGAAAAACCATTCATAGCCGAATTTTTCAGCAATGATCTTTGCAATATTATTCGTCCCGTCGAAATCCTCGATGACTTCCTGGAGGCCGATCACGTCCGGCTTTTCGCGTTTGATGAGTTCCAGTATTTCGGGGAGATGTTGTCCACCCCAGATGTTCCACGAAAGAATTTTCAGTTTCATTTGGTAAGCGGTTTCATTTCTTCCCACATCGCTTGAGCGATTTTTTCGGCACTCATTTTCTCGGTCTGAAACTCTCTTCCGATAAAATACCGGTTTGTGTTCCATGTTCTGATGTTTCGATGGATTCTTGATTGAGCTATGGGAATCCTTGCCGACGTTTTTCTCTTTTTGATACGTTTTAAAAGAATTTCTTTCGGTGCATTCAAATGATAGATGAACAGTTTAAATCCGTTGTTTTTTGCCATGGTCGCAAACGGCGTGATTGGTCGCGCTATTTTTGAAAATCCCTGTGAGACGACGAGATTGATACCTTGTCGCATATATTCTTTGCACATGGCGATAAGAACTGATCGGACGATGGCGTTGTCCCGTTTGCACCGCTTGAAGTCGGAGATGAACCACTTGATTTTATCTTCATTCACGACCGCAGTCCGTTTCAGCTTCTTTGCAAGGAGTTCTCCTACGGTGCTTTTACCGGCACCCATCGGTCCATCTATAATAACGATAAATTTTTTCGCTTTTCTCATTGTGTTGCTATTCCGATACTCTTGAGGGCAAGTTTTAATTCTTCGTTGTTTTCGAAGAGAATTGGGTAATAGCCGATTTCCGCCGCTTTCTCCAAGCTTTTTGTCGAATCATCCACAAAGACGGCTTCTTCAGCTTGAATGCCGAGTTTTTTGAAAGCGACGTCGAAAGCTTCTTTGTGAGGTTTCTGAAAACCTATTTCTGCGGAAACAATGATCTCGTCCACGAGCTTGTCGATCCCTTTCTCTTCCAGGAATTTCCTGAGATCCGACGTATTGTTGCTCAAAATGGCAACTTTGTATCCTTCCCGGCGGAGAGTAGGAAACAGTTTCAAGAGCTCCACGTTCATCGTCTTCTTGCTTTCCCGTTCTTCCACTAGTTCCATGACGCGTTTCTCGGCAGCTTTACTTTTATCAAAGACGCGCACCACTTCCTTCATCATATCTTTCCATTTCATGTTATGGACGTTTGAGAGGTGGTTGTGGTCGAAGTAAGCCTTTTTAAAATCTTCCGGGGGGACGTGGAGTAAACCGGCAATTGCTTCCAGCATGCCTTTGCCCGCGTTCAGCTCAATGACGCCGCCGAAATCGAATAAGACTGCCTTGTATTTCATATACGAATGCGGTTTTCGAGTGGATTCTTTTCGTGTTCCATTTGTTTTTTCCCGACGGTGAAGTAGTAAACGGCGGCGGCGATAAGGACGAAGACGATGCTGCCGACAATGTCCGTGACGTGGTGGACGCCCGCCGCAACGCGCGCGATGCCGACGAGGAGCGCGAGTGCCCAGAGAACGGCGCCGATCCTCTTGTTGTAGAAGGTGACGATCATGGCGACCGCCGAGACGAGGAGCATGTGGTCGGACGGAAAACCGTTGTCGAGAGCGTGCGGGATCAAGGGAATGAAGTGGCCAACGACGAAGGGCCGCGCGTCGTAGTAGAGGGCCCCGCCGATCTTCGCGAGGATATACGAAACCGGCGCGATGATCACGCCGCAGACGATCATGCTCTTCTGGATTCTCCTCGGCTGCTTGAAGAAGAAGATTGCGGCGACGAGGAGCACGACAAGATAGAGGTACTCGGCGGTATAGATGATGATGTGGTTCATAGGATTATATGGTACTACTTTTTCACCAGTTCCGGCAAAGACTCGTCCCTTAAATACGCCGCCAGAATTTTCCCGAAACGGTCGTATCGCCATTTCTGAATTTTCGGGATTTTCCCATTTCTGACGGTTGCCCAAATGGTGCGGCAGAATATGAAATCGTCGGCGAAACCGGTTGGTTCCGGCAATCCCATCTTCCGGTAGACGGCGTTCATCTTCTCAAGGTGGGTTTCTCTTTGCTGCTCCGAGAAATCAAAACGCCTTTTCATTTCATAGCCGTCTTCCTTCGGGAAGTTGTAGATGTGATACATGTTGGCGACGATGTCGTAGCCCGCCGGCCCGTGGAACGCGCTTCCGAAGTCGATAACGCCTTTCTCGAGAATGTTGTACGGATTGAAATCGCCGTGCGTCAGAACGTAAGGAAAGGGTTTTAATTTTTCTTTCACCTTGTCGAAAGCACGTAAAGTATCCCCCTTCAGTTCTGGGAGTTCTTCGATGTTGGACTGCAGACCAAGGCCGGAATAAAAACTTTCTTCGTTCCGATACTCGCTTCTGGTAGCGAGTTGCGCTTTGGTAAATTTCTCTGCCACTTCAAGAAATTTTTTGAAATGATCTTCGGAGATTTCCCCATGATTCTTCGTATCCTCAGTAAATATTTCGCCGAACGGTTTCTTCCCGAGCGAGGTTTCGATATAGTAATGTTCGCCCTCGAGATCCCCCTCTTCGAGAATTCGGGGGACGGGAAAGTCATACTCCAGCAAGGTCCGGTGAAAAGCGATCTCTTCTTCTAGCAGTTTATTTGGTCCTTTTCTGAGAAAAAGATCTCCAGATTTGAAGATGGAGACCGGCATATGGTCTCTCGTTTTTACGTGTTCGAAAACTTTCCCGTTGATGGTTAACTTACCAATTCCTCCCATCGATTAATTGTAGCTTATCCGCTCTCCGCAGTTTTTTGATCTGGGCTTCGCGTTGGAGGGCCTCACTCCGCGTTTTGCGCTTTTCGGTGTAGATGATCCGTTTTGGTTTATGCGCGGCGGTGTAATGTCCGCCGATCCCTTTCTTGTGTTCCGAGAATCTCCGCTTGAGGTCGTTCGTGATGCCAGTATACAGGCTGCCGTCTTCGCACTCGATGATATAGATGAAATACATACTCTTCTCTTCTTATTCTACCAGCCGCCGCCGAGAGAACCCAGCCGTTTACGACTGGTGCGTCGCCGGTGTTATTGATATACCGCATACAATACATTCTCTCTCGCTGAATAAGTTGCAAATGTTTCTCAAGGGACTATGATGAAACTATACCGGTCCGAAGCGGTGATAGTCGTAATCCGCAAAACATTTATCTTAATCATCAATATGCAGTATAAATGTCCGCAGTGCGGTTACACTTCGGGGCAAGCCGGCAATTGTCCGACGTGCAATGTTCCGCTCGTTGAGGTCAAACAAGAGGCAGCTCCGGCTCCTCAAGCGCCTCAGGGACCCGGGGCGACGCAGACGAGCGAAAATCAATAGATTTCGCTTTTGGAGAAAACAAACCCGCGTGGAGCGGGTTTGTTTTTTATTGCTGTGCTGTGATAGAAATTTGGTAAAATAGTTTTATGGCTAAAAATTTAATCGCTAATGGCGCGGTACACAAGGTGCCGGCGGATTTGCGGAGGGCGCTCACGGCCGACAAAGCGGCGCGGGCAAAATGGGAAGACATCACACCCCTGGCGCGCAATGAATGGATTTGCTGGACCATTTCCGTCAAGAAACTGGAGACCAGAAAACAACACGTTGCAAGAGTGTGCTCGGAGCTCAAGGAAGGAATCCGCCGCCCCTGCTGCTGGGCCGGTTGCCCGCACCGGTGAAATCGAGCAGAAGCCGCCCCTCGGGGCGATTTTTGTCTCCGGCACCGGCTTGCGTTTTAAGCGTACCGTTGAGTGTCATACGTTCGCATGAAGGTATTTGCTATAATGGACGAATGTTTATTGATTGGATTTCGGCTGTGCCGTGGCTCGCATTCCTGATTTACTGGAGCGTCTCGGCGCTCGGCGTGAAAAAGGATACGGTCGCGATCGCATGGTGGCGGCGATCCTGGTTCAGAATTTTCGCGATCGCCGTGGTCTTGGTAATTTTATCCCTGGATCACGTGAAGATCGGCGCCGTTTGGGGCAGGATGGGCTTTTTTGCGCCTATATCGTCCGGAGTTTGGGAAGCAATCGGCGCTCTCTTGTGCTGGGCGGGCATCGCCCTCGCCATCTCTGCGCGTTACTACCTCGGCCGCAATTGGAGCAATCATCCCGATATGAAAGAAGGCCACGAGCTCGTGACCTCGGGGCCTTACCGTTTTTTGCGCCACCCGATATACACCGGCATGCTTGCGGCTCTTTTGGGGACGATGTTTTTGGCCGGCTGGTTTTGGCTCATCATCTTCGGCGTCGCGGCGATTGTTTTCGTCCGCCGCATCCGCATCGAGGAGGGGTATATGCTCAAACTTTTTCCGAGCGAGTACCCGGAGTACAAAAAGCGCACCAAAGCCCTCGTACCGTTTCTGTGGTAGTTTTGTTGGCGCAAAAAACAACCCAAAGGGGTGGTATTCTTGTTGTGGCTGTCCGTTTTGGACGATTTTCGAAAGGTCTTAATTCAATCTAACGAGATGTCAATGCCATATGTAAGTCCCATGTGTCTCTGGTGATGCGCCGCTCTTGGTATGTTTGACTAAGGTGAGTTAGCAAAATAAGGTTTGTATTAAAAATACAACTAAGAAGGCTAACCCAGCAAAGAAGAAGCCGAAAAATAGCTTATGCAATAAGTTAAGTATTTTAGTGGCAGGCTTCTTGTTAATTTCAGCCTGCCTTTTATCACTGTCTTCCTTGAACTGAGTGCCTTGATTGTAAATGTCGTTGATCTCCTCAAACGTGATGCCCTTATTCTCTTTCAGTTTGCCGTATACAGAGTTAACCCTGTCCTGTATTGTGTCTAGACGAGTTGTTTCCCAATCGTTTTTATTTTTAAGTTCTTCTTTATCAAAATTAATCAATCCTAAAAGATACACGATACCATCCACTGCACAAAACAAAAAGAAGACTGAGGAAAGGATGAAAAACTTGGTGGCCATTGGCCTCATACTGTGTAATGAAGTAATAAGGGGCACAACGATTGCCATGAATGCTATGGCAACAGATATTAAAGAAACTATCAGACTGAACCCGCGTTCACTGTTGCTCTGAACAAGGTCGTTGTATCTGACGATCGTTTGTAATTGCAGATCCAACAGCCGTTTTCGAGTTTCGGTCATTTCATCTATACCATCCCGTCTTTCGTCAGGCGTTAATGATATTTGATCATTGTTCTCCATATAGAGTGATTTAAACGAAGGGCTGGGGGATAGGGATTCGAACCCCAATTGACGGGACCAAAACCCGTAGTCCTACCGTTAGACGATCCCCCAATATTCACACAAACCCTTGATCCAACCGGAAATTTTTCTATTTAACACTGAACTTTTTGGCACCGTTATTCGTATAAGTCCGTGATAATCATCTCCGGTATTTGTGCGGTTTGTACGAATCTTGTTGCGCTTGAAATATACCCTAATATCCTTTTTTTTACAAGAACATATTTTAGTCCAGTGGTTGAGAGCTTTTTCTACGTTACCGCTTTCGTGAATGTAGAGTTCGAACTTCAAGCTCTTTGTATCGACTTGTGCAATTTTCTTCAACCAAAGTATAAATATTTTGATCATGAGAGGATCTGAATTATTAAAAATTGTCCCGTGGCTGACGGTATGTATTCTTTGTTTAGATCCCTCTGCCCAGTAAAGCATAGTACCGCTGAGCCAGAGGGGATTATTTATTAGTTTCTTTATTTCGTTTTTTGCCGACTTATTGATTTCTTCAATTTGTTTCAATCGATTTTGCCTACGTCGTTCTCCACCTCGATGTGCAGACTCGAGTTTTTTCTCCGTGAGTCGCTGTTTCTGCCCCTTGCTTAAGCCGACGTTTATTAGCCATAATGAGAGGGTAGATTTGGCGACTGGTATCTGTTTGAGAATTTCCGAGTATGACAGGCCGGATTTTCTCAAAGTAATAGCCTTGTTTTTTAAATCGGTCTTCTCGAACATGGGATTATGTCTTAATTATATCATATACGTTGTTCGATAAAATGAATATAAATAACCTTCTCCTTCATATTTTCTTGAGCCCGGTTTTGACCTACGTCCCCGAAATATTTTTCGGGATGCTCCTTTTGTTCGCCGGCATCCGGTACTACTTCCATTTTCGGAGAGGGGATTTGGAAGGAACGAAGACCGCTAAGTTTTTTGGGAAGCTTATCGTGGCGGGCATCGCGTTCAAAATTCTCTATGCCGGCTTTTTGACCTGGGGGCAGTATGTCATCTGGAAAGTGAGTGGATTTTCATCGGTTCTCCTGACGGAGTCCTTGAAAAAAATCCCCGCCGATTTCGCGAATTCGATGCCGTGGCTTTTCGACGTGAAAGGCGGCTACTTTTTATTCTATTCGTTCAATCATTTCTGGCTCGAGGTTTTGATCGCGCTCGTTCTCTCGTTTGCGTTTTATTTCGTCCTCCTCACGTTGAAGAAAAAAAATCCGCGGTTTCTCTCCGTGGCCGACGCGCGTTTGGGGCTTTTGGGCGGCATCGCCGCCGGGTGGCCCGGGTTTGTCATCTTCTTCGTGCTTTTTCTCCTGTTCTTCCTGGCGCTGGGGCTCTACCGTCAGTTCGTTCTGAAGGAGGAATTCACGCCGGTCACCGAACCGCTTTTCGCCGCAGCCTTCCTTGCCGCCGCGTTCGGCTTCTGGTTTGTGAATCTCTTGGGGCTGTCGGTGCTCAAAGCTTAGGCGCTACAGTTAACTGTAGCGCGGGACATCACCCCCGGGGCGCCTCCCCGGTGCCCCGGGTGGATAGTCCCTCGACAATCGCTACCTCGAGCGGGATGCGGGGAAACTGGCTGTAGCGCATTTCGCCGTACGCAGTGATGAGCGTTTTCAAGAGTGCGATGTGCGCCGGTTTGAGATTTTTTGATTGCGTGACAAGTTTCGCGAGATGCTCGGCCATCATTTCCTTTTTAAAGACCTCTTCCATCTGCGGACTTACCCGAAGGACGAGGATGCGTCGGAGGTGCTGGATAACGTCCCGGAGGAATTGGCTCAAGTTGAATCCGCCATCCGCAACTTCTGCGACAAAAGCGAGTGCCCCCGAAATGTCGCCTTTCACGAGTATTCCGGCGAAAGCGTCGATTTTGTCGAAGCTGATCTTGCCGACCGCTTTTTCAATCTCCTCGACGTCAACCGTCTTGTCGCCGAATGAGACCATTTGATCCAAGAGCGATTCGGAATCACGGAAACTTCCTTCGGCATAGTCCGCGATGAGGTCGAGCGCTTCGGGCGAAATTTTAATGTCCTCTTCTTTTGCTATTTTCGCCAGCTTTTGGACGATCTTTTCGCGGGGAACGAGCTTGAAGTAGAATTTTTGGGCGCGGGAAGCAATAGTCGCGGGAACCTTCTCGATCTCCGTCGTCGCGAGAATGATGATGACATACCGAGGTGGTTCCTCGAGGGTTTTCAAGAGCGCATTCCAGGCGTCCTTCGTCAGCATGTGCGCTTCGTCGATGATATACACCTTGAAGCGGGAAGCGCTGGGAGAGGTACGGATGGATTCCTTGAGATTCCGGATTTCGTCCACGCCGCGATTCGATGCGCCATCGATCTCGATGACGTCAAGCGCCTTGCCTTCGTCAATCATTGTGCATGCGTTGCAGCTATTGCACGGCTCTCCCTTTTCCCGGAATGCGGCGTCGGTTGCGCGTTTCTCGCAGTTCGCGATTTTCGCGATGAGTCGGGCTGACGTGGTTTTCCCGGTGCCGCGGGGACCCGAAAAGATGTAGGCATGGGAGAGGCGATCCTGCTTCGCTTCCTCCTTCAAAATTTTCACGATCATTTCCTGCCCGAGGAGATCTTCGAAAGTTGCCGGGCGGTATTTGCGGTAGATGGCGAGATGCGGCATATGCGTTCATTATATACAAGGGGATGGGGTGGAGGGAATAGGGCATAGTGAAAATGCGTGTTATAATGCGGGAGTAATGGAAAATCAATTGACACTCAAGAGTTCAGCATTCAAGAACGGGGACATGATCCCGCGCCGGTTCACGTGCGACGGGGAGAATATCAATCCGTTCCTCGAGATTAAAAACACCCCGGCGAACACGAAAAGTTTCGCGCTTGTCGTGGACGATCCGGATGCAACGAACGGCAAGACGTGGGATCACTGGGTGATGTGGGGCATCGACCCGAAGACGCAGTACATTATGGAAGACAATATCCCCGGGGAGGCGGTGGAGGGTTTGAATAGTGCAAACAAGAATAAGTATGCGGGACCTTGCCCGCCGCAGGGCGCCAAGCCGCATCGCTACATGTTCACGCTCTACGCGCTCGACGTGAAACTCGACTTGCCGGCCTCGTCGACGAAAGTGAACCTTATGCAGGCGATGGAAAGCCATGTTATCGAAAAAACGACTCTCGTGGGACTTTACGGCAGATAGGGGGGAGAAATACGTCTGGACGATGCATTCCCGCTTCAAGATGAAGTACTATGGCATCGCCGAATCGCGCGTGAAACGCATCATCCGGTTTCCGACACGATATGAAGAAGGAATCGTGCCGAATACCGTCGCCGTCATGCAGCCCGCCGGTACGAAGAAATACTCCGAAATCTGGGCGATGTATAAGCTCATCGGCAGTGGCCGACGAGCAAATCCCAAATCCAAGATTCTAAATCCTAAACAACAATTGAAGATTATTACGGTTTGGCGCTATCCGGGCGTGAGCCCGAAGCGCGATCCCATTCCGCAGGATGTTTTGAACGAAATTAAAGGTTTGCTTTAGTTAGCTGCCCCCCGAGCACCTCTGGTGCTCGGGGGGGTATCGGTTATGAAAAAAATTTTAACGCAAGAATCCTTCGATCGGCCGACGCTCAAGGTTGCGGAAGAACTCTTAGGGAAGTATCTGGTGCGGAAATACCGCGGCAGGGAAATCGCCGCGATGATAACCGAGGTTGAAGCGTACGATGGACCGAATGATTTGGCCTCCCACGCTTCCCATGGTAGAACGGAGCGGACGAAAATTATGTTTGGTCCCCCGGGGCGGTGGTACGTCTATTTCACGTACGGCATGCACTGGATGCTGAATATCGTAACGGGCCCCGAGGAATATCCGGCCGCCATTTTGATACGCGCTGTGGAGGAGGTGAATGGTCCCGCGCGTACCACGAAGTTTTTCAAAGTGGACAAGCAATTCAACGGCAAAACCGCCTCGCGGAAAACGGGCCTCTGGATCGAGGACTGGGGAGTAAAAATCAAAAAACCGCAGATAACAAAAAACCGGCGCGTCGGGGTCGACTACGCCGGGCCTGTTTGGGCAGGCAAGAAATATAACTTGAAGCTGTCAGTGCGTGTGCCGAAGCAGGAGTAGTTCCTTTAACTTGTGTTTGGGACTTTTGGATATTCCGCGTTTCGCCAGCTGTATTGTATAGTTGTCGAAACGATTGGTCCAGAATCTGAAAAGTTCCATGGGCCAAAGAAGGAAAATACCCCACCAAAGCCACCACATGCTGCGCCTCTTCCCGCTCTTTAAGCTGGTTATGATCTGCTGGTACCTGATCTGAAAGTGGAACCAGAATAGAAATCCGAAGACCAGTTCTACCAGGCTCGCCATGAAGACGAGCGTCCTCCATTCCTCGATCAGTTCCTTTAACATATTCACTCCTCCTTGATTTTTTCCCGGTGAAAAAATTTTTCTTTTGCGGAAAATGCCAGCCCTTCAATGATGGGCCGGAGAACCGTAAGTGGTAAGCCGAGTACTGTGATTATGCCCCAGAAAAATTCTATGCTCAGCGCGACGAGCGTTGGTATCACCCAATTCTTGTACTTATAACAATTATCCGCGTACCAGCCGCTTGCGATGACATATCCAACCAATAAATAAACGAGACCCGCCAAAATGAAAATGAAGACGTCCATAAGACAACTCCTATCCTTAGTGAATAAAAATGTGAATTAAGCTGATTCCATGGTAACCAATTTCACATACTCTTGTCAAATAATAAAATAAATGTTATAAATTGAGTTCATCGTTCAGTTCATTTCAATAACGAAAAAAAGAAAGGAGTGAGGATTGAATAAGGGAAGAATTGGAGACATGGCCGCCAAAATTGCGGCGGGAATCGCCCTACTCGAAGGAGCCATTTGCGTGGTCTCTGTGAAGTATCTCGGCGTACGCCCTGTGTTTACCACGTGGCTGTTATTCTTCATCGCATCGTCGCTGAGTTTTTGGACATATTGGTCGTCCAAAAAACACAGCGTGCGGGGCAACATAGCCAATTTCATGGACATGTTTGTCTGCGGTGTAATTACGCTCAGTATCCTGTCTTATGCGGGCGGCGATCTGGTTGGAAGAAGTATTGATATCTATTGTCTCATTGCATCGGCGCTCATCCTTGTTTTTTGGAGGATAAAAAGGCAGCACGGGACGGCAAACATTCTCCTGCAGCTTGTGATGGTTGTAGCTTACCTCCCGACAATCGGGAATCTTTGGGAGGCTACCAGGAATACAGAATCATTGCCGGTTTGGATACTGGCGTGGTTTGGAGCGGTATTCGCGTTCATTTCCGCTTCGGTAGAAAGGGACAAGCTGGGCAAAATCTATGCCGGACGGGGATTGGTCCTCGTGTCGATCGTCATTTGGCTCATTGCGAGAATTTATTGGGTCGTCCATCCATAGAGATGAGACGACCCTTTGTGTTATATTTGCGGGGAAGTGAAACACTTTCCCGTATCAGGACGTATTGATTTTTAGTCGAGTGAAAAAGTAGAATATGAACCATATGACTGAACGACTGAGGTATGAAGAGGGGGAAAGAATTTTCAAAGTGTTGGCCAGTGCGAAGCGTCTCGCGATGCTCCACGCGCTGGACGGAAAAGAGATGTCAGTCGACGAGCTCACAAGAAAACTTGGTGTCAGGAAATCGAACATTTCCCAGCATCTCGCGATTTTGCGGTATGCGCGCCTCGTGAAAATGAGAAAGGACGGTACGAAAGTTTACTACAAGGTAACCGACCCGAAGATTCTCGATGCCTCGCGGATCATCGGCAATTTTGCGAAAAAATATCACCGCTCGTAGATTGAAAATACGGGCGATTGGAAAAGACGGGGGCGAAAAAACAGGGTGGTATACTATAGTATACCACTCTTGCTTTTATTCTGATTTTGGTTGGATGAGGGGGGATAACCGGTGGAAAAAATCGGCCTTGACGTCCCCGTCTGAACGGGATTATGATGCTTTCATACTTTCGATGTTTCGAAACATCGGATATGTAAGAAAAAGGCCGGGGAAATAAGAAGAATACACAATTCAATAGAAATCAAACTTCACGCATAAAAACTCGATTTCGTCGATCGACAGCGTGTCGTTTTACTAACAAAAAAATGAAAACAAAATTATTGAGTAGTCACGTCGTGACGAAAGTAGTTCTTTTCGGAGCCGCAGCTTTTGTAGTGAGCGGTTTTTTTATCGTCGGCAATGTCGCGCATGCAGCGGCAACAACGACGCTTTACGTAGATGCCAATGCCACATCTTCCGGCGATGGTTTGTCTACTTCGACAGCATTTCAGACTATCACTGCAGCAATCGCCTCTTCCACTGATGGCGATACGATTGATGTCGCGGCGGGGACGTATCCAGAGCAATTAGATGTAAACAAAAACAATCTAACGATTATCGCCGCGGAAGGGCAATCTCCAATAATTCAGGCGCCGAGTGGAGATTTTACCAACATAAAGAGACTGATTGATTTGAATGGAAACGGAATCACCTTTGAGGGATTCCAGGTGGTCGGAAATGGAAAAACCGATCTCGCGAATTCCAACGGAAGTTATTCGGGTATTCGCATTGACGGATATGGGGAAACAGTTAAAGGTAACACCATAAAGGATTTGTTAACCGGGATACAAACAACGAACATCAATCCTACTACCCCTAATAGCATCGTAGGCAATACAATCTCCAATGTAGCGGTCGGAATAAGTCTGCAAAACGATGGAAATACCGTTGCCGGTAATACCATAACGGCAAATCATTCGGGATTCGGACTTGCTTCATACAATACGACATTTGCAACCAATACAATCAGTACCGTAGGAGACGGAGTTGACGTTGAAGTTTCTGGTAATTCTAAACCAATATATCAGGGAAGTATCCAGGATGGCATTAACGCGGTTAATCCGGGAGGTACTGTTTTGGTAGATGCAGGAACATTCCCCGAAACGGTTCAGATTAACAAGCCCCTGACGCTTCTCGGTGCGCAATATAATGCTGATGCGCGGACGAGGAGTACGAGCAGTGAATCAATCATTGCCTCAAGTGATACCAGCGGTTCGATCCAGATCGGCTCATCGGGTCCGGTGACGGGTACGGTGACTATCAAAGGATTCACGATCGGCAACAGCACCACGTCGCCCTACAAGGCAATTCACGTCATGCAGAAAACGGATGATGTTGTTGTGGAAAATAACATCATTGAGCCATCAACGTATGACGGCATCAATCTCTACAGTGCCGTCCAGGGAACCGTCGATCAGAACTTGGTTTTGGGTGCGACAACGAGTGGCATCACGATGGGGAATAGCGATGTAACGCCGAACATAGTTACCCAGGCGACGATCACGAACAACAAAGTAGAAGATTCGGAATACGGCATAACCGGTTATATGGCGAGCAGCACGATTTCGAACAATGTGGTTGTCGGTTCGTCAGCTCAAACCAACGGTTCCGGTATCGGCGGCGAATTCTACAATACGTCGATAACGAACAACACGGTTTCCGGGTATTCGGCGGGTGCGGGTATTGGATTCAAGAATCAAAATCAAAACCGAGCGAATGCGTCCGGAATGACAATCTCCGGGAATGAGGTGTACGGCAATTACTTTAACTTCTATGCGGTGTCGACGAGCACCGGTACCACCGTTTCCGGCAACTTCTTCGAATCTCCGGCACCAGGAGGAGAAGACGCTGTAGCATGGAATAATGCGTCAATGGCTGGTTACTCATTCTCGGGAAACTACTACAGCGATTGGAATGGAACCGATAGGCCCTATATAATACAGGGCTTAGACGATCCTTCTTCGACTTCTGTTTCTGGAACCCCGTCGGCATTTACCGATCCTAATCCGGCTTCCAAACCGGTCTACGTTGCGGTAGGCGGCAATGACAGCGGTCCTGGGACGCAGGCCGAGCCGTATGCAACTATCCAGAAGGGCATAGATTCTATTGTGTCCGGCGGAACGGTGAATGTGGCAGCGGGAACATATACCGAAAATGTAAACATAGATAAGGCCGTTACCATAGTTGGCAGTGGGTTATCAACGCCAAGCACACTTGATGGCACGATGACGATTACTGGTAACGATGTAAGCGTGAAGAGTATGACGTTTACAAATCCAGATGGGAGTGTCGCCCTTCTTGTGAGTGGCGCGAGTCATATTTCTATCACGGGCAACAAGTTCGATTCGGTTGGCACAACGCCGACAGCAGGATCGGCGCAAGCAATTGACATAAACGGTGGTACGAGTACGACAATGTCGGATATAACCATTGACGATAACGCCATCTCGAATGTTGGTAATCTGAATCTCGCTTACAGTGTATCTGTTTCTGGGACGAGCGCTAAAGGCATCTATATCGGTGATTCAACGGGTGTAAATACCATATCAGGCGTAGTGATCAACAATAACACCATATCGCACATACAAGCATCAACTATTACTTGGGTAAGAAATGCTGATGATACCGCATGGGTTTCAAAAACTGGGCGCGGTGCGTATGGCATACTCATCAACCATGCAACGAGTCCGACCGGCGGTACGACTGGTGTTACGATAACGAATAACACGATCAGTGACTTAGAAGGTCTTTGGGCTCATGCAATTGGTTTGGAGGGCAACACGCCCAACGCGGTTGTAACTGGTAACACGGTAGAGGGTTTAGTGAGTCATAAAACTCCGAGCGATACTGTCGGTGTTCAGGTTGAAGATAATGCAAACGCTAGCACCGTTAAGGTTAACGGCAATAGTTTTGGCGATGCAGTCGCTTGGGGTGTAGTAAATGTTGTGTCGACGACGACGGTCGATGCTACTAACAACTACTGGGGGACATCCAGTTCTACCGAAATAGCGAACATGGTATACGGTGGTGTTGACTATACACCGTGGAGCAACGGTTTGGGTTCGGAAACGAACGTGGAAGCTGATGCACCGGAAGTTATCATTAGCAGCAACGCAACCTCCTCGACGTCGACCGTGAATGTTCCGGAGGACGCGACCGACGCAACGCTCAACGCTTCGGCTCTCTTGAATACGAGTGATAACAGCGTAACGCTGCCCGGGGCGATCACTGTGAACGCGACGACGAGTGTCGGGAACGTGACGGTGGAAATCCCGGCCGGCATCAAGATAACTGGCACGTCCGGCTGGACCGGCGTCATCAACGTTCCGCAAGTGCAAGCGAACAATACGGTTTCCGTGACGCCCGATGTCGATCACGGCGCGTCGATCTCATCCGTTATCGAGATCGGATCAAACGGCACACCGCTTACCTTCAATCAGGCAGTGAGAATACTGATGGTGGGGCAAGGAGGGAAATACGTCGGTTATTATCGAAACGGTACGTTCACTCCGATTATGACCCCTTGCTCGGCGGACACGCAATCGGTCGGTAACAGTTTATCGGCGGGAGGGGATTGCAAGATAGACGTGAATAACGGAGCCGATCTCGTCGTCTGGACGAAGCACTTTACGAGCTTCGTCACGTACACGCAGTACGTGACGAGTGTGACGACGTATGCGACCGGTGGCGGAGGTGGCGGCGGCGGATATGTTGCTCCGCTCCCCGTGACGAACACTCCCATAACGACGGTAACGCAGCCGGCAACGACACCTGCCGCACCAGTGGTGGGTCAGGTCTTGGGTGCGCAGGCATTCCGATTCACTGAAGATCTTTCAGAAGGAATGCGGGGTGACAACGTGACGGAATTGCAGAATCGTTTGACGAGTGAGGGGGTATACTCCGGGCCGGTTACCGGCTATTTCGGACCTCTCACGCTTGCCGGTGTGAAATCATACCAAGAAAAGTACAACATTCCGACGACGGGATTCGTGGGACCGATGACAAGGACGAAGCTCAATGCGTCGCTTGCAATGGGTCCGAGTGAAGGCCAGGTCTTGGGCGCCTCGACGACCGGGACGGCGCAAACAGTTGCGCGTATCCAGGGAATCATTCAGCAACTGCAAGCGGAGGGGGGCCAAGAGAAGATTATTTCCGTCCTTCAGATGGTCCTTGCGTTTCTTGGGCAGTAAGGTATGGCATACTGAATACTAGATATGAGGTATAGGGAAAGCTCCCGGAGACGGGGGCTTTCCTTTTCCCCGATTTTGTTGTATAATAAAAACCACATGAAACGGGTTATTTGCTGGTTTAAGAAGTATTTCATCCCGCACGAGGGGAATGATCACCAGCCGCACATGCTGAGGCGGGAAACCATTCTCTTTCTTGGCGTCATGGTGCTCGCGATTGAGGTTCTTTTCGTTTTCCGTTCCTTTGGCATCATTTCCATGGATAAGCTGACAGCGCTTATCTTACCGAACTCCTTGGTCGATGAGACCAATGCCGCCCGCGCCTCCGACGATTTGTCATCTTTGAAGCCAAGTGCACTCCTTGGGGTTGCCGCCCGGGACAAAGCGAACGACATGGCCAAGAATGGCTACTTCGCCCATACGAGTCCTACCGGCATTACGCCGTGGTATTGGTTCCAGAAAGTCGGGTACAACTTCGAATACGCAGGTGAAAATCTTGCGGTCAATTTCGTGGACTCGCAGGATGTGATGAACGCATGGATGAACTCGCCGGAACACCGAGCCAATATCTTGGACAGCCATTTTACGCAAATCGGCATCGCGACAGCCGAGGGTACCTATAAAGGCCGGCCGGCTATATTTGTGGTGCAGCTCTTCGGGACGCCCGTACCTAAAATCGCAGCTGTCCCGCCGGTACAAATTGCTTCCGCGGTTCCTGCGGTCGTCAGTGAAACTTCAAGCGTGAGCACATCCGGCGAGACTGCATTCGTCGCCGTGAAAGGTGCCGAGACAAGTTCTATCGCTTCGCCGGTTACCTCATCAGTGAGCTCGACCGTTGTTGCCGGCTCAACGTTCGTTTCGACGCAGCAATCAAATATCGCGGCGAACGCATGGGCCTCGCCGCACCAAACGATCAATTATCTTTACTACGCTCTCGGTACGCTCATTCTTCTTGCCTTGGCGCTCAATATTTTCATCAAGTTCGAGATCCAGCACGGCTATCTGATCTTCAACGGCCTTCTCCTCATTGTCTTCCTCGGCGCGATGATTGTTATGAACAACTACCTCGCTCTTTCTCAGATACGGGTTTTATAGATTTCAATGGTAGATCTTTCGTGGGGAGAAATTGAAAAGATGGCTGACGATTTAGCTACGAGAATAAAGAACAGCGGTTTCAAGCCCGACTATCTTGTTGGTATTACAACCGGGGTTTGGTCCCCTTAGGGCTTCTTGCGAAGCGACTCGATTTCGAGGGTATTCTCACCGTTTCGACGATCTCCTATGACGACGAGCATAATCAAAAAGAATTGAAGGTAACGTATCTCCCGGAAGTCGATTTAAAGGGGAAGAAAATTCTCCTCATTGACGAGATTGCCGACTCGGGTGTGACGCTCCAAAAACTCCGTGAGACATTCACAAATCATTATCAAGTGAGAGAGCTGAAAATTGCGACGCTCGTCGTGAATAAAGCCAAGTCGGCTGTCATTCCGGATTTCTCCGTTCTTGCGGGAACGGGCGAGTGGATCCATTTTCCCTGGGAGTTGAAGTAAAGGAAGAAGTTGACATATTTGTATTGTGTGTGATAGTTAGAACTCAAAACTATATTGTTCATTGAAAGGAGAATAGATGTCGACAGTAGGAGACTTTATTAAGAAGGTTTCTTCAATCGCCATGGAGAGGAATCTCTTTGGGATTGAAAATCCGGAAAAATTCAACGAAGAGTATCGTCGCCGGCTCGACGGAATCGTTCAAGCGGTTTCCGATGAAAACAACGTTCCGCCGAGGCTTATCACAAGTCTTCCGGAAGAAACCCCGCTCGGCGAGGAATCACAGCGGCTCTTCGAAGAATTCGTCGAGTGGATTGCTACCCCGCAATAATGGGAAACAATCGCTCGATAAGTGAACCGCGGAAAGGTTTTCATATTTTCCGCGGTTTTTTGTTCGGCGACCGGCTCATCCCCAGCATCATCCTCACTTTTTCACCATGGTGAAAAAGTGAGGCGCTACCGTTAACGGTAGCGCCGGGCAGCGAAGAAAATGATAAACTAGAATATATAAAGAAACTGCTGCTTACATCAACTGGTTTCACGAACCCGAAATTGGGGGAGCGGTTTTTGCGCTTGCTCCCGAAAGATCCGTCCGTGGCCCGCGTGCTCTTTGTGCCCACTGCCTCGAGATCGGAACATGAAATGAAATATGTTCGGGAGTCGGAGAATGAACTCATTCAGCTCGGCATTCCGAAAGGGAACGTCATTTGGTTTGATTACCGGAATCCCGTTGCGATAGGAAATACCAGTGACTTCGATGTCATCTATGTCTGCGGTGGAAATACGTTCTTTCTCTCGGAAAAATTGAGGGAGACCGGCATGGATAAAAAGATCATCGATCTCGTACAGCAGGGAAAAGTGTACGTTGGAGTGAGCGCCGGGAGCGTTATCGCCGGGCCGGATATTTCAATCGCCGGCCCCTTCGACGAGAACGATATTGGATTAAAAAATATGGCGGGATTGAAACTAACTGACAAGGTGGTGACGCCCCACTATACCGAAAAAGAAAAAGATATTATCGAAGAATTCAGAAAGAACTTGCCGTACGCCGTCCTGCCGATAACCGACAGCCAGGCGCTCGAAGAAACGGACAAGCATTCCATCGTTGTTGAATAATCCGCAAAAAAGTCAGCCCGCCTTTCGCACCGCAAGTGAGTAGTTGACTTAATGGCCGATATTTGGCATAAATTAAATATGCCGAGGATATATCACATCACGGTTTCGAAGATGCTCTGCGCCTTCACGCAGAACGCTTATTTGCTTTTCTCCAGCCGTGGTCGTTTGAATTATCTTATTACGTAGTCTTTTTCAATAAACCATTTGAACAACCTCGGCTGGATGAAAGCCGAGGTTGTTCGTTTTTATGCCAGCTACGATCATTAACAATAAAACAAAGGAGTAAAACCATGACCAGGATTGTGTTTCTTGCAGGCAAGCGCGTATACCTCCGCCCGCCGATGAAAGAAGACGTTCCACTGTTCCTTAAATGGATGAATGATGAAGAGGTGAATCAGTATCTTGTGGCATTCCTTCCGTTTATGGAGGCAGATGAAACGGAATGGTTGGAAAATCTGCACAAGAACAAGAACGAGAACATCACACTCGTTATCGTTCACAGGAAGACCGGCAGGGCCATCGGAACAATTGGGCTCCATCGGATCAGTTGGAAAGACCGGCGGGGAACCACCGGGGCCGTGATTGGCGAGAAGAGGTTCCGCAACAAGGGATACGGAAGCGAAGCAAAGATGCTTTTTCTGAACTACGCTTTCAATACGCTGAACTTGAGGAAAATCTGTTCGACCGTTCTCGGTTTCAATAAGCGGAGCGTTCGGTACAGCGAGAAATGCGGCTACCGCGTGGAAGGCGTTCTGAAATCCCACATCTTTAAAAGAGGGGAGTATCAGGATGAAATTCACATGGCAGTCTTTCGGGAGGACTGGCTTCCGCTCTGGAAGAAATTCCAGAAAACCGGCAGTCTCTCGTAAACATCAAAAGGCGTTGGAATTTCCAACGCCTTTCTCTTGCATTTTTGGTTGCTTGAATTTCGGTTCCAAAAGCGGGATAGTGGAAGTATGAAATTAGAAGTAGGAATTGTTGGATTGCCCAATGTTGGCAAAAGCACTCTATTTAAGTTGATTACGAGCCAGGACGTGCATATCGCGAACTATCCCTTCGCGACAATTGACCCGAACGTGGGTGTCGTTGCGGTGCCCGACGAACGGGTAGACAAGCTTGCGGACATGAGCAAATCGAAGAAGCGTATTCCGGCCGTCGTCGAGTTCTACGACATCGCAGGTCTCGTGAAGGGTGCCTATAAGGGCGAAGGACTCGGTAATCAATTCTTATCGCATATCCGGAATGTGCAGGTGATCGTCCACATCGTCCGATGTTTCGAGAACAACAACATCGTTCATGTGGAGGGGAACGTGAACCCAATCCGCGACATTGATACCATCGAATCCGAACTCATCTTCAAGGATTTGGATACCATCGAAAAGAGACTCGGCAAACTCGAAGCCGATGCGCGGGGAGGGGACAAACAAGCGAAGATCGACTTGGAGATATTGAAAAAAGCAAGGGAGATGCTCGGCAAAGGAGAACCCCTCACGCTTATCGCGGATGAAAAGATCATCAAGGAACTCCAGCTTTTGACGGCGAAGCAGCAGATCTTCCTTATGAATGGAAAACCGGAAGATGTGAAGGACGACGTGAAGGAAAAGATACGGGGGATGAAGTTCGAATATTTGATTGCCGATCTCGCCGACGCAGAATCGCTCCCAAATCTCATTAAGGCGGCATACTCCACGTTGAATCTTATTAGTTTCTTTACGACCGGCGAAGACGAAACGCGGGCGTGGACGATCGAGCGGGGGATGAAAGCGCCGCAGGCGGCGGGCGTGATCCACACTGACTTTGAGAACAAATTTATCCGCGCCGAGGTGGTGAATTGGGAAAAACTTTTGGAAGCGGGAAGTTGGAGCGCGGCCAAGCAAAAGGGTTGGCAACGGCTGGAGGGGAAAGACTACGTTGTCGAGGATGGGGACGTGATGGTGATCCGGCACGGGTAAGTTCTGCCGGCTTTCAGAGATGTTATTATTAGAGCGTGGAGGGGAATGAAAAAATAAGCCCGACGGCATGGATGGTTGCAAAAGGGAGGACCTTTTCTGACATTCCGTTTTCCCGCGAAATATTCCATGAAGTGGAGAAGATCGGAAGAGAAGGAGTCGGCCCCGATCCCGATGATATTGAAAAAATAACAGCAACGGATCTTGCACCGCGATTCGAAGCGCGTTACAAGATCATCAATTATTTGGTGCGCGGCTTCGGTTTTCGTCAGGTTTTGGAGATCGCGTCGGGCTTGACGCCACGGGGTATCGAGATGACCGAAGACGGGAGCATTGACACATACGTAGAGATGGATTTACCCGGCATCATGAAAATAAAGCGGATGATTGTAAAAGCCATCTACCGCGAGCTCAAGAAAAAGAAGCGAAAACTATTTCTTGAGGAAGGAGATGTCTTGAGCGGCGAGGCTATGTCCAGAGCGGCTGGACATTTCAATATAGCGCGTCCGATCGCCGTTGTTTCGGAGGGGCTTCTCCGTTATTTAAGTTTCGAGGAAAAAGCCGAAGTTGCGGGAAATATCCGCGATCTCTTGGTTGTATTCGGGGGGGCGTGGATCACGCCTGACGTGACCGTCCGGAGTAAAAGTATTATCCGCACGAAACGCGGCGCAACGAGTATATCGAGCGCTTGACGGGCATCAACATGGAAAAAAACAAGTTCGAAAGCTTCGAAGCGGCACGGCGTTTTTTCGAGGGTTTAGGTTTTCGCGTTGAGCAGCGGATGCTCGGGGAGGTTGCGGATTTCCTGGTATCACCTGGCATTCTGGGACTGCCCGTTTTGGATATCAAGAAGAGGCTTGAGAAGAGTCCCGCTTTTGTTCTTTCGCTTTGAGCGAAATGAAGAAAAGAGCGAGTGCGGCAAGAGCGATGCCGAAATCGCGGAACGTGACGTCATCTAAACCGTAAAAAATGAGGATGAAGATCAAATTCCAGAATGCGAGCATCGAGGCAGTTGAGAGGAATCTGCCGAAGAAAATGGCAAAACCTAATATGAGCTCGAAAATGGCGTAAATGGTAAGGAATGCGCCGGCTGGGATGATTGCACTCAACCAGCTTGGCACGAAGTAAAGCCACGCCGTAGGGTAGAGGAGTGCATTGATGCCCGCGTATACGAACGCGAATCCAACACCCAACCGCAAAATAAAGATGGGCGAGAGCTGCTTAAAATCACTTTCAAATTTCATGTTGGTATTATACCATAGAATCAGATGTACGAGCTTTCTTTTGAGTACTACCAAGGGCCAATCGAGAAACTTCTCGAGCTCATCGAAGAAAAAAAGCTGGAAGTGACCATGGTGAGCTTGTCCGAAGTGACCGGCGGCTTTTTTGATTATCTGGAAAAACTTGAAGGGGCAGGTGTTGGAAATGGCATTATTGCTGATTTTTTGTCCGTCGCCTCGAAGCTCCTCCTCATCAAATCGAAATTCATTCTCCCATCGCTTATCATGACCGAAGAGGAAGAAGAAGATATCAAAAGCCTCGAAACGAGGATCAAGATCTACCAGGAATTTAAGCAGGCGAAACTTTATATCAAGGAAATGTGGAGTGAGCGAGAGCTTATGGGAACGAGAGAATTTTTCAAGGGGGCTGCGCAATCCTTTTATCCACCGAAATCATGTACACCGTCGGATTTTATGTCCGCTCTGGAGCGGGTGATCGGCGAGATCGAGAAAATTATGAAGCCGGTCATAAAAGTGAAGAACCAGGTCATCAGTTTGAAGAAAAAAATCGAAGAAGTATTCAGTCGGCTCACGAAAGACCCGGTCAACTTCAAGAACCTGCACGGCGGGAACAAAAAAGAAGTTGTTGTTCTTTTCCTTGCCATTCTTCATCTCATTCGGCAGCAATTGATCGACGTTGAGCAAAACGGTCGATTTTCGGATATACTAGTAGCTAAAATCAATCCATGACTAAAGAAGAAAAAACGGCGGCAATCCAAGCATTACTTTTTTATTACGGCGAGCCTCTTGCAGTCGGAAAAGCAGCGAAACTTTTGGGAATGAAAGAAGAAGAGTGCGCATTGATCGTCGAAGCGCTCTCGGCAAAATTAAACGACGATCCTTCCTCGGGGTTCATTATTTTAAAAAACGGAGACGAAATCGAACTCGCGACAAAACCGTCGCTTGCTTGGATTTTCAAGAAGCTGATCGAAGAGGAATTCAAGGAAGAGTTGACGCCGGCGGCTCTGGAAACGATTGCGATTGTTGCATACCTCGGTCCCGTGACACGTGCTGTCATTGACTACGTGCGAGGCGTCAATTCAACCTTCATTTTGAGGAATCTCTTAATCCGGGGTCTCGTTTCGCGGGCCCTTGCGGCGGGGAAGAAGAATGTTTTTGAATATCGCGTAAGCTTTGATTTCTTGAAGCATATGGGACTCGCCCGCGTTGAAGATTTGCCGGAATATCAAAAATACAAAAATATCCTCCAAAAATTCGAGCACTTTGAGGAAGTTGAGGAGAATCACGGGAATCAAGAAGAAATTATCTCCGAATCACCGGAATTATGAAGAAGAAGTTCGTCGTCCTCGCGCTCATCGTCTTTTGCGGGATTATTTTCGTGGAGTTTTTCCTACCTCTTTTCAATTTGAACGGCGGTACGCCGGTAAACTCTAAAAACCCAGCGGCAACATCGACCGCGACGACCACGAACTACGATGCTGGCTTGAAAATAATTCCAACGAGGAATTGGAACATTTTGGATCCTACGACGACCGCCGAGGGGGTGCTCCTCGAATCGCTCAATGACAATTTCGCTTTTTATCGCTACAACGCTTACGTGATGTGGCACCTTGCGTCTCTCACGAAACTTATCACCGCCGTTGTCACTGTCGAAAACGTCGGCTTGAATGCAAAGATCCCAATCACGACGTCAACTATGAGCATCGAAGGGGAAGCTGGAAATCTCCAAGCGGGAGAGGTTTATAATTCCGAGGATCTTTTGAAAATCATGCTTATGGCGTCGTCGAACCGCGCTGCTGCGGCATTCGAAGAATATCTCGGGAACCAAAAGTTTCTCGATCTCGCGCGGGGAAAGATGCGGCAGATTGGTATGACCCAGACGGTGATCTATGATTCCTCCGGGCTCGACGATGCAAATGAGGGGACACCAAACGACATTTACCTCCTTTTGAAATATATCATCGAGAATGATCCGGAGATCCTTACGTGGACGCGGCTTACGACGATATCGGTCCAGCCGCTCAATTCATCGCGGATCAATTTGGTTTCGAACATCGATCCAATTGCATCGCGAGCCGATTTCCTCGGCGGGAAGACGGGGACAACACCTCTCGCGAAGGAAAACCTTGCAACGATTCTTGAATTTCAAAACAGATATCTCGTCGCCATCATCATGGGGAGCAATAATCGATTCCAAGACCTCGACAGTCTCTTGCAATGGATCGATCAAGCATATAAATTCTAGGCCGATGGTATTATAATGAATGATGTTCCATGACTATTTTTTCGGCTACCAGAGTACTGATGCTCTTCGCCCTTTCGTTCGTGGTTGCGCTTCTTATCACGCCGCCCGTTTTTTCTTTTTTACAGAAGTTCCATAAAAGCAATATTCGGGATGAAGAAAGTGCTCCCGTTTTCTACCAATATCACAAAGACAAATCGTCGACCCCGACGATGGGCGGTATTATTATTTGGGCGACCGTGCTCGGTATCGCGTTTGTCTTTCTTATTCTCGGCAATTTTCTCGACGGATTCGCCAACTATTTCAATTTCGTAAACCGTTCGGAAACATTTATTCCGCTCTTTGCGCTCGCTTTTGCTGCCGCAATCGGGCTTTTCGATGACCTGATGGGTATCAAGGGGATCGGTCCCCACGGCGGAGGACTCAAAATGCGCCATAAGATACTGCTTTATACGCTCGCAGCCGTTTTGGGCGCTTGGTGGTTTTATTTCCGGCTCGGCTGGCACACGGTATACGTTCCGTTTGTGGGGCCGCTCGATTTCGGCTGGTGGTATCTTCCTTTTTTTATTTTTGTGATCGTCGCGACCGCTTTTTCTGCAAATGAAACCGACGGCTTGGACGGGCTTTTAGGCGGTGTTTCTCTTTTTTCCTTTGTCGCTCTCGATGTTGTCGCCTTCGTTCTCCATAAGTATGATTTAGCTGCCATGATCGCGACCATCGTGGGAGCACTTCTCGCTTTTTTGTGGTTCAATATCCATCCGGCAAAATTTTTTATGGGCGATACCGGATCGATGTCTCTCGGGATCACACTCGGTGTCATTGCTCTCATGACCGATACGTCGCTCTTTTTGCCATTCTTCGCCTTCATTTTCGTTGTCGAATCCGGCTCCGTCATCATTCAAGTATTGAGCAGGAAGCTGAGAAAGAAAAAAGTTTTTCTCTCGACGCCCATTCATCACCATTTTCAAGGATTGGGGTGGCCGGAGAGCCAAATCACAATGAGATTTTGGATCGTGAGTGCCGTCATGACGACCCTTGGTCTTGCGATCTTCTTTCTTACGCGATTCGCATAAATCCATGGATGAATTCGTATTAAAAGGAGGATTGGTTCACCGAGGCGATGGATCGGAACCTCAAGAGATCGATATTTCGGTGAAAAAGGGGAAAATCATCGGTTTTTTAAAAGCGACCAAAAAGAATTCCAAAAACGTCCTTGACGTGAAAGGTTCCGTCATCACGCCCGGTTTTGTCGAAGTGAACGCCGGTGCGTACGGTTCTCGAGGAATTTTTGAAGATCCTTTCGGAATGCATTGGATCCAGAAGGGGATTACCAGCGTCATTATCGGGAGCGACGGCGTGACGCCAGCACCCCTCTTTGCAAGATCGGCGACCTTTTTACAATCAGAATATCCAAGAGCCTCCAATGCCGATTGGCAATCCATGAGGGAATTTTTGAGCGTTTTGGAACGGCGGGGGACCGGCGTGAATGTGGGGACATTCGCGGGATATGCGACACTTCGGAGTGCCATGACAGAAGGATATGGCCGCGACCTTACGGTCGGCGAGATAGAAAGTTTGGGAAGGACGATATCCGAAAGTTTGAAAGGAGGAGCATTCGGCGTTTCGTTCGATCTTTCAGGGCTGTATTTAAATCGCGTTTCGTCGGATGAGATCTTCAGGGTGATCAACGCAACCGGGAAGTTCAAGAGTGTTCTCGCATTCCATCTGCGCGACGAGCGAAGACCCGTGGAGTCGCTCGCGGAGATACTCTCTTTTTTCAAGGCGCATGCGGTGAACGTCGAGGTCAGCCATTTTCAGCCGCTTACGGAATTCAAGGACGGTTATTTGAATGCTGCTTCTGAAATTGAAAAAATATCCGCGGACAAAAATATCCACTTCGACATTTCTCCGCGCCCGATTGCGAGGATATCAATACATGATCTTTTCCCCGTTTGGATAAAAGAAAATACACTCCGACGCTTTGCGGAGGCAATGAAGGAAACTCACGTGCGCGAGAGGATGCTCGAGGCATTTGCCGGTTTCGAGGCTGATACGCTCACGATCGCCGTCGCGCCGAAGCCTCTTAAATTTCTTGAGGGGAAGACGGTTAAGGATTTCGCTGTGAATCGGGGCACGAGCATCGCCGAAGCTCTTCTTACCCTCGCAACGCTTTCGACGATGAGAATGGAGTTCTTTTCGTCTGCCGTCGATCGCGAGGCATTGGAACAGCTCCTTCAAAATAATCATTCGATTGTTACCCTTGATTACTGGGATGCCGGAGAGGGGAGTGAGCCGCTCCTCGAAAAAATACTTTCGTCGGAAAAATCTATTGAAAAAATTACCGGAGCGCCAGCGCGGAAATTTGGGCTTCAGGAGAGAGGATTTTTGAAGGAGGGGTATTATGCGGATATCGCCGTTTTCAAGGATGGGAAGCCGTTCTACGTTTTTGTGAACGGCACTGCCGTTCTTGAGGCAGGCATTCTGCATCCGGAACTCGCCGGCCGGATTTTGAAAAATAAATCGGAAAAATGAGAAAAAACGTCGTACGATCGTCTGGGCCTGATTACACATTCATATTTCTCTTGACCGTGCTCGTTGTTTTCGGTCTTGTTATGCTTACGTCCGCTTCGTCCGATCTTGCGAAGGCCAACTACGGAAACAGTTACTACTATTTGACGCACCAAATTTTGTTTGGCTTGTTGCCCGGCCTTGTTGGATTTTTTCTCGGCGTTTTTGTGAACCGGAAGATCTGGCAGAAGGTGAGTTTATATCTTTTGGGGATCGGCATCCTCTTCTTACTTTTGGTATTCACTCACTTGGGATATCAGGCATATGGTGCCGATCGATGGCTCCATATCGGTGGTTTCGGTTTTCAACCATCCGAATTTGTGAAGCTCGCGCTCATTATTTACATGGCCTCGTGGCTCGCGAAGAATGCCAGCAAACATAAGAGCTTCAAGGAAAGCACCCTGCCGTTTTTCATTATTCTTTCCTTGGTCATTCTTCCGATTGTTCTCCAGCCCGCCACGACGACGGCGGTTCTCATCACGAGTGCTGCCCTCATCATGTACCTCATTGCAGGAGCGAACTTGAAGTCGCTTGCATTCATCGTCATTGTTGGACTTCTCGGGTTGGCGCTCCTCATTGCCATAACGCCGTACCGATTCCAGCGCATTTTCAGCTTCCTTCACCCGAATTCCGATACGCTCGGGAAAACGTATCAAATAAACCAATCACTCATCGCTATCGGTTCCGGCGGCCTTTGGGGAGTAGGGTATGGTCGCTCGACGACGAAACTCCACTATTTGCCAGAACCCATGGGCGATTCCATTTTTGCCGTGATCGCGGAAGAGCTCGGGTTCGTCGGTTCCACGCTCCTCATTGCTACGTTCCTCATGTTCGTTTGGCGGGGGATCAAGATCGCGAAGCGCGCTCCCGATATGTTCAGCGAGCTTATGGTTGTCGGTTTTGTTTCCGTGATCGGGCTTCAAGCGTTCGTACATATTGGGGCGGTGTCGGGTCTTTTGCCTTTTACTGGCATTCCGTTGCCCTTTACGAGCTATGGCGGCACGGCTCTCGCAGTTTTCCTTACGATGTCGGGGGTCATTGTTGGCGTTTCTCGGACTTCGCATTAGGTATAATAGTATGGTAATGAAACGAATCGTTTTGACGGGCGGCGGAAGCGGGGGGCATCTGTTCCCCTTGCTTGCCATTGCCGATGCTCTCCAAAAGAGCAGCACCGATCTTGAGCTTGTCTATCTTGGTCCCCGGGATCAGTACTGGCCTGAATTTCTGAAACGGGACATCAGAGCATACTCGATCGTATCGAGTAAGCTCCGCCGTTATTTTTCCCTGGCGAACGTTTTTGATTTTCCCAAGTTTCTGGTGAGTTTTTTTCAAGCGCTTGTGCGGCTTTACTTCTTGATGCCCGATGTGGTCTTTTCGAAAGGGGGGCCCGGCGCGCTCCCGGTTGTTCTTGCGGCAAAATTTTATTTGATACCGATCGTGATTCACGAGTCCGATACGGTGCCGGGGCTCACGAACAAAATTTCTGGGAAGCTGGCAAAAAAAATCGATGTGTCGTTCGAAGAATCAGCAGTTTATTTCAAGGGATCGAAGATCACCATCGCTGGGAATCCCGTACGGACGGCGCTTATGGAAATGATTCCCTCGAAAGAAATCGCGCGGGAGCGGTTCGGTTTTGATAAGACATTACCGCTCGTTCTCATTCTCGGCGGTTCGCAGGGAGCGACCCGCATCAATCAATTCATTTTCGACAATTTCGAGCCGCTTCTCAAAGAATTCCAAATTTGCCATCAGGTCGGCGTAGCGAATTTTGAAGACGCGAAACTTCTCGTTTCGTCACTTTCGGGTGAAATGAGTTCGCTCTATTCTTCGCGCTACAAGCTTTTCGGATTTATGGAAGCCGAGGAAATGAAGTATGCTTTTGCGGCAGCCGATATCGTTTTATCCCGGTCCGGGTCCGGGTCCATTTTCGAGACGGCGTTTTTTGGAAAGCCGTCGCTCCTTATTCCGCTTCCAGAAGCAGCGGGGGATCATCAAAAGATGAATGCCTATGCATATGCCAAAACGGGCGCCGCATTCGTGATTGAGAGCGACAATTTAAAGCTGGATGTTGTTTTGATAAAGATAAAAGATATTTTGAGTATACCGGGCGCCTATGAACGAATGTCGGTCGCCGCAAAAGGTTTTGCAAAACCCGATGCCGCCGCCGTGATCGCGAAGGACATTTTAAGCGTCTGAATATCAGATTGACGGGAATCTCTTTTATTGATATAATATTCTCCAGTAAGAAGCGGCTTATCTCGGTCATTGAAAATATTTTTCTTCTATCCGCCGCCTCGGATGGGAGATTACAAAACAAATAAGGAGGAAAGCATGAATTCGTTCATACTTGCCGGAAGCGTCATTGCTGCCATTACCTATGTTTTTCTCTGTGTTGGCGTCATTATGGGAACGCCGCAGAGCTTTTCGACATGGATTATGTGGGCTCTCATTGATATCATTGCAGCGATTTCAATCGCGAGCAAAGGGGGAAGTTTCCTTCTTCCCACGGTTTATGCTGCCGGAAGCACTCTCATTTTCGTTTCAATTCTCATCAAATTTCGGAAGTTTGAATGGACATGGTTCGAAACGATGATCGCCGGTTTGGTTGTCATATGCCTTGCCATCTACGGCGTCTTCGGGGGAATCTTCGGAACGATTGCTGCAACCATTTCGGTCGGCATAGCCGGAGTTCCTCAGTTCGGGGAATTTTGGAGCAATCCTGAGAAGAATTCCTGGCAGGTCTTCATGGTTTATTCCGGATTCCTCGCGTCAAATGTTCTCACCACGCTCGGTGGTAAGAACATTTCAATTCAGGAGATCTATTACCCCCTCTATTGCACGGTAATGTGCATTTCGATCGTTTACGCGATCGGAAGGGGAATAGCCCTAAAGAGAAAACTCTTTCAAGAGCCCTTTGTTTCTATCTAGGGGCTCTTTATTTTTATCCTGTTCCCGTGACAAAAACCTCATTTCGGGGTATAGTTTTTTTATGACGCCGAGAGTCAGATTTGCACCGTCTCCGACGGGTTTTATAAGCCTCGGAAATGTCCGAACGGCTCTTTTCAATTGGATCTTTGCCCGGCACGAGGGGGGGAAATTTTTTCTTCGCATCGAAGATACGGACAAGGAGCGATCGAAAAAAGAATATGAAAAAAGCATTCTCGAGGGTCTCGCGTGGCTCGGTTTGCAGTGGGATGAAGAAATCGTGCGGCAGAGCGAACGCACTGATATTTACGAAAAATACTTGCATCGGCTGATTGATGAAAACAAGGCATACTTTTGTTTTTGTTCCGCTGAAGAACTTGAGGCGGAACGACAAGCGCAGTTGAGCCAAGGATTGCAGCCGAAGTACGGTGGCCGATGTCGTTCGATCCCGAAGGGAGAAGCCGCAGAGCGCGCGGAGCGTGAGAGCTACGTCATCCGGTTCAAAATGCCGTCGCACGAAGTGGCGTTCACGGATCTTGTCCGGGGCAAAGTGGTATTCAACCTCGATTTGATCGGCGATGTCATCATTGCGAAAGGATTGCGGGAACCGCTCTACAATTTTGCGGTTGTCGTGGATGATGAGGAAATGCAGATCACGCACGTTATCCGCGGCGAAGATCACATTTCAAATACGCCGAAGCAAATCGCGATCCAGGAAGTTTTGGGATTTAAGACGCCGATCTATGCCCATTTGCCGCTTATCTTGGGGCCCGATAAGAAAAAACTTTCCAAGAGGTATCTCGATGCATCGCTCAAGGATTTCAAAGAGCGCGGATATTTACCCGAGGCGATGCTGAATTTTTTGGTTCTCCTCGGCTGGCACCCGACCGTAGATAAGGAGATCGTTTCGATGGAAGAAACGGTGAAAGATTTCACCTTCAGAAAAGTCCAAAAGAGCGGCGCTGTTTTTAACCAAGAGAAACTGGAATGGCTGAATGCGTACTATTTAAAGAACCTGCCCATTGAAACGCTTGCGGAACGTATCCGGCCGTTTGTTCCCGAGGAATGGACAAAGGATGCAAAAAAGTTCCGAGAGGTGGTTGATCTGGAGAAAGAACGGCTGAGGCATTTGCCTGATTTGAAAGAACTCGCCGGTTTCTTTTTTGAACTTTCGGATTATCAGCCGTCGCTTTTGATTTGGAAAAATTCGCCGAAGCCGGTTATCGTGGACAACTTGAGTTTCATTGCGAATGTCATCCGCGGCATTCCGAACCACGAATTATGGTCGAAAGATATCGTCGAGCGTTACATTATGTCTGTTGCTTCAGAAAAGGGGAGAGGTGAAGTTTTATGGCCACTCCGGGTGGCGCTTTCAGGGAAGGATGCTTCGCCGGGGCCGGTCGAAATCCTCTACGTTCTCGGCAAGGAGGAATCGTTGAAAAGGATAGGAAAAGCCCTCGAGAAACTCGACGCGTTGCAGTAGAAAAGCCATCGTCGGTGGTATAATGAATACAACATGAAAAAGAGGCTTCTGACAATTTTCATTATTGTTTCTCTCATGCCATTCGCTGCGAGTGCACAAACGTCTCAAAATTTTCAAGAGAACCTGCCGGGTCCCGTGAATGACCTTTTGAATCTTGTGAAAGGGGTCAAGGTTAGTTCACCAAATCTCAATGTGAGCCAGCAGAGCGTCGATCAGACGGTGCAGCAGATCGCGAGTGGTAACACCGGCGATCTGTCGAGTTGGTGGCAAAGTATCAACGGATGGTTCAGCGCAAATATCGGCGTAAGCCTTGCCGACATCATCAAAGCAGTGGTGAATCTTGTGATCTGGGTATGGGAACTTGTGATTAAGCTTTTACAGAGTGCCGTCCAGAACCTTTAGGCGGAGAACTTTTTTATCTACTACTTATCCACCCCCTATATATGTCGTAAAATATACCTTGTGCGACATGTAGCAAATAAACAATATGGGGGTGGCGGATTCGATTTCTACCACCCCCTTCCCTACTATCGGCTGGATGGGATGACACTTAGATCGTAAACCTCTTTCCCAACATCCGGTAACTCATCGTAGAAACTGATAGCGATGCCGTTTTTCCTTCGGGTCATCTCTTCGGCATACAGAACATAATATCCGAAGCCATTCGCTTTCCCCATTGCTCTCAATCCCCTTGCATAGGCTTTTACGTCATCTATCTTGTCCACGATGAGTTTCTCTTCGGTGACGATGTAAGAGTAACCACTTTGTTGCTCCTGGTTCGATATAAGCTCTGCGACGGTTATCTTGAACATCGGCATAGATGCCTCCGTGGTTTTGTGTTCTGTAAAAATCATAAAATGAATATGGAATTATGACAACCTCTGGAATTTGGGGTTCTGGAGGAGTATTCTATACCTAAGTATGTTTGATCATATCAATGAAAAAAGCGTCTATTTTATCGGCATTGGGGGTATCGGCATGAGTTCCTTGGCACGTTGGTTTAAGGCCCAAAATTGGGCTGTTTCTGGCTCCGATATGGTAGAGAGTAAAATTACCCAAGATTTAAGAAAAGACGGCTTAAAAGTCAAAATAGGCCATAAGAAGGCCAATCTAGAGTCCCAAATCGGCTTGGTAATCTATAATAATGCCATTCCGGGCGGGAATCCTGAGCTTTTGGAGGCTAGGAAGCGGGGCCTCCCCGTTTACTCATATCCGGAGGCTGTCGGCGAATTAACGAAAGGATACGAAACCTTCGCCGTGGCCGGCGCTCATGGAAAGAGCACAACCACCTCTCTTTTGTCTCTTGTTCTTCTGAAAGGAGGATTCGATCCGACGGTTATCGTTGGCACGAGGCTTAAAGAGTTCAATGATACAAATTTTCGCCTCGGCAGCAAAGATTACTTGGTTCTTGAAGCCGATGAATGGAAGGCGGCGTTCCTGAATTATTCCCCCACTTTCATCATTCTGACGAACATCGATAAAGAGCATTTGGATTTCTATAAGAGCTTCGAGAATGTCAAAAAGACATTTTTGAAATTCATCGACGGTATGAAACTCGGCGGAACGCTTGTGGCGAACAAGGACAACGAGAATCTTTGGAGGATACGAAAAGAGATCGAACAGCTCGCCAAGCGGAAAGCCACAAATATCATTTGGTACTCTCTCGCCGATCGGCCGGATTTAAAAACGAAGCTAAAGAAGACTCTTTCGATCCCCGGCGAGCACAATCTCATGAACGCCCTTGCCGTCCTGATGCTGGCAAAGTCGCTGGGTATCGAGGAGAAAACGATCCTCACGGCACTCCATGGTTACAAGGGAGCATGGCGCCGGTTTGAGTATCGCGGCAACCTGAATGTGAAAAAAATGAAGATTGGTTCAACGAAGTGGCGGAATGCGGCGAAGATCCCGGTGTACGACGATTACGCCCATCATCCGACGGAGATCGATGCAACCCTTGCGGCGTTTCGGGAAAAATTCCCGAAACACAAGATCATTTGCGTTTTTGAACCGCATCAAGCGAAGCGTCTCCAAAATCTCTTTAAGGAATTCACGACGGCGTTTGATAAAGCGGACTATCTCGTTCTCATGCCGACATATAAAGTTGCCGGAAGAGACAAGGTCAACGCAGCGTATACATCAGAGAACTTAGCGAAGAGAATCAAGCGATTGGATAAAGATTTGAACGTCGTATTTTGCGGTACGTACAAAAAACTTCCCAAGGTGTTGGGAGAAATCATTACTCCTCTCCCCTCTTCCCGATTTGTCATCGTGATGATGGGAGCCGGTACGATTGCGAATCACACCGACGAGCTTATCTGAAAATTGGGCTTAACTGCTGATGACAACTTTCGCGACGGAGAAAATGTCGCGCAGGGAATACTTGGAACTGAAGCTGATGTCGTCGCCGTACGGGACGTACGGATCCCTCATCAGGTAATTCCCTTTCTTGCCGCTTACAAGGACGACAAAGTGTGTACCGCCGTATGCTCTAAGCCCCACGATCAAGGGGTTGCCGGTCGCGAGTACCCCGTCGATCGATGACCGGAGTATCCGCACCCGACTCACGGTCATTCCGTTCACGTGGATGGTGGTCAAGAGCGATGCTGGGTAATACGAGGCGAAATTGTCTGGATTCACGTTGATCGTCACCGGCGTCACGTCGCGGTAACCGTAGTGCGTCATGACCATGGCAAGCGCGGTGATCAAGCAGCCGTCGCTTGCAATATCGTACCTCGTCCCGTTCAAGGGGTCGTTTCCCCAAAGCGCATCGCGCTGGTTGTAGTAGCAACCCCAGGAATCGCAGGCGGTTTGGCTCTGAATGAGCTTTGAGCCGCCGGCATTCGTCGAGAATGTACTGAAGCCATGAATTTCCGCTTCCGCCGCAGCGAGTAGTTGTTCGTAGTTCGATTGTTGAGCGTTGGTTTCTTGGAGGAGTTGCGCTTTCGATTGCGCGGTTACCATAAGCGATTGTTGCTGCGATGTAAGCGATTGTTGCTGCGATGTAAGCGTGACTTGTTTTTGTTGCGAGGTGGTTCTGATGTTTGCAAGGTCCTGTTCCTGTTGTTGGAGCATTTGGATATTGTTTTGGACATTATTTTGGAGTTCGAGTACTGCGTTCGTATTGTTCCACGCTTCGGTGATGGTGCCGGACGAAAGGATCCGTACGAGAAGCGACTGGTCGCCCGTTGTTTGGAGAAGCCGGAGACTTTCCTCGAGTGTGGCTTGATCAGTTGCGATTTCCTGTTCAGCGTTCGCGATCTGTACTCCCGATTGCTGGATTTGGAGCTCGGTAACCTTGATTTGATACTGCGTGGCATTCACTTGCGCTTCCACTTCGCTGCGCCTCAAGTTGAGGGCGTTGATCGCTTGCTGAAGCGTTCTTTTGTCCGCGCCAATCTGTTTCAATTGAGCTTGATACGTCGCGATCTGCTGATTCAGGGCATTGATCTGTTGGTCGCTCAAGTTGATTTGATTCTGGAGTGAGTCGATGGTCGAGGTTGCTGTGGTTGTGCTGGTAACGGCGTGGGCGGCGGGGACGACGAAAAGAACCGCAGAGGTGGCCATAAGAGAGGCAAAAAGCTTGAAAGAGAGCTTTGTTAAATAGCTTTTCATGGCATTAAACGATGTAGATAATTATAGTAAAAAAGCGGGCAGATTCAAACTTGGACGATCTCCATCCGGTCGCCGTCGACCAAAACGTATTGGCTGTCCGTAAGAAGGAGGATCGGCACCTGGTCTTTCCGGTACGCGATTTCCAACCGTCCTCCCAGGTACTTATCTCTGAAACCCTCCGATCCCCAGTGCGGCGCGATCGTGAAATTCACGAATCCGTAGCTGTTCGTGTCCTCAGGCTTTGTCCCCTCTTCCAGAAAATAGTCCGGGAGTTTTGGACCGGCGATGATCGATCCCGCGCTCGTCCCGATATACGTCTTCCCCCTTCCCTTCACGAGTTCTTGGACGAGAGAGAAGAAGCCCGATTTGCGGGATTGTTCGAGGAGGTAAGAAGTGTTTCCGCCGGAGAGATAGAGGTAATCGAATTTTTGGAGATCTTGTTCCAGCTCATTCCTTGATTTGCCGGTCAAGGTGTAGTCGGTAACCGAGAAGCCGGCGTCGACGAGTGATTGCCGATCATTCGCGAGCCAGGTCTTATCCCCTTCTTCCGATTCCGCCGCAGTTTCAATGAAAACCAATTCCTTCTCCCTGAAAAGATTTACGCGCTTTGCGATATCGTGCGCTACCGCGTGGACGCTTGAGGTCAAAAAAAGTTTCATGTCTTTACTATACCAAAAAAGGAGCGCCCGGCCATGAAGATGAGCTGAAGCGCGATGTTGATGAGGATAAGAGTTATGGCGAGGAATAAGATGCCGGTAATATGGGTATCGGATACCGTTATGAAGAGGAAGAAGATGAACGCCGGCCATATGTTTTTCAGATCTGTGAACGAGGGGCCGAGCATTGCACCGAGGTTCAGAAAGAGTAATAACATGACCCAGCTTTGCCATTGGAGGAAATTAATCTCCTTGAGGAGTGTGAGTGCCCCGGGTATCAGCGTGTTCCATCCGATGAACGGGGGCAAGGTGAAGTATCCGGCGAGTGCGTATCGGTTGATAAGAAAAAGAAATACGAGTCCACCCGCGATGGGCGCGAGGGAGATGAGCGCTTCTCCCAGGAGAGGAAGCTTGGAGCGCATATGCGTGACGTGCGGCTCAGAAGAGAAAATGTTGTACTCCGTGATCCTCGCACCGGTCGCGAGGCAAAGTATCGCATGTGAGGTTTCATGGACGAATGCTCCGAGGTAGTAGAGCCAATGGACGATCCGGTAATTCAAGTACCGCCAGTTGAGCCAGTTGCTCACGCCGCCGAGAGCGGTAATGACAATGATGGCAAGACCCAGGTTCATGTTCTCCTCTTCAGTGCCAGATATTCCTCTGCTCCTTTGAGCCACCCGCCCTTGAAATATTCTTCCGGCTTGAATGATCTGATATCAACCCAGAGGAACTCCAGGTGCCGTTCGGATGTTTTGATCTCGCCGCCCTCGAGAACCCCTTCGTATCCGATCGCGAAGATTCTGACCATCGGATTGCCGGGAGCCGCTTCCTGCCGTTCATGGCGCATGAAGACGATGGGCTTTCCGATCACATAGCGGATGTCGTCACCGAGCTCTTCGCGCATTTTCCGCTTCGCGATGTCTTCGAGCGGCGTTTCAAATTCGCCTTTTATGATTCTGCCGCCAGGCAGATCCCAATCACCGAAATTGTCTTTCAAGATTAAAAGTTTCCCGTCCCGTTCGAGGAAAACTTTCACCGCCACGAAATAAGTGTCTTTGTCGTCCATATTATTTTTATTATTTCACAAAAGCGCCCGCGTCGTAAGGCGTAAAAAATATTCGAACTTATCTCGCCAATTCCTCGAGTGCTTTCTTGGCGTAGAATTTTATGTCCTCCTCGATGCCGTATCGGGGATCGTCCAATTCCTCTTTTGTGAACCAGCGGATTCCGTCGCTTATTTCCTTGTCTCCTTGCGTGATTTTATTGCTCGCCGACCGTGCAAAATAAAGGAGCGTAACATGTTCATGAATTTCGTTGATTCTGTGTCTGTTCACGGAAACCGGAGGTATCAATTCGCGATATTCCTCGGGCTTGTTGAATTTGGGGGCATTGCCGAAGAGTTCGATGTCTAGACCAACTTCCTCTTTTACCTCCCTGGTAGCGGCCTCGGTCGGATCTTCGTTCAATTCGATGTGCCCTCCAACGCTTAGCCACTTTTTATATTTATCGTGCTTGCGTAGAAGTACGGTGTTTCCATATATAACAAGAACTTCAGCGGTGAAGTCTATTTTTTCATGAATATGCGGCATAAAATCAGTATAGTCACCTTCCCCTCAAAATGCAGGTGGTATACGATAGTATATCACCTGCGCCCCGACACAGAGCGCGGAATGATTTTTTCCGGGACAAGGTGAAGGCTTAATAGGTCGTTACCGTCCACCCGCTGTTTCTTAGTTGAGACAAGAGGCTTGCGTAGAAATCGAGGACATCCTTGTTTGTGCTATTGGTGAGTATCGGATCCAAGTCGAAGCCTAGGCCTTTGATCGCGCTTGCACAGCGGAAGGTGCTACTTGGGCGTGGCATGTGTTCGAAATCAGAACAGATTTCTTGGCGGGCTCCAACTTGGACGTAATTATTTGAATTAAGCTTGATTGAACCATCCCCAGAAATCTCGCTTTTGGGCGCAAACACGACAGCGATTACCTCTGGTGCTTTTCCTTCCGCTTGCTCTACGGGCGTTTGATATGTCTGAGGCAATGCCACCCAAGACAATGGATAATTGATACTAACGGAAGAGTGCACCATGGGAGGATTTAATGTATATGACTGTTTGGGTGAAAACTTAAACGTGGAGAGTATTTTATTGAGCAACGTTTGAGCATGTACTTAATGTGCACCCTACCGGAATCGAACCTTCCTATACCACCTCGGTATTGTAGCAATCCTCGCAGTACACGATCTCCTTCCCCTCTCCGGGGTAGCTCGTCTCGAATTCGTTTGGGCACTTCCCTTCCCCGTGGAAATGAACGGTCGTATGCTTCGCCCGTGGTGAGCTTACCGAACCACACATGCATGAACGGTGCCAGAGTTTCCTTGGATTTCTGAACGAGAGCCTCGCGTAGTACCGGCAGTCGGGGCAGAACGTCGGCGGCGGCACTTTCACTTTCTCGTAAAACGCAAAATCGTCTGGCTCGATGGTGAACCGGTTCTGGCAATTCTGCAAGACCTTGTTTCGGCGTTCATGGTTATGAGAGGAGATTTTCCAACCCATCGGCGACGACAGCGATTTCTTTCCGGGCTCTCTCGACGTCACTTTTCACGGCGAAGCCCGATTTTATGGGATGCGGACCCTTCTCGCCTTTTGTGACGCCGCCGAAGTTTTCCTGGTCATAGAAACTAAGGCCTTGTTTCCCCAATGCGCCGTAGTATATGTGGCGAGGAAACTCGCTGTCCCCATAGTGCTGCGGCAGCCGTTCGATGGATAAAGCGGCAATATCAAAGTCGATGTGCTTATCCTCCAGGGTCTTCGTGAGTTTTTCTATGCTTTTCCCCGTTCCGATATATTCCGTAATGAGGAGCGTTTTTCCCAATTCTTTTCTCTTTTTGCCTATGAATTTGCGAATCGATTTGTCTATCGCCGCACTGCCGTGCCGGCCGCTCGCCAAAAAGAACATTTCGGTTTTCTCCTTGCCCATCTCTTCTTTTTTATGATCGATAATTTTCTTCAAAAGGAGCGACACCAATCTCCCGCTCGCATCATCGCTCAAAATCGTTTCGTAGTGGGGTAAGCGATCCCGGAGTTCTAAGACAAGCCGTGCCGCTGCTTTTACTACCCCCTCTTTTTTGTTGAACGGGTCAATGGGGCTTTCGTAGGGTGATGCCCTTAATGTATCTAACTTATCTTCGATGGATTGAAGATCCACTTTTTCCTGTATGATCCTTTCCGCCTCTTCGTTTCGAAGGCGGGGTGGCACAATCTCTTCGATGTGTGCTTCAGGTTTTTTCTCTTCTTCTGGTTCTGATTTTTTCCCCAAAACTCTTGCAAACGATTCGAATTTCATATGGGCAATTATATACTCTGCCCGCTCATTTGACAAAACACCTTTTCTTTGGTACCATAGAAAACAATGCGATTAGGAGTGTGGTCGAGGCTCTGAAGAAAGAAAATAAACTTATCCGATGAACGGAACAATTAAAAAGCTTACGGATCGGGGATTTGGTTTTATCGGTCGCGAAGGCGAAGCGAAGGACCTTTTCTTCCATTCGAAGGATTTGCAGGGCGTTCAGTTCGATGATTTGAAGGTCGGCGATGCCGTCACCTTCGAGGTTACCGACACTGAAAAGGGCCAGGCTGCGACGAATGTCCAGCGTGCCTAGGCCTTAGCTTGCCAAAAACACCCGCTCCGGCGGGTGTTTTTGATTGTGGTAATTAGTGAAGCCGTAAAATGCAAATGGAGCGGGTCATAGACTCGCTCCATTGGTTTGTTACTAACTGAAACTAACTGAATATTCGCCCTTTTCGTTCACGCGATGAGTTACTCGGTCATAGCCGGCAAAATTTATTTTTGTTCCTCCATCTTTGTCTCGATAGAGGGCGATAAACTTTGCCGTACTTCCCTTCCCTTCACTACTGTCGGTAACCGAAGGTTGGGGTTGATCTTTCTCTTTTCCCTCTTCCGTTGCCGTTCCAGCTCCCGGTGCCGGAGGCTGTCGTTGTTCGCCGCTTGGTTTCGGCGGTTGGTTCGTTCCTCCCGGACCTGCTGTGACAGGGCCTTGTGGTGTGGGTTGATTTCTTCCTCCGCCTTGGGGACCGTTATTTCCTCCGCGTGACCTTCTGTCTGCCAGATTTGAAAAAAGAAGGTAGATAAGCCATGCGAGGAAAACCAGTAGGGCAAGCAGTATGAGAGCTGCGAGAAGATTGAAGAACCATTGCGGCCAAGATCCGGGTCGCTTTGGTGGAACTGCGGGAACTATCGGGGTGACTGACTTTGGCATTGGAGCCAATCGGTTACCACAGGTCGCCTTGTAAATCGGGTTTCCGGTGGTGTCGGCAAGCACGATGGTGCCCGCTGGCAATGTTTCATACACCCAGCGACCGTCGCCGCGCAACTTTCGATAAAGGTTGAATCCCGTCCAGTTTTCTTTTAATTTCACCGGATGGAGGTTCATATCAGCCTGCTTCTTGATCGGGAGCGGACCAACCTCGATTGGATACTGCTTGAGATTAGCGGTCGGTGGTGTAGCTGCTATTGTTTTCTGCGCCAAAGCCGTAGCGGTAATGGCGAAGAAAACGGTAAGGGTAATGATGACTTTTCTCATCACTTTTTCTCCTTGTGTTAGTTTATGAGTGTTACTCCGTTATTTAGTTGTTTTGGAGCTTGGGTTTTCATTATGTCATAAAATAATAATAATGTCAATTTAAGAGGAGATTAGGGGGGCAAAAAAGAATGAGCCGCCCTTTGCATTCACTGCATTGGACGGCTGTTTTGGGGAGATATGAATTTCACTCAATAATGTCGCCGACGGAATAGGGGCCTCTTTCTCTTGCGACGGAAACGATATACTTTTTCGTCTTGAAATCGAAGCATGCGATTGCCTGATAGAACTGACCCAGCCGGTAGGTTAGTATTGCCGCTATGAATGTGGGCATGGGCCCCTTTATCTTGATGATCTCGCCTCCCGGCAAAAGCTTGGTCGCGATCATCTCGGCGATGCGTCTCGCTGTGTACACGGCGGCGTCGCGGGTCGGCGTTGAACTGCAGTATCCGATTTCAAGCGTATCCCCTTTCAGGATCATTTCAATCAAAGGACAAGGACTTTTCATTTTTCACTCGCTTTTTGAACTGCACTCGTTATCCCACACTGAAGGAAAGGAGTCAATGAGAGTGAAAAATTATTTTCCCCAGTGCCTGCGGAAAGTTTTTTGATTGCGTGGATGAAAGGGGCGACGGGAGCTCCCGGTAGTATGCGGTACGATCCGGGCCGGCGGAAGGTTTGGTAATCTCGAAAGTGGGATGGCCGAACGGACGAGCTTCTCGATTTCCCGGACGTCGCGCCGTTGGTCCGGTGTCGCAAATGAAATCGCGTGGCCCACGCCGCCCATGCGTCCCGTCCGGCCGATTCGGTGGACGTAATCCTCGGGGCTTTGCGGAAGATCGTAGTTCAAAACGAGTTCGATTCCCTTCACGTCGATTCCCCGCGCGGCGATGTCGGTTGCGATGAGGACGCGGTAGATTCCTTTCTTGAAACCTTCGAGTGAATTTTTCCGCTGACTCAAGGAACGGTTCGAATGAAGTTCGGTTGATGTAATACCGAGGGCTCTCACACTCGCTGCGATTTTTTTCGCGCCGAACTTGGTTCTCGAAAAAACGAGGATGGAACCGTGGTACTCGCCGAGTATCTTTTCCAAGAGACGCATCTTATCGCTCTTCTCCACGAAGAAAAGTTCTTGCGATATCTTTTCCGCCATCGTTCCGGAAGGGGCTATCTCGACGCGTATCGGAAGGCGCATATACCGTTTGGTAATCTCGACGATCCGTTCCGGCATGGTTGCCGAGAAGAGCATGGTTTGTCGTTCCTCCGGCATGGCGGCGAAAATTTTTTGGATCTGCGGAGCGAATCCCATGTCGAGCATGCGGTCAGCTTCATCGAGAACGACAGCTACAAGATCCGTGAACGAAATATTTTTTCGCTCTAAATGGTCGATGATGCGGCCCGGTGTACCGATGACGATTTGAGGATGGGCGTGAAGCGATCTGACTTGACGGTACATGTCTTCCCCACCGATCACGGTCGCGGTTTTCACGCCAAGTTTCGTGCCGATAGCGTTTATCGATTCGCACACTTGGATGGCGAGTTCTCGTGTTGGTACGACGACCAGGGCCATTTTGGCTCCCTGGAGGGCATGCTGGATGAGTGGGATGCCGAACGCCAGGGTTTTCCCTGTTCCTGTTTGGGCAATGCCCACAATGTCTTTTTTCTCGATGCCCGGAAGAATGGCCTGCCGTTGGATCGGCGTTGGTTCTGTGAAGTTGAGTTTCTTGAGAATTTCTAAGATATTCGGTGCAATGCCGAAATTGGAGAAATCCTCGTTATTGGTAGTCATTCCGGAACGATAGCAGTTCACCGTTGGCCCGTCAAATAAAGAAACCACGACTGGCAAGTGCGCAATCGTGGTTTGTGAATAATCATTCCGTAGGAATTTTTCTGGCGGAATTCCAGTAATTTTCGATTTTAAAAATCCTCATGACTTCCCGAATAGCAGTTTCATCGCTTATTCGGCTCCGATCGAAGTCGAATTCGAAAATCCGACCATCGTCGTTCATGTCCGTAGAGAGTATGATTTTACTTTCGAAGAAAAGTACTCCCAACTCTTTTTCTTCGAAGAATTTCTCGACTCCGTCCATGGAATCCCGATCAACGGACACGATGATTGTCGCGAACCTTGCGTCGTGTTTGCGGCCGGAAGCGATCGAGATGACTTGCATCGGACTGCTTTCCGCGAGTTGGATGCGGGGAGCCTCCTCATTCAGGTGAGCATAGTTGAGTTCAAGATACCTGGATACCAAGGGATTGGCAACGTTTGCTGGCATATAATACCTCCATTTTATTTGTTTATAGTGCTCTCTTCTTAGTTTTTTTAAATATCACAAAGCCGCAGTGCTGTCAATGAAAATGAATGTGGTAAGATGGAAAGATTGATGGAGCACAATATTCTGGAAGTGACGTCCTTGAGCAAGAACTACGGCAAAACGGAGGCGGTGAAAGATATCTCGTTCGCCGTGCGTCCCCGGGAAATCGTGGGGCTTTTGGGGCCGAACGGCGCCGGGAAGACGACGACCATCGATATGATCCTCGGCGTTTTGAAGCCCACGAAAGGATCCGTTGTCATCGGCGGCCGGGATATCGCGAGCGACCGGAGCGAAGCACTCATGCTTACTAATTTTGCCGCCGTCTATGCTCAATTGCCCGGCAACCTCACGGTATATCAAAACCTCAAATTTTTCGGCCTTATCTATGGCGTGAGCAATTTGGAAAAAAGAATACGGGATATCATGGCTGATTTTGATATTGAACAATTCAAGAAGGTGAAGTACGGCATTCTCTCGTCGGGCGAACAAACGAGAGTGAGTTTGGCGAAAGCGATGCTGAACGAGCCACATCTCTTACTTCTCGATGAGCCGACGGCCTCGCTTGATCCTTCGACGGCGGAAGATATCAGAAAGAAGATACGGAATCACGTAGCGGGGAATGCATCGGGCGTTCTCTGGACGTCTCACAATATGTACGAAGTGACGGACGTTTGCGATCGCGTGCTTTTCCTTTCCCACGGCGAAATTCTCCTCGAGGGAGACCCGAAGAAACTGCCGGCGGAGTACGGCAAGAAGAATCTTGAAGAGCTTTTCATTGCCATTACGCGCGAGCCGCTTATTGCCGAATCGATATAAACACATCCATGGACATTAAAAGAATTTATGCCATTTTCCTCCGCCAGATCTACCTCATCCGCGGAACTGGCACCCGCTTCGTTCAGATCTTCATCTGGATCGTCGTGGACATCACGCTTTGGGGATTTATTAGTAAATATCTGACGGCCGTGACCGGCGGCGGTTTCAGCTTCATGGCGATTTTCATTGGGGCGGTTCTTCTTTGGGATTTTTCGACGCAGGTTATGCAGGGCGTGACCATGCTCTTCTTTGAGGATGTCTGGTCGCGGAATTTTCTGAACATATTCGCTTCGCCGCTCAAGGTTTCCGAGTACGTGAGCGGCCTGGTTTTTGTGAGTGTCGGCCGGAGCATTCTTGCGCTCATCGTCATGCTTCTTTTGGCGAGTCTGGCTTTCGGATTTTCTATGATTGTCTACGGCGCGTTCCTCGCGCTCTTCGTTTTTATTTTGTTCCTTTTCGGGATTGCTCTCGGTCTTATCGGTATTTCCATCGTCCTCCGATGGGGGCCGTCGGCGGAGTGGTTCATTTGGCCCATTCCAGCACTCCTCTCGCCTTTCGTCGGTGTGTTCTATCCTCTCACGGTTCTCCCCCCGTGGATGCAGACCGTCGGCTGGCTTCTCCCGCCCTCGTATGTTTTCACGGGTGTTCGGACGCTCATCGAGGGCGGGGCGCTCTCGATGCCGACGCTTCTCGGCGGTTTTATCCTAGCTGTCGTGTATATCATCGCGGCATATGCGCTTTTCCTGATGGTCTACCGCAAAGCGATTAAGACCGGTCTCATTGCGCGGTACAGCGCGGAAACGGTAGTATAAAAACATGAAGCGGCAAATCATTGTCATTCACGGCGGAGACGCGTTTGATACGTATCGGGAATATCTTTCCTTCCTTAAAAAGTGGAAAATCGATTTCGATAAGTACCAGCATCCGAAGGAAAAGTGGCGGGAGAATCTCGGGAAGGATCTCGGCCGGAATTTCGAGGTCATTCTGCCTCGCATGCCGAACAGTTTGAATGCTCGTTATTTCGAGTGGAAGATCTGGTTCGATAAGTTCGTCCCCCATCTCAAGCCGGGCGTCGTTCTCGTTGGTTATTCGCTCGGAGGGATTTTTTTAGTGAAGTATCTTGCGGAAAAGAAGTTCCCGGTGAAGATTGCTGGGACATTCCTCGTCGCGGCACCCTTTGAAGACCACGGGTCTGATCCAGACGGCGAGTCACTCGTCGATTTCAAACTGCCGAAAAAATTGGAAGGATTTCGGAGACAGGGAGGGAAAATTTTCCTCTATCATAGCAAGGATGATCCCATCGTCCCCTGTTCTCATGCCGACCAGTATGAGAAGGTTTTGGGAATTGCGACAAAGAGAATTTTTACCAACCGCGGGCATTTCTGGCAAAGCAAGTTCCCCGAGTTGGTTCGAGATATCAAGAGCTTACGGTGAGTTTTTTTCGATAATGATGGGCGTCGGGTTTGATTCGCGACCTATCACAAATCCGACGCCGAAGCTTAAAAAGATGATTGTGAGGGCCACGACGGCGAGCTTGATCCACCCCCCGTGGCCAATAATCCAATTCTTTAATCGGTGGTAAATGATTGACATTTTTCCCTTCTTTCGATTATTATATATTTTATCGTATGGCACATACCAAAGCCAAAGGTTCTACAAAATTAGGAAGAGAATCAGAATCCAAGCGCTTGGGCGTCAAGCTTTTTGACGGCGAGATAGCCAAGGTTGGTGATATCATCATCCGGCAGCGCGGCACGAAATATTACCCCGGTCAAAACGTACGGCGGGGCGGCGATGATACGCTCTATGCCGTGAAAAAAGGGAAAGTGAAGTTTTTCAACAAGAGGAAATTCAGCTTTGACGGATCCAAAAAGACCGTGAAGGTGGTGAGTATTATTCCGGCTTAACGGCAACCCGGATTTTTGCTGTTATTTTTTCTCCCAGATCGGCGAGGACGAATGTCTCGCCGATTGTTTTTATCGGTTTTTCGAGTTCAACGTGAGTATTGGGAAATCCGGCTTCATTGAGCTTTTCTTCGATTTCTTTTCTATGGACGCCGCCGAATACCTCTCCTTTTTCACCGACTTTCAGTTTGAAGGTGAAAGTTAGCTTCTCTAGTTGATCGGACTTCGCTTTCAGGACATTGATGAGCTTCTCGAGTTTGGCACTTGATTCAGCTTTGAGTTTTTCGAGCTTCTTCAGTTCGTCAGGCGTTGCTTGGATGACGATCCCCTGGGGTATCAGAAAGTTCCTGGCGTAGCCGTCAGATACTTCTTTTACCTCCCCCCTTTTGCCTAATCCCTTGGTGTCCTTGAGGAGAATTACTTTCATTACTATTGTCCCATTTCCTGTTTCAGTATCTCGATGGCTTTTTCGAGTTGGGGATCTTGTTTATTTTGAATGTCTTGGTCGGTTAAGGGAACGATGTAGTCAGGCTTCAGGCCGACTTTGTTGATGGTCGTTCCATTCGGCGTTAACCACTCAGCAATCGATACTTTCATGGAAGCTCCATCCGGAAGATTTTCTATTTCTTGGACGCTTCCCTTGCCGAACGTCTGTACGCCGATGAGTTTGATTCCTCGGTCGTCTCGAAGAGCTCCCGAAAGGATTTCCGCTGCCGAAGCCGATCCGCCGTTCACAAGAAGCACGACCGGCATTTGTGACAATGCGGCGTTGCCGTTCGCATAGAGCGTTTGTTCTTGGTTGCCCCTGAATCTTTCTATTACGACGGGACTCCCTCGCTTTAGGAACCAGCCGGCGATATTTTGAGCCACGTCCAAGAACCCTCCCGGATTATCTCTCAAATCGAGGATCATGCCGTGAGCGTTTTGAAGAAGGGCCTGCAAAGCCGCGTTGTAGAATTCCGTTCCCGCATTTGCGTCGAAGTTGTACAGCTGGATGTCGGCGATATTCCCGGGCAGCATTTTCCAATCAAGCGTCGGCACGTTGATGAGAGCCCGTGTGACGCTGAACGTTTTCGATTGTTGCCACCCCTCCCGCATGATGAGGAGGTTTACTTTCGTTCCCACATCGCCTCGGATGATTTTTACCGCTTCATCCGGCGACATGTTTGTCGTTGAGGTGCCGTTGACTTGGAGGATTTGATCTCCTGCGCGGAGACCGGCCGCCTCCGCCGGCGTTCCCTTAAGGGGAGAGATGATGACTAACTGATTATTTTTGTTGGTTCCGATTTCCGCACCGATGCCACCGAAACTACCCGAAAGGTCCTGATCAAACTTCGTGGAATCGCTCGGGCTGAAAAATACCGAGTACGGATCGCCGAGCGAGCTCAACGCTCCGTTGATGGCTCCGTAGAGCATCTGATTGTCGTTGATGGCCGAGGGATTGTAATACTTTTCTTTTACAAGCTGGATGGCGTCCCAGAAGAGCGAAAAGTTTGCGTTTAAAAGAGTACTCGTCCCGTTTGCCGGTATTGAATACTGGGGCTCATAACTTTCTTTCAGGTTCCCGAATCGAAAACCAACATAAAATAAAACGGCCCCGAAGAGAAGAACCACCACCCCCGCCGTTATTCCTTTCCAGATTTTTTTCATGATGGTTTCATTCTACCCCCGCCTTTAACAAGGGGCAAGGCGTAGAGAACTCCTTTTCATGGCCCCAATTTTATCATAAAATGATCATGATGGCTCTCGATGATAATTACCTCGAAAAGTTGAGAGAAAGGGGCAAGAAAGGCCATATTTACCGAGAGTTCCAAGATACGGGTCTTATGTTGGCCGATATTCTTGGTGATCGGAAACATAAAGCGCTTTATATCAAGCTCGCGAAGGAACGCGATAAACAGGAACTCTTGACACTTGCCAAGCGGGTTGCCGAGAATAAGAACGTCAAAAATAAGGGCGCCTATTTCATGAGAATTTTGTTCGATGAAATAAAGGGCAAAAAACGATGATCAAGATTGCGGATAAAATTTTAGAGATTTCCAATAAGGACAATGAAAAATTCCTGCGCTCCGAGACGGAGGAGTTCGATTTCGCCAAATACACGAAGGCTGAGGTAAGGGACTTGGTGAGAAGGATGCGCACTATCATGAAGGAGGCTGACGGCGTGGGGTTAAGTGCGAACCAAATCGGACTCCCGCTTCGCATGTTCGTCGCCCAAGTTCCCGATGACCAGGGCCACATGAAGTTCTACGCTGTTTTTAATCCGACGCTCACGAAACTCTCGAAAGAAACGGAGACAATCGAGGAGGGATGCCTGAGCGTTCCCGAGACGTTCGGCCCCGTCGAGCGGTCATATCAGTTGGTTCTTGAAGGGCAAAATATTGATGGAAAAAAGGTGAAGATTAAGGCATGGGGGCTTTTGGCGCGCGTTTTCCAACACGAAGTGGGGCACCTGGACGGCGGACTCTTTATTGACAAGGCAAAGGAACTCCATCGAGTGGAAGTGACCACTTCCGAGCATTGAGATTATTTATGAACTATACATTCTTCGGAACTCCCCATTTTGCAGAGATACTATTGGAACGGTTGATCGATGCCGGCATGCCGCCATCGCTTGTCGTGACCAACCCCGATCGACCGGCCGGTCGGAAGCAAGTCCTTACTCCCCCTCCGATAAAACTTCTGGCGCAGAGAAACAATATTCCTATCCTCCAGCCGGAAGTTTTGTCACATTCGAAATCCGAAATCAGAAATTCGAAATCTGATTTTGCCGTTCTCGCGTCGTACGGCAAAATCATTTCGCGGGAGATTATCGATCTTTTTCCGAAAGGTATCATTGTCGTCCATCCATCCCTCCTCCCGAAATACCGTGGAGCGACGCCGATGCAGTCCGTCATTTTGAACGGCGACGAGGAAACCGGAACGACTTTGATCCTCATGGATGAGAAAGTGGATCACGGGCCAGTTTTAGCGCAGCAAAAACTGGAATTCCCAATTTCAAATTCCCAATTTCAAATTTTGCATGACAAACTTGCCGAGCTGTCGGCCGATTTCTTAGTTGAAATAATACCGAAATTTTTGGACGGTAAAATAAAGCCGGTTGTCCAGGATGAATTGCAGGCGACGTACACGAAGAAATTCTCTCCAGAAGATGCTTTCGTTTCCGAGGCGGACCTGAAGAAGGCGCAGCAAGAAGGCGGAGATATCGCCGTATTGGTTGACCGGAAAATACGTGCATTGAATCCGGAGCCCGGGACATGGACTTTGGAAAATGGAAAAAGAATGAAGCTCCTTGAAGCGGAAATCCGAAACGGAAAATTAAAATTGCAAAAAATACAACGCGAAGGTGGAACGCCTATTGCGCTGTAAAACGTACCGGGAATTGGACACTTTCGTCATATTGCCGCATGTCGGAGGGGTTGTCTTTTTGTAGCACGAGAAATCCCGTTGGCGTTGTCGAGGTTGAAAATTTAAGGGTCGCTTTGAATGGAACCGAACTGGTCGTCATCCAATCACCTTGCGCTTCCGCGGCCGTTTGGCCGAGTACTTTCCCATTTGCGTCAATTATTTTTATCGGGAAGGAGCCCTCGAAATACCACCCTCTCGCCTCCCCCGCTATTTCGAGCGGATTTTCCACGATCGAATCCGGGAGTGGCGCATACACATCGACTTTTTCGGAAGTGAACGGTTTCGGTTGTCCCTCTATGGCGCTTTCTTCCGCGTGAAAAACCAGCCATCCAATAAGAAGAACGAGCACCCCGGGAAGTATAAAAGTAATTCCCCTCTTCATTGCTTTCATTATATACTAGACGAGGATTTCTTTGTGTTGTTCTTGTCGGGGACGGGGAATTGAACGTCGCAATCCGCTCTATGGCAAATTGTTCCCTACCACCCCTCGATTTTGGTATTAGCTGCGGGACAGGGACTCGAACCCCAGTTTTCGCGTCCAGAGCGCGACGTCCTACCACTAGACGATCCCGCAATGCCCCATTAGTTTATCAAAAAAAAGCACCCCTCGCAATACGTCCATGAAGGAGTATTGTCGAGGGGTGTGCATATGGGCGAGGCCCTCTCGGACGGACAACCCTTGGTTGTCGCTCTTATCCTCTAGAATGACCTAGCCGTCCTGCTGCCGGGTGCAGAAAATTCCGAGACTGCCACAAGACGGTACTTCGTATTTGTGGTGTGTGTTTCCTATGATGTCGTCATCATGGCTCGTGGCAGCCTCGTAATATCTAAAAGAACTCTTTGCTATGCGTATAGGATATTGAAAATCAGTATTCTTGTCAATGGACGTCCACGATGACGGAGAACATCCTTGAGGGGACGCCGCAGGGAGGCGTTGCTTGCAAGCAAAAAGGGTCGCCTTGTGCGGTCAGGGTTGTTGTACCCGATTTCAGTGCCCGATAGATCCCTTGCGCGCCACGAATGACCATGACATTCACTTCGCGGCTTATGACGGACGGATCGGATATCTGGATATTATTCCAATTCATCGTATCCCCGAGTTCCAGGAGAAATGTATCCCCGACATTTACATTGATGGTCTGTCCGTTGTCGGCGATGGTCACAGTCGTCGAGGTCGGCGTCGGAGTCGGTATTGTCTGGATCGGCGCCGGAGGGAAGACGCTGTTTTTTGGACTGGTCGGCGGGGGCGCGATGAAACTCACGGCGATAAAGAGCACAATGAGAATCGCGAGCAGGATGAGAAGAGTTTTAATTTTCAGATTCATGGCTATTTTTCAATTCGTTTCATGGCGAACCGGTACTTGCAGTAATCGCAATCCGGGTCGGGGTCGGGGGTTTCGTCCGATATTAGGGTTTTTTTGATGTCACCGAGGGCGCCTTCGATCCAATTGACGTTCCCAACGTATGGGATGATTTTCACATCGAATTCGAGTTTGCCGTCGAATGCTTCCTTGTCGGCATTCCCGTTACAATAGACAAAGTAGGCGGTATCCGAAACCTTGAATCCGTTTTTTCGGAAGAGCCATTGATAAACCTCCACCTGCCGTTTGTATGATATTTGCCAGTCGGCGTCCAAGTTCACCTCTCCGCTTTTTGATGTTGCTTTATAATCGACGATATGGAGTTCGTTTTGAGGATTTATCCAGATGTCGTCGATGCCGCCGTGGATGGCGAGATTGGTCGGTTCATGTACGAATTTGATGCCCCGTGTCCGCGAGTCGCGCCACTCCTCCAATTTCTCGTTGGCGTATGGGATCGCATCGATGCCGTATGCTTTCACGAGCGGGTGTTTTGAACCGGTAGCGCGGTGGACGTCAAACTCTTTTTTCAGAAGTGCGTCGACGGCATTGTTCAGGCTAAACGGGAAACCATTCGGCCGTGCGACACCCTTTCGCTTGTCGAGATAGAAACAACGGGGGCATTCCATAAAAAGTTCAATGCCGCTCCGGGATATCAGGAACGGTTCTTTGTCGGATGGATTGAAAATTCTCGTCTTTCGTTGCGCCGTGTAGTAAATGGACATGCCTTAATTTTAAAGGGCTTGGCCGAATCGGACAAGCCCTTATGAAACGGGAAAGTGCTTTATAATCTCTCGGAGAATCAATTGGAGAGACAATTCCGTGTAGACGTCGATCTCCACGGTTATCTTAATCTCCCGTTCCCCTCGTGTTACCTTGGTCTTTTCGAAATCGATCCGTCGGAGGTTGTCGCCGTAAGTATTCAAGGCAATTCGTCCATTAATACGGTCAACAACATCCTCGTCGGACATTTCCGGAGTGATTCCGAGCAGTTTTTCCAAGGCATCGCGACTGATTCGGAAGGATGTTTTCATACCTCCCCCTTTTTAGATCTATTACCAGTATATACCACTCCCTACTCTTTTCCCTGCCGTTTTGCTTTCCGCCGCTCGTTGTCGGTCAAAAGGGCCTTGCGAATCCGTATGTTTTTCGGCGTTACCTCGACGAGTTCGTCGTCGTGGATGTAGTTCAGGGCGTCTTCGAGTGAGAGTTTCAGAGGGACTTCCAATTGATCCTGGAGGCCCTCGTTTTTCGCCCGGAAGTTGGTAAGCTCCCGCGCCCGGCAGGCGTTCACGAGGACATCCCCTGCTTTGGCGTTCACGCCTACCGCCATTCCTTCGTAGGTCGGCATGCCGGCCTCCACGAAGAGCTTCCCTCTTCCCTGTGCCGCCACGAGGCCGTAGTTGTTCGTTGTTCCCGTTTCCGTATTGACGATTGAGCCGTGTTCCGCGTCGTTCAAGTCGCCCCTGTACGGTTCATACCCGAGGAAGATGCTGTTCATGATGCCCGTTCCCTTGGTCGATGTCAGGAATTCGTTTCGAATACCGATCAAACCCCGCGTCGGGACGGCGAAATCCATGAAAACGGTGCCGTTGTCGACGCGCATATCCTTCATCGTGCCGAGACGCTTTCCCATCATTTCAATGATTGTTCCGGAGTAGGTTTCTGGGACTTCAATGGAAGTGAGTTCGATGGGTTCCGTTTTTTTGCCGTTTTCTTCGCGGAAGATGACCTGTGGTTTCGAAACTTCGAGTTCATACCCCTCGCGGCGCATCTTTTCAATGAGGATGGCGAGATGGAGTTCACCCCGGCCGGCGACCACCCACCGATCGAAGGAATCAGTTGGGGTCACGGAAAGCGCCACATCAGTTTCAAGTTCATGCTCTAAACGCTCCTTAATGTTCCGCGATGTCGTATATGTCCCGTCTTGTCCCGCGAAAGGAGACGTGTTTACGCCGAAGGTCATTTTAATGGTCGGTTCGTCGATTTTAATGGTGGGCAGCGCAATTGGGTTTTCTGGATCGGCGATGGTCTCACCGATCGAAATGTCGGAGATTCCCGCGACAGCTGCAATGTCGCCCGCTTGAACTTCGTTTACGTCGATTCGCTGGAGTCCGTCAAAAAGCATAATAGCACTCAATTGCTCTTTTTTAATTTCTCCATTCCTCGTAATGTGGGCAATGGTCGCTCCCTTTCTTAGGATACCGGAGTAGAGACGACCTACGGCAACTTTGCCCTTGTAGTTGTCGTAGATGAGATTTACGGTGAGCATTTGGAGCGGTTTTGATTCGTCGATCTCGGGAGCCGGGATGTATGAAAGGACGGCATCAAAGATCGGTTGGACATCTTTCATCTCCGAAAGATTCGGTTTCAGCCCCGCCTTGCCCTGCACGGCGGATGCGTAAATGATTGGAAATTCTATCTGCTCCTCCGTTGCACCGAGTTCAATGAAGAGATCATAAACGGCATTCAAAACCCATGTGGGGCGCGCATCCGGTTTGTCGATCTTGTTCACGACGAGGATCACCTTGTGCCCCGCTTGAATCGCTTTACGAAGGACGAATTTCGTCTGTGGCATGGGGCCTTCCTTCGCATCAACCAAAAGAAGCACACCGTCCACCATCCGCATGATGCGTTCGACTTCGCCACCGAAGTCGGCGTGGCCAGGCGTGTCCACAATATTGATCTTCGTGTTTTGGTAATGCACTGAAGCGTTTTTGGAAAAAATAGTGATCCCCCGTTCTCGTTCAAGTTCGTTCGAATCCATAATGAGGTCCTGCGGGGCGTCGTTTTTGATCTTGAATCCTTCGGACTGTCTTAAAAGCGCATCGACCAAGGTTGTTTTACCGTGGTCAACGTGGGCGATGATGGCGATATTCCTGATATCTTCTCTCTTTTTCATATGGGTACCGTGACGCCTTATGGTATAATAAAAACAGATGAGAATCAAACGACGATTGATTCTGGCGGTGGGAGGGGCAGCGTTTATGACGGTGCTCTTTTTGTTTATGGCGCCCGGAGCCTCGGCCCACGAAGCATATGTTTTGACCGCGCGACAATTCGACGCGGGGCTTAATGTTTTTGCGAAGAACCCCTTTGCACCCCTTGTCGATTCCGCCCATCTTGCAACGTTCCTCTGGACGGCACTCGCGGTCCTCGTTTCCTATATCCTCGTTTTCTTGTGGTCGGCTTCCAAGCCGGCCGAGATCCTCGACCGGATTGTGCGAAAGGCGAAAATAATCGGCCCTCTCATTATTCGTATGGCGATCAGCACCTCTTTTATTTATGCCGCCATGAGCAACGCGATTCTTGGACCGGAACTTTCACTCTCGCTTGTTCCTTACAGCATTGTCATCCGTTTCCTCCTTTTCCTCGTCGGCTTCATGGTGCTCTTCGGCGTTTTGATCGAGCTCGCGGCCTTGATTGCACTCGCCATGTTTATTTATATTACGTTCACATTTGGGGTGTACATGGCGACATATGCCAACTATTTCGGCGAGATTATTGTTCTCTTGCTCTTTGGATCACGGTACCTTTCGTTCGATCGATTAATCCTCGGCAAGGACCTTTGGGTAAAAAAGTTCGAACGCTTCAAATGGCTTGAGACGCCGATTGTGCGGATTCTCTACGGGGTGGCGCTCCTCTACGCGGGTTATACGATTAAATTTCTTCATCAACAGCTTACCGTCGATGTCTACAACGAATACCATCTGGTGAACTTTTTCCATGCGACGGCGGCCTATATCGCAGCCGGAGCGGGGGTTGCGGAAATGCTGATCGGCCTCTTCATCATCCTTGGCTTTGCAATGCGGTGGACCGTCATCATATCGCTCATTTTCATCACGCTTTCCATTTTCTATTTCCGCGAGCTTTTATGGCCGCATCTCATGCTCTATGGAATTTCCTTTTCACTTTTAATCAATTCGGGCGATCGGTGGACGCTTGATGCGAAGATTGTTCCGTGGTTCAGGCGGCTTTTGAAACGCAAAGTATTTCCCTCTCCCGTGGAATAATATGAAGGTACAAAAACATCACTGGCTTATCGTGTTGTCTTTCATCGGCGTTTTTATCCTTGCTGTCGTCTTTTTCCGAAATGCGCAAATTCAGTCGGGTTTCTTGGGACTTCCGACGGTGCCGTGTTTTGACGTAACAAAGCCGACTACGCAAAGTTATACGCTCCATATTTCAATTAGCGTGAATGGAAAGGATTATCCTCTTGCGGCAACTATCGGCCATGACCCGGGAAATTGTTTGAGGGTTGTTCATACGGAAGATGCAAGCGGTCTCGTGTATGTGGAAACAAACGACCATGTGACTTATACGCTTCAAAACCTCTTCCAGGTCTGGCGCAAAACGTTTACCGCAGCCCAGTTTGATTCGTATCAAGCGGATAATGGTCACATCCTTTCGGTTTATTTAAATGGCAAACTTCAGAGAGACATGGTCGATACGCCGCTTTTGCCGAATTCAATCATCGAGGTTGTCTATCAGTAGCCGAGGAATCCTTGTCGGGTTATCGGAAAAATGATATAGTGTTCTTACTATGTCGGAACAATTCAAGGGGTTTGAGGAGATGTTTTCTCCCGATGAGGTCGCAGAAGACCTTATTAAAGAGTTCGCGGGGGAAGAAGAAAATTTGGGGCATATGGATGCTGGGAACGTCGGTATTCTGCAGCATGATTTAGATGCCCGGGTTATGACGAAGCTGAAAAGTTTGGAGGAAGAGGACAGAAAAGGAGACGCCGAACTATTAGCTCGACACATTCTTTTTAAATTGAACTCGGCTACATTCAAGGGCGAGGGTTTAACCAACGAAAAAAGCGATGCGGTGAAGAGCAAGGCTATCGAGTCGCTCGAAAAATATCTCAATTCATAAACGCGCGGCTTCTCACCTTCTTATGGTACGTAATGGCGAAGCGATGAGCTTCGTCTCGTACTTTTATAAGCGTTTGTAAATCGGTGAATTTGGGGATTTTTCCCACGATGTCGTTCCGTTTCCGTTCCGGCCCTTTCACGATGCCGACGATCGGGATTTTGATTCCTGCCTTGTCCAGAATTCCGCGGACTGAGCTCACTTGTCCCTGTCCCCCGTCGATGAGGAATAAGTCGGGCAGCGGCCAATCGTTTTTGAGGCGCCGCTCGAGAACTTCCCGGAGCATGCCGAAGTCATCTGGTTGGAGGACGGTTTTGATTTTGAACTTGCGATACTCCTTTTTGTCCGGTTCATTGTTGGAGAAGACGACCATAGAACCGACCGCCGAAGTGCCGGAGATATTTGAAATATCGTACCCTTCGATGCGGACAGCGGATCCGGTATTCCCGCGAAGAAGGCTAAGACTTGGGCGTCGCCCCGGAGACAGCCTGATGAGCGGGGATACCGGATCCTCCTTGATGAGGGCGACATCCTGGATGTGCTGGAGGGCAAAGAGCTGTCGCTTCAATTCCCCTGCCCGTTCGAAATCCAAGGCCCTGCTTGCCGCCTTCATCTCGCGCTCGAGATTTTTAATAATCTGTTCCTTCCCCCCTCCGAAGAAGAGTTTGATGTTCCTGATATTTTTCAAATAATCTTTCTTTGAAATGGCACCGATGCAGGTTCCGGGACAGAGGCCGATTTGGTAGTCGAAGCAAGGTCTCGTTCGTGGCTTTGCGGGTTCGGGATGCGTCGCATACGGGAAGATTTTTCTTATGATCCGGAGAGCTTCGCGGATGCTCGATGCGGAGGTGAAGGGACCGTGGATTTCTCTAAAACCTTTCTCTTCCCCGGCGTCTTTCCCGCGGATCAGAAGAATGCGCGGGAACCGTTCTGCGGTTATACCGACATAAAGAAAACTCTTGTCGTCTTTTTCCTTAATATTGAACGGTGGCTGATGCTTTTTAATGAGCTCGGATTCGAGGATGAGAGCTTCAATGCCCGTGTCGGTTCTCTTGAAGTCTATCTTCTTGATCTCTCTTACAAGTCTTTCAATCCTCGTATCGTGGGGCCGCGTGAAATAACTCGAAACCCGCCGCCGCAAGTTCACGGCTTTGCCGATATAGAGGATCTTCCCGGCACCGTCCTTCATAATGTAAACGCCGGGAGTTTCCGGAAGTTTTGAATAAAGATTCATTACCTATAATTTCTTCCTTTAACATTTAAAATGCAAGCGACTGGTATGCTTTAAAAACCGTTACGGAGTCCGAGCGGGCATGGTTTCCGCCGAGAGGCGGAAGAGGGAGGACGAGAACGAGCGCGCGTTTCTCGCTGGGAAACGCGACGCGTGTTTTGAAAGCGTGCCAGTCGCGAGCCCTCAGTAGTCGTTTCCCGAAATGAAGTCGATGAAACTTTGGAGAGGTTTCTTGATTGGTTTCGGATAGTGCGTCTGTCCCCTGATTTCGCGGATGTTGTTTGTTGTTTCATTGACGCCTATTTCGATAATTTCCTTCGCGTTCCGGAAATCGTCCCAATGAAAACTTAAAACTGGCGGATGGAGCATGAAGTCTGCATTCTTAACTTTCTCTTTGGCGACCTGATACTCAAGTGCCGAAAATGCATCGACGATGGTCGATTTGATGCCGGAAAGGGAGAAACGTTCATCTTCTATATCGGGCCATTTGCTCGAGACATCGACGCCGATGACATATTCAGCTCCCATTCTCTTCGCAATATCAACGGGAACGGGATTCACAAAACCGCCGTCCATGAGCAATCTTCCGTCGATTTCGACGGGCGGAAAGGCGATAGGCAGAGCCGAGCTTGCCCGAATGGCCTTTGCCAGGCTTCCCTTGTCGATGACCACTTCGTCTCCATTCCTTACGTCGGTTGCAATTGCCTTGAAGGGAATTTTGGTATTTTTGACGTCGAGTCCGTCAATCTTTTCGGAAAGTATTTTTTCGACCGCTTCTTCGTCCGTAAAAAGCAGGTTCTTTTTTCTTCTTAAATGTTTTCGATGGAAAGAATAGTTCTCGGCTATATCAAGGAACGTTTTCTCTATGAAGTCAATGTTCTCCGTTGCGGCATACAATCCTCCCACGAGGGAGCCCATGGATGTGCCGGCGATATAGTCGATTTTAAATCCGGTCCGGAGAAGCGTTTTCAAAACCCCGATGTGAGCGAGACCTTTTGCTCCCCCGCCTCCGAGGGCCAAGCCGATCGTTTTAGGTTTCATTGTTCTTATTTTAGGATTTTTCTCAAGTATTCTCCAGTGAAACTGCCCGCTTTCTTCGCGATCGCTTCCGGCGTCCCTTCGGCGACAAGCTTGCCGCCGTTCTCCCCTCCTTCCGGGCCGAGGTCAATGATCCAATCGGCCGTTTTAATGACATCCAGGTTGTGTTCGATGACGACGACGGTATTTCCCCGCTCGACGAGTTTTTGGAGGACCTCGATGAGTTTTTTGACGTCGGCGAAATGGAGGCCGGTTGTCGGCTCGTCCAAAAGATAAAGCGTGCGCCGCGTGTCCCGCTTGCCGAGTTCTGCACCGAGCTTGATGCGCTGGGCTTCGCCGCCGGACAAGGTCGTCGCCGACTGGCCGAGTTTCAAGTATCCGAGGCCAACCTCGTTTAAAATTTTCAATTTATCTTCAATCCACGGGATATCGTTAAAGAATTTTGTCGCTTCTTCAATGGTCATTTCGAGGACATCGAAGATGTTTTTCCCCTTGTACTCAACTTCGAGCGTTTCGCGGTCGAAGCGCTTGCCTTTGCAGATGTCGCAGGTTACGTAAACGGTCGGCAGGAAATGCATTTCGATGGCGATCACGCCGTGGCCTTCGCAGTTTTCACATCGGCCGCCCCGCACGTTGAAACTGAATCGCCCCGGCTTGTACCCGCGGACGCGGGCGTCGGGCGTTGAAGCAAAGAGATCGCGGATCGGTCCCCAAGCGCCCACATACGTCGCCGGGTTCGAGCGCGGCGTGCGGCCAATCGGCGACTGGTCGATGCTCACGATGCGATTGATATATTCGGTTCCGATGATTCCCTTACATTGCCCCGCCTTGAAATGGGATTTGTTGAATTTATTGGAAAGGTTTTTGAAGAGCACGTCATAGACCAGGGTTGATTTACCCGAGCCCGAAAGGCCGGTCACGGCGGAGAATCTTCGGAGCGGGATTTCGACGTCGAGGTTTTGTAAGTTGTTTTCCGTCGCTCCCTGTATTTTCAGGTGTTCGTGGGTTCTCGGCACTGATCGTCTTGTTTTTGGGACCGCAATGAATTCCTCGCCCCGGAGGTAATCGAGAGTAAGCGATTTCTGAGTTTTATCTTTTAAAATCGCGGGGAGTGGTCCGTGTGCAACGACTTTCCCGCCGTGGATGCCGGCACCGGGGCCGATGTCGACTAGATAGTCCGATTCGCGAATCGTATCTTCATCGTGTTCCACGACGATGATCGTGTTTCCGAGATCGCGGAGATTCTTGAGGGTTTGAATGAGCTTTGCATTGTCCCGTTGATGGAGTCCGATGGTCGGTTCGTCCAAGATATAGAGAGCGCCCACGAGACGCGAGCCGATCTGGGATGCCAGACGGATCCGCTGCGATTCCCCGCCCGAGAGTGTTCCGGCCTTGCGGTCGAGCTGGAGGTATTCAAGACCGACGTCAATCATGAATTTCAGGCGGTTCTTGATTTCCTTCATCGGCACTTCGGCGATGGCGAGAGAACTTTCGTTTTTCTTGAGTTTCGTTTCGAGTTTTGTGAAAAAATCGAATGAGTTCACGATTGAAAAAGCGGTAACCTCGGCGATATTCTTGTCGTCGATTAAAACATTCAAACTTTCTGTCTTGAGCCGTTTCCCGAGGCAAGTTGGACATATTTTTTCTGACCAAGGATTTTCGACGCCCAAGCCGTGGCATGTTTCGCAGGCGCCAAAGGGGCTGTTAAACGAAAAAAGACGCGGCTCGATTTCGGGGAAGGAAAAGCCGTCCACGGGGCAGGTGTATTTGGCGGAAAGGGATACCTCCTTGTCGGTGATGATGGTCACGACGTCGTTGCCGTACTTCAAACCGTTTTCGATGCTTTCCGCAAGGCGAAGCCGGTTATCCTTGTTCCGGAAATCGAGGGCTGCGGGAATCCGGTCGATCACGAGGTCGATTGAATGCTGCTTGTAGCGGCTGAGGTCGATCCGTTCCCGGAGGCTCATGAGTTTGCCGTCAACCCGAACTTCCGAGAACCCGGCGTTCAAAAAGTCATAGAGCATTTGGTAGTATTCTCCTTTTCGGCCGCGGACGACCGGCGACAAGATGACCATGTTCCGTTTTTCCTTGGTTTCTTTGTAGATTTGGATCGCAATGTCGACGATTTCCTCCTGTGTCATCTTTTTGATCTCGCGGCCGCAGACGGGACAGTGCGGCACGCCGACGCGCGCGAAAAGAACACGGAGATAATCGTAAATTTCCGTAATGGTCGCAACCGTCGAGCGCGGGTTTGCGCTGTGGTGCTTTTGGTCGATGGAAATCGCGGGCGAAAGCCCCTCGATTTCGTCGACGTCGGGTTTGTCGAGGCGACCCAAAAACTGCCGGGCGTAGGCTGAAAGCGATTCAACGTACCGCCGCTGCCCCTCGGCGAAGATGGTATCGAAGGCCAGCGATGACTTACCGGATCCGGAAAGTCCCGTCATGACGATCATTTTATCCCTCGGTATCTCGAGATTGATGTTTTTGAGATTGTGTTCTCTCGCTCCTTTTATGATGATTTTATCGGTCATACACACAAAGTTTCCCTCGGTTTATCCCCCTAGGAGTATAAGCGAAGTTTAGTATTAAACTTCGCAAGAGTCAAAGCTCAAATTCTAAATGACGAATTTTACTTCCGTTTGTCCGTTGACTTTTCTTTGTATTTTTGGATGTCGTCCTTCACCTTGTTTTTTACCATATCGATCGCCGTGCGGAGGTTGGGACTTTCGTTCTCGGCAAAAAGTTTCTTTCCTGGTACTTCGATGTCAATCGAGGCGCGGAAAACGTCCCCGTGTTTATGGTGCTTGGTTGATCGGCCGACTTCCACGAAAGTGGTTATTTCCCCCTTCGTCTCGAATCGCTTGATGATCCGGCTAAGCGGTGTCAATTTCGTTTCGATGTACGTCTTGATCGACGGCGTTAACTCAAGACCCGTGCTCTCAATGGTTATTTTCATATCTTTATTATAATAGAAATTTTATAATTTTGTAATTTTTAAATAAAAATTAAGAATTAAGAATTTGTTTTTGCCTTTTTCGAAAGTATCCTGATCTCGTCCCGCAAGATTGCGGCGAGTTCGAAATCGAGACGCTCGGCCGCTTCTTTCATTTCTCTCTCCTTTTGCTTGATGAGCTTTTCAAGTATCGTCTTTGATTTCGGTAACGGCTTGGTTTCGAGGTCGAGAATTTCGTCCATCGGCAGGATATCCTTGATCTCTTTGGTAATTGTTTTCGGTGTTATGTGATGCTCTTTATTGTAGGCGACCTGGAGTTTTCGGCGGCGGTCGGTTTCTTTTACGGCGCGCTCAATGGAGCCGGTGATAGCATCGGCATAGAGGAGCACCTCACCCTCGACGTTCCTCGCCGCCCGGCCGATGGTTTGGATGAGCGATGTTTCGCTTCGCAGGAACCCCTCCTTGTCGGCGTCGAGGATCGCGACGAGTGAAACTTCTGGCAGATCGAGTCCCTCCCGAAGGAGGTTCACGCCAACCAAAACGTCGATCTCCCCCTTCCGGAGTTTTGTGAGAATCCGGATCCGATCCAGGGTATCTACGTCGCTGTGGAGATAGGTTACTTTCGTCTTTCGTTCTTCGAGGTATGCGCTCAGGTCCTCGGCCATGCGTTTGGTGAGGGTCGTGACGAGGGTTCGTTCTTTTTTTGCCACCCGTTCCTCGATTCGCGGGATAAGATCCTGAATCTGGCCTTTCACCGGACGGATCACGATTTTCGGATCGACGAGGCCAGTCGGCCGGATGATTTGCTCCACGGTTTGCGAGCTTACCTTCCCCTCATAAGGGCCGGGCGTAGCGGACATGAATATCGATTGGTGGATCTTTTTTTTGAATTCCTCGAACCGGAGCGGCCGGTTGTCGGCCGCGGAGGGCAGCCGGAAGCCATATTCAATGAGTGTCTTCTTCCGCGAAGCGTCGCCGTGGTACATCCCCTCGAGTTGCGGAATCGTCACGTGCGATTCGTCAATGACGGTCAGGAAATCCTCCGGAAAATAATCGAGGAGCGTGTCCGGTGGTTCTCCTGCTTTCCGCCCCGAAAGATGCCGCGAATAGTTCTCGATGCCGTTACAGTATCCAACCTCGCGGATCATCGCCATGTCAGCCTTCGTTCTCCGCTCGAGACGCTCGGCCTCCAGAGGCTTCCTTTCCTTCTCGAATTTTTTGAGTTGTTTTTTCAATTCCTCTTCGATGGCTTTGAGTGCCCGCTCGCGGTCCTCGGGTGGCGTAATAAAATGCTTAGCCGGTGCGACATAGAGTTCGTTCACGGTTTTTGTTTCTCCTGGCTTGAAGCCTTCGACTGGATTTACCTCGTAGATTTTATGAATCGCGCCGTTTTTGAGTTCAAGGTTGTAAATATTTTCGATGCCCGGCGGCATGATTTCCCAGTTGTCTCCCCGCACGCGGAAGGTTCCGCGCTTCAAATCAGCCGTTGTTCGCGAGAACTGGAGCTCCACGAGTTTTTTCATAAGTTCATGTCGGTCGATTTTCGTCCCCGGCTCGAATTTGATGATGTTTTCAGCATATGCCTCGGGAGCTCCCAAACCGTAAATGCAGGAAACAGACGCGACGACGATCGTATCCTTCCGCGTCAAAAGCGCCGCCGTCGCGGCATGGCGGAGCTTGTCGATCTCGTCGTTTACCATTGCTTCCTTGCCGATGTAAGTATCGGACGTTGGGATATACGCTTCCGGCTGGTAGTAGTCGTAATACGAAACGAAATAGTTTACCGAGTTCTTCGGGAAAAGTTCCCGGAGCTCGTTCGTGAGCTGGGCAGCCAAGGTTTTATTATGCGCGATGACCAACGTCGGTTTTTGAGTGTGTTCGATGACATTCGCAATGGTAAATGTTTTGCCGCTTCCCGTGACGCCTAAGAGCGTCTGGTTTTTATATCCCCTTCTGAGGCCGGAAACCAATTCTTGAATGGCTTTTGGTTGATCTCCCGCCGGCTTGTTTTTCGAAATGATTTTGAACATGCCTTTTATTTATATCCTAAAAAGGGACGAATAGAAAATAGCACTGCCGTTCTTTCGCCTAAGGAAGTGAGCCGAGTACTCTTGCGAAGGCTAAGACTTGGGCGTCGCCCCGGAGACAGCCCGAGCAAGAATGCTCGGCGAGCGAGTTACTCAAATATGAGAACGGCGGCGGCCACGACGGTCGTCCAGATGCCGTTCTTGTGGCCTTCGGCTGATTGCGTGATGTTTGTGGTTCTAAAAATCTTCCCAGATGATTTATAGACTTGCTCTCTCTCGTCCCAGGCGGCGTTCGGGTCGAATTCAAGGCCCAAGGTCGAAGCGAGCATGGTTGCCGCGAGATCTTCTGCATACTCCCCCGCCTTTTCCTCTGTTTCGCCGAATGCGTGATGTTCCGAGAGATAACCGTATTGATTGGGGTCGGAAGGTTGGGCCAACCCCACGGAGGCCATCGTCAGACGATTTGGCTCATCGGTCGCGTTTCTGGCCATGACACAAAAAACGACTTGGCCAGGATTCAGCAGTTTCTTGCCTTCATCGCGTGGCACACGCTTGCAATTCGGCGGGAAGATCGAGCTTACCATTACAAGATTGTATTCGGCGATCCCGGCATCTCGGAGTGCCATTTCGAATGACTGCAAATATTCTTTGTGGCGGCCGACCCCTTTCGTGAAGAACATCCGTTTGGGTACTAAATTATTCATGAGGATAATTATAGAATATCTGGAATTTATTTCATCGTTGATTACCGGGAAATTATCTGTAGGGCGTGGGAGTAACCGGTTGCATTTCGTTGAATGGTAAAGACGGTATGTCAATAATGGTGGTTGTCGGTACCCCGCCCCCTTCTCCTGCGACCCAAGGTTCCAAACTGAGCTTGTCACCGGATGTAAGTTTTATGTCGCCTGCCGCTGCCAGATTCTTCTTACCGAGAAAATCATCGAGGTTGTACCACATATTCTTTGAAACCGCGTAGATATACGTAGGTTCGCTCCAGGGCATATGTCCCCCGGAGAGATGCGTCGCTAGGATGAAAAACTTTGAATCCGGCGTCCATAGTAATTTGTCGGCTATGGCGCCGTGCTCCCCGTCTTCCGAGGTGAGATTTAGTCTTGAAAGAATACTGGTCGTCGAAGCGTCATTGACGGATAAGATGCTTTCGAGGGTGGTTGAAGTTATGGCGTAGACATCTATTTTGCCGTTCGGAGATGGATAAATGGAAAACGGCGGCGAAGGGATAAACTTAAACGAAGATACTATTTGCTGGCCGTCTTGGTATTCATTTGATGCCTTAAGAACGTTCCGCGGTACTTCTATATTCCAGGCTGATTGGTGCCCGAATTGAGGATTTGGACTTCCGAAGCCGGCTATCGGCTCCATATTTTGAATCGAAGGAAAAGTGCCGCTTGCCGCAGGAAAGAAGATAAGTATTCGATATTCGGCTGGCACTCCGTCGTATCCGGGCAGATTATAGCGGAGCGGGCTTGCTATATTGACGCTCGGCCATTTTCTCCCATCCTTCATCTCGCTTGTGTCTGAAATTTGCCAGCCTTCAGGATATTGAAAAGTGAAACCATATTGGCTATTTAGGTACGTTTTCCATCCCGAGGATCCTTCGGTTGTTGTCGTGTTTATTTGCGGGGTTTTGGAAGATTCGATGAGGTTATTGTTTTGCAAGATAAGATATTTTGTGATCGGCATTGTGGCGCAGCACATGCCGTCATTTGGACCGTGATCCAGCATATCGATGGAAATCGTGCCGTTTTCTATTTTGATTGAATTTATGACGATGCGATCGCCGAGGAGTTTCGTGGCGATTTCCCTCGGCTTCCCGTTCTCGTTTAAGAAAGCGACTAAGTAATAAAAACTTCCACTGCCGCCCAGTTGTTCAACGGTCGGGACCACGACGTCGATCGAGCCATCGCCGTTTAAATCGCCGAAGGCCAACTTGTCGCTCAAGAGATTGGCAAATATCGTTATCGGCTCTGCGGCGCTTGCTTTCCCTTGCGTGATCGATGTCGTTGCCGCGCCGTTTGCATCGAATGTGAACGGCCCGCCGAAATCAGGCAAGGTGTACTCCGCCGATTTTATTTGATCCACGGTCAAGGTGGTTGACGTGTTTTCAATCATCGTGTTCTTTGGAGTCTTCGGGATTCCAGTCAGGCCGAGGTAAATCCCACCTGCCGCCACGATGAGGCTGAGAATGATTAATGCGATTGTTATTTGAACTATCCCCTCTTCGTTTTTCATGTTTTAATTAGGAAAAGGTAAAACGGCATTACAGTGTGGGTAGTTGGTTGCGCCGCTGCTGCAAATGAATTTGAGTGAAGGAAGTATTATCTGATCAAGAATTGAGCTGTTGGCAAATGAGTAATTGATCGCGAATATTTTGCCGTTCGGCAACTGAATATACACCAGTGTTCCGAATTGAATACCGGAAAACTCAATGCCGTTTTGACCATCCACGTTAATAGACCGTACATTATTTTTCCCTGCCGCGATGGAATCCAGGGTAGAGCTCGTATAGTTCGTATTGAGGTAGTAGATGTCCATAGTAGCATTGCCGGGTGAAGTTTCGAAGATGATACTGTCAGTAGATTCAACGGGTGTTCCTAAAGATATTGGGTACTGCAGGGAAAAGCCGAATTTATTGTTAGTATAAGTTGTCTTTTGCTCCTCTATTGTAGTTGAGGAAGTCAATTTGAAATTGAGGGCTTGTATGGTTTCGTCGAATCGCTGGAAGTCCGTCGCCTTGTCCGGAGCTTGCGCTTCTTGTATGCAACTTCCGCCTTTCCCGCTATATGCTGCACAACGGCCATACATATCAATTGCCTCCAAGGTATATCTGATTCCGTTCCTCACTACGCAATAGGACTCGGCATTTGCCGCGCTTTCCGTACCACCATGCATGTTGCTCGTGTCGCTCTTCAGAAAATCAATGCCGTTGACGGTTGACGTACTCGGATTATCTCCGGGATGACATTGGGTAACCGGTGTTAGTTGACTGCTGTTGTAATACTCTTCCGTTTGAACGGTTATGATGACGGTTGGAAATGTGAAATCAAAGCCCGGTGCTTTCTGTGAAAAGTTGAAAGTGATACTTTTCCCGCCGGTTGCATCAGTATCTCTTATTTCCGTTCCCGACGGATAATTTACCTGAAAGCCGTACTGGTTATTTGTGTAAGTTTGCCATTCTGACGGAACCGTTTCCTGATTTTGAGCCGGTGCGGTTGGTTGCGTAGGCCGGTCGATCGCAAAATACAAAACGCCGACCGCTATTATTACTCCCAGAATGATGAGTTCCGTTATTATTTTTGTGGACCCCTCTTTGTTTTTCATAAGATTAATTATAGAGCTCTTTGTTTTTAAACGGAATGAGGGCGATCACGACCGCTTCGGTATAGTATTTCGTCCGGTCGATGACGTTGTCGGTCAAGATGCCAATCGCGCCGTTCTCCTGCTTCGAGTTTGTCCGTTGGAAGACGATGTCATCCGCTTCGCCGAGTTCTTTTCCCTCTTTGATGAGTTCAGCGACTCGGGGCGGCAGGAAAAAAGTTCCCGTCCTCCCCTTGCCGAAGCCGTCTCCTTTCGATTTCACGACGATCCACGCGAACGCCTCCATTTCGCCGTTCTTTTCCTCGACACCGCCCTCGATGCCGACAAAGAAATCAGCGCCGGGGCGCTCCCGCGAGGCGTTCTCGGCGCGATTTCGAGCACCTGAGAATGTTTCGGTGTCGCTCATCGGCTGATCCGAGACGCCTGATTGAGCGGAAATGCCTTCAATCGCGAATTCTTCATCCGGGAACATTTTCCGGAAGCCGTTCAGGGCCGCTTCGATTTTCACCGGATTTTTCGATGCAATGACGATCTTTTTCATATGTTGATTATATAGAACAAACGAGCCCTCGCCTAGAGTTTTCTCTGGGGCGAGGGCAATTGAATTTGTTAGGAGCCGGTTAGGCGAGACCAATTATCGCCGAATTTCGGCTTGATGGCTTCGGATCCCGCTTTGCAGTACGGGCAAAGGTCTGGTTCGTAATTCTCGATGGAAAGCTGGAGCAGCGGCAGCACTCTTGACCGTTCCACAAAAACGACTCTGTCTCCCGGACCCGACCGATCGATGATTACCGGAAGAAAAGGCGTGAAGCGGACCATCTCCACCATCTCGTCGTTTGCGATCCGTATTCCCTCCCGCTGCCAGAAAACCACGGGCGTGAGTCCGTGATATTTCATTTTAGTGAATTAATCTGTGAGTTGTAGTTAAGAAGTAGCTGTTGTTCTTGGATCTGCACTTGCTGTAGCAAACATACAGCAAATCCCCGGATTGGGTTTAAGTGAGACTAATGGAGAAATTCAGCAATTAACTGACAGCGACAATATGAAAATAGACCAGATAAATTCGCAGATGCATCCTTATAGTATTTTATAGCCAGAATCCGCTGATTAAAGTTGATAAATTGTACTGTTGTGTTAGGACACTGATTTGATTGGCACGTTGCCGAGCCGCCTGCTGTTGTGTTCGAGCTTCTGCTGCGGCCTGCGTGTTAAGTTGCTATTGGCTTGGTTAGTAATACGCACTACCAGAATCGAACTCGTGTCTCAACCTTGCCGGGTAGTAGAAGTGCGATTGGGTTGTGCGGAATACGGGAATCGAACCCGTGCATCTTGCTTGGGAAGCAAGCGTACTACCACTGTACTAATTCCGCATTTGAAAAGATCGCATTTTCACTACCCGGCTTGGGAACCTACCTGCGCAGGCAGGGGTCGCGTTCTGCCACTAAACCAATTCCGCATGTATCCGCCTATTGCTGCGCCCCGGTTGCCGTGCTGGTTGTACTACTAGCTCCCGGTACCACGATTATAAGTCCTTCTCCCGGATTTTTGTAGTTGGTCTGGGCTTTCAGCTGTTTTATCAAATTCGCCGGGTCTTGGAAATACTGAACCTCGGAAGAGAGATTCTGATTTTGTGCTTGAAGTTGTTTATACTGAACCTTCAGGGTAGTCGCCTGTTGTTCCGCCGCGTTCCGTGATTGGTAAAGGCTCAAGAGCCCCCATCCCACGATTCCCGCAATCGCCACAAATACGATCACCTTCCAGTACTTCATTGTTCCTATTTTACACCCTCTCGGTTGCCAGTAAAGGATGAGGGGGTATACGCGCAGGTATTTTGCACTGGGAGGCGTAATCAAAGAGCGAACCGAACACCTCCGCGAAGACTAAAACTTGGACACCTGCCTGCGCAGGTAGGTCGCCTCGGAGACAACCTGATCGGGAGTGTTTGGTGAGCTCGTTTATTTCTTGATGAGCTCCTTGAATATTTCCGGCGCGATCCGCACCTTTCCCATCGCTTTCAATTTCTCTTTCCCCTTCTTTTGTTTTTGCCACAGTTTCATTTTCCGCGTTCGATCTCCGCCGTTCTTGCCGAAGTTGCCGAGCTCCTTCCGTATGGCCGGAATATCCTCGCGTGCGATGATTTTCCCTGAGATCTTCGCTTGGAGCGCCTGCGGAAATTGCTGTTTTGGGAGAGTAGTCTTTAGTTTTTCTACCATCCTTCGCGCCTCGCGTTCCACACTCTCCCGCGGGAAAAACCGAGAAAGACCCGGGATGATCTCGCCCGCGACGAAATTGTCTACCTTCACGACATCGGCTTTGCGGTAATCCAAAAATTCGTAGCTGAATGAAGCGTACCCGGATGTTGCCGATTTCAGCTGGTCGTCGAAATCGCTGATAAGTTCGGAAAGCGGCATGACCGCCTCGATGTCGATGGAGTTCACGACTGTCTTCGTTGTCAAATCCTCGATCCGAAATTTATTTTGAAGTGAAAGGACGCTTGCGAGGTAGTTCGAAGGGACAAGGATGTTGATTCGGACGAGCGGTTCCCAGATCTCGTCGTACTCGTTCGGCAGATCTTCCGGCTTCGTGATGAATCCTTCCTTTCCTTTATTGACAATCTTATAGACGACGGACGGAAAGGTACCGACAACGGGTGCGTCAAACTCGCGCTCGAGGCGCTCCGCAGTTATTTCGAAGTGGAGTTTTCCAAGGAACCCGACTTTAAATCCTCTTCCCAAGATTTCATTTTGATCCGGCTCGATATGGAGCGATGAATCGTTCAAGTGGAGTTTTTCGAGGCCCCTTTTCAAAGTTTCATAATCGTCGGCTTCCTCGGGATAGAAAGAAACGAAAACCACGGGGTTCGGCTCCCGGTAACCGGGAAGGGCGAGAGCTTGAGGGTCGAGGGTATGGGGCTTGGGGATAAGAAGGACGGTATCGCCGATCTTCACTTGGCTCGTGTCCTTGATGCCAGTCGCCAGGTAGCCGATCTCGCCCTTCTTGATCAATGGCGCTGCTTTTGGTTGAGGTGAGAAGTAGCCGACTTCTTTGATTTTTACTTCGGCTCCTGTTGCCGCAAGAATGATCGGGTCTTCGCGTTTGAAGGCCCCCTCGAAAACACGAACCGAAGCGACAATTCCTTTATGGTCGTCATAGAATGAATCAAAAATGAGAGCTCGGCCGAGGTTCGGTATGTGATATTTAGTATCTAGTATTTTAGGTGCGGGGATTTTTTCAACGACCGCTGTAAGAAGTTCTTTTACGCCCTCGCCGGTTTTGCCGGAGACCATGAAAACGTCCTCCGGTTCTATTCCCAAAAGTTCTGACACTTCTTTTCGGAGTTCGGCAAGCACATGATCATCCCGGTCTTTAAAGAGATCGATTTTGTTGATCGCCCCAATGAGCGTGAGACCCGCTGCTTTTGCTGCTCTGAAATTGGAGAGTGTTTGAGCTTGAATCCCCTGCGTTGCGTCGACCAAAAGAATACCGCCCTCGACGGCATTTAGTGATCGTGATACTTCGTACGCGAAATCCGAGTGGCCGGGAGTATCAATTAAGTTCAGAATATATTCTGAAGCGGTAGGATTATCTTCTTTGTTCCGAAATTCGAAATTCGAAATTCCTAATTCCGGACGATATATCATCCTGACAGGAGCCATTTTGATGGTAATCCCCCGTTCTTGTTCGAGATCGAGCTGATCCAAATACTGGGCATGCATGCGCCGCGATTTGACCGTTCCCGTGATTTCAAGAAGACGATCGGCGAGCGTCGACTTTCCGTGGTCAATGTGAGCAATGATACAAAAGTTGCGGATATTTTCTTGGTCCATCCTTATATTATTGGCTTTGATACCCGAGTGTGAGGGTTATGATAATCCGTTTGTCTGGGTCGTCCGTGTGATAGGTATAGACCGGCGAGTTGGATTCTACCCAATAATATTTGAAGGGAGCATTGATGGTCAAATTGAGGGAGTTTTGGACGCCCGACTGCCGCTCGAAGACGAAGGTATATTTTTGGCCAGGCATCAAGACTTTCATGGTATTGTAGCTCGTTTGGTAGCGCATGGTGAGTGTGGAGGTCGTTCCTGCTTTCGTAAAGAGCCAGGTACCGAAGACATTCTTGCCGAATTCGGACCGTTGCCAAGTGTTGAAATTGGTGAGGAATACTTCATTCGCTTGAATGGCGGCAAGATCGGGATTTACGGCGTAGTCGGAATTGGCATAGTTGAGTGTCGAGTATTTCTTCCGTGTGTTTTCACCAGTCACGTCGACGAGGCTCGAGTTCGGTTCCGTGAAGACCTGCAGAAAATCGTTGTTCGTGGCGCGCCACCATGGATCTGTTTGAGTATTACCGGTATGCTGTCTCGTGATGGTTACATCCGTAAAGGTATTGCCGCTTGTGTCGATGTCAACGTTCGCATTTACCGCCTCTTTCACGAATGCGTCACTTTTGCCGCCGGCGATGTTCGCGTTCACGACTGCGAGATAGTTCCCCCAAAAGCCGTCGGGGAGCTCATAAACGCTGCCGTCCACATCGCTCGAGTTGAGGAAATTTTCGATCGTGGGATCGGTAGAGTAGAACATGATGTCTTTTTTCTGAAGGTCGTTTTTTAGAGCGTCGATGAGTGCTTTTGATTGATCGCTCGTCAAATTATCCAATTTTTCCATGAGAATCGGCGCCAAGACTTGTAGAATTTTCTTCGGCTGTCCAGCTCGCTGGTTTACACTGCTTTCCGTTTCGCGTTGAACTTCTTCGAGAAAATTCGACGAGTTGACGGTTGGGTATCCCGGGGAAGTGATAGGTCCCGTAATATCGAGGAGGGAATTTACGACGTTGATGTTGATGGCGATTGCCGCATCGAAACGAATCCCCTTGTCGGAGTACATTTTGGAGGCGTTCAAGAAGTTTAGTGTTGTTTTTGCCGAAGTTGGAAAATCGAAGAACCAGTTGGAGTCGCGGGCACCCCAATTGGGGGTCGTCGCCTGCAGCTCTTCGGGCGGTATTACTTTAATGGCAAGCTGGCCATCCGGGTCGTAGATATCCCGCACATCCATGCCTTGCATTTGGCCGTTTTGAACACTTACGTCCGCGTAGCTTCCAATAAATCCCCCGCCGGGCCGTATTTCTGCCGGATTTTGAAAGAGAACGGCAATGTGCTTCGGTGTCGGCGAATTCAAAAAGTTGGTCAATTGAACCAGTACGTTATCCCAACCGTAAAGTTCAGAGCTGTATTTCAGGTACTCATTTCCGACGTTTTGATCCAGTCCTCCAAAAAAACTCGACATGCTCTTCAGGTACGAAGTCGTATTTTTAATATTCCCAGCTTCGCTGTTGAGGTTTTGGACGAGCGTATGAATCTTCTCGAGGTCGGCGATGAGTGCGGGGCCATTGTTTTTGAAATCCTTGAACCCATTCTTTTGGAGATCGGCGATCGTTTGGGTAAGCTCCAAGAGATCTCCGTTCAAGTTGGAAACCTGCCCCACGAGACCGAATGCTTGTTTGATGATGGGGATGAAATTGCTCACTGTCTGCACGATGTTTTCGCCGAACCCGTTCGTCACAAGGTTATCGATGTTGGCGAGTGACTTTGAGTTGCTCTCAAGATACGTTGCAGCAGTCGATGGTTCGAGATTTTTGAGAGCTCCGACTGACGAACTGAAATTTTGCATAATTTGCGCACCACTTTCCTCGACGGTCGCTTTCATTTGCCTAATGTTTGCGAAGGTGATGCCGATAAATGAGACGAACCCGACGATCCCTGCGATAAAAACGGCAAGGAGGATTCTTTTTGCAATCGAAACCACTTTTCTCTTTTCTTGTTGGGGAATCTTCGTGAGATTGACGATCTCGAACTTTCGAAGATGATCGTAGTTAAAGTTCGGTTTTTTGACGTCAACTAAAATAGGCTCGATATTCTTTTTGGGGACGTTTCTTTTAGCCATGTATTTCCCGGAAGGTTTTTATAAGCTCCTCGGCTGTCGTTTGCCATTGGAATCGCTCTGCGTTTTTCCGGCCAGCCTCGATCAAATGTTCTTTTACTTTATTGTCCAACAAAACGCTTTCTATTGCCAATGCGAGGTCGCCGATTTTCCAAGGGTCGACAAGGAGGGCACTCGTGCCTAAGACTTCCTCAAGGGGACCTCGGTTGGAAGCTATGACCGGAGTTCCGGATATTTGGGCTTCGAGACATGGAAACGCAAATCCTTCAAAAAAAGAAGGATAGACAAAAGCCGCTGCTTGCCGGTAGAGATTGCGCAGATCTTCTCTGGTCGCTTTTCCCCAAACGGTAATGTCGTTTTTTACCGGCGATCGATCTATTTCCGCGAGTATCCTTTGATACAACCAGCCCCGGGCTCCCACAAGAATGAGTTTGAGGTCCTTGAAGTGCCCGCTTTGTTTTATGATGTTGAAAGCTCGAATGGCGCCGATCGCGTTTTTTCGTGGTTCTAATGTCCCGACGTGGAGGAGAAAGGGATATTTTCTTTTGATTGTTTCGCTTTCCCCCGTTTTGGGGCGATAGAAGTCATCGAGCCCCGGATAAATGCGGACGACTTTTCTTTCGTCTAAGCGGAATCGATCGATGATCGTCTGTCGGGTAAATTCCGAAACGGCGATAACACGCCCCGCTTCTTTGATTTGCCGATCGTAGTTTTGCCGCCAGTGCCAGAAGTTTTTCTGCCATGTAAAAAATTCCGGATAAAAAACGAAAGAAAGGTCGTGGATCGTCAAAGCATGCCTCTGGGGATTTTGAAAAGAAAGGATATCGATGTGCGGGCTCCAATAAACGTCGGCATGGATCAATTTGTCTATCTTCGGTAAGCCGAGGAGGCGATTCGTAGCACTCCAAATTTTGTTAGAGATTCCGAAGTTCAGCCATCCTCCTTTTATTTCATTTTCCAGCGGATTTTTTTTCAATTTCGCCTTCGAGCGATTGGCGAAGAATAAAAATTCTTCGCTTGGAAACCGACTTGCCATTGCGGTTATAGCGAGGCGTGTATACTCCGGCACGCCGGAAATGATCTGGGCATATACTGATCGCGCATCGATGAAGATTTTCATGCTCCTATGGCTCGAGACCGTATGACCGGAGAATTTCCAAAAATTCCCGTATGAAATTTTCTTTAGAGAAACGCTCCGCAGCCTTCGCAATGGAACTTCTCGAGAAGGACATATTTTCGAAATCCTTTACGGCTTCGACGATGGCTGCCGGCGTTTGCTCGTTGAAGAACAAACCAGTCTTTTTATTTGTGACGATGTCCCGGATGCCACCCCGTTCGTAGGCAATGACCGGCGTGCCGCATGCTTGAGCTTCGGCGGCGACGAGTCCGAAGTCTTCGATTTGAGGAAACAAGAGAGCTTTTGCATTCGCATAAAGTTTCCGGAGTTCCCGGTCGTCGGCTTTCGTGATAAATTCTATTTTTTGCGATCTCGCCATTTTCATGAGCTTCTCGAGCTCCGGGCCGTTTCCCACGATCTTTAAGGGTTTTTGAAGCTGATTAAAGGCTGCAATGCCGAGATCGAAACCCTTGTAGTATAACAGGCGTCCGGCCATGAGATAGTAATCGCGTTTTGCGGCGGTCGGCTCGGGGAAAAAAATCTTCAAGTTCACTGGCGGATTTACGATCACCGCATCTCTGCCGTAGTACGATTTTATTTTGTCGGCAATGAAAGTCGAGTTGGCAATAAAAAGATTTACTCGGTCGGCAGATCGCTTATCCCATTCCCGGAGCCGTCGCGCGATGGGGTATGCGATGGCATTTGAAAGAGGTCGCGGCGAAGCAGAAAGATTTTTCAAGTAGTCGATTTCCCACGCATATCGCAAAGGCGTGTGGCAGTAGCTTATATGGTATTTTCCACAAATGTTGATCCCCTTGCCATAACCGGCCGTCGACGAAATGACAAGATCGTATTTTTCGGGTGACGTAAGGTACTTTGCGGCGAGAGGCATGAAAGGGATGAACATTCGATGATGATTCCGCACGAATGGAATGTCCATAAAACTGGTCTTTTTTATATTCCGGTCAAAAAGGCCGCTGGTTTTTTGTTTATCGTAGAGGAGCGTGTAAAGATCCGCTTGGGGAAATATTTCAAGGAGGACTTTCACGACGCGTTCCGCGCCGCCGAACTGGTTCAAGTAATCATGGAGGATAGCAACTTTCATTAGGTCTCATTTTATCCTAGATCCATGAGGATTGGAATGCTTCTTTTGAAACCGTCTCGCGGGGCGAGCCGGCATGATTCGAGCGAAACGAGAGAGTGGGCCCGAGAGCGAACGTCCAAACCTCGCTGGGGTTTGGCACAGCGTTTTCAAAAGGAATATTCCTATCCCCTACACCCCCGTTGGGTCGGAGAAAAAGATGGCAATGGTCCTCCAGAGGATCTTGATGTCCATAAGGAACGATTCATGGTCGACGTAGTAAATATCGAGCGCTACTTCTTTTTTGAACGGCAATTTCGAAGCGCCGCTCACCTGCGAGAGGCCGGTGAGGCCCGATTTTGCGAGCGACAGGCGTTTGAACTCCGGAGGATATTGCTCGATTTCTCCCGGTTCATGCGGTCGTGGGCCGACGAGAGCAATGTCGCCTGAAAGGACGTTCCATGCTTGAGGGAATTCATCCAGACGGAATTTGCGGAGTATTCTCCCCGTTTTCGTGAGCCGCGGATCGCTTTTTATTTTGAAAAGCGGACCGTCTTTTCGTTCATTCAAATTCCAAAGTTCTTTTTTCATGGCGTGGGCGCCCTTTACCATCGAACGGAACTTCCAAACCCGGATTGTCTTACCGTCGCTTATTCGTTCGAGGCGCACAAATATCGGAAAGCCGTCTTCGAGTGCCACGGCGAGCCCCACGAAAGGTGTCAGGGCCAACGTGAAGATTGATGCTGGTAGTGCAATGATAAGATCTAAAATTCTTTTCCCTCGGTAAGCCATTACGGTATGATAATGACGAATTCGCCTTTCCCCTTTTCCTTCTGGAAGTGCTTTTTGGCCTCTTCGAACGTTCCTTTCCAAATTTCTTCATGCATTTTCGTCAATTCTTTTGCTACCGTGATTGGATGTCCTCCGCCGCATACATGCTCCATGTCGCTGAATGTTTTCTGGAGCCGATGTGGCGATTCATACAGAATAACGGGTCGCATTTCAATTTCCTTGATCGTCTTAAAAAATGTTTGCCTCCCCTTTTTGTGCGGCGGGTAGCCGGCAAATGTAAACCGGTCGGCGTTCATGCCGGCGGCGGAAAGCGCGGTTATAATCGCCGAGGGGCCTGGAATCGGAATGATTTTCACTTCCGGCGTCCGGTCTCTTATGAAGTCGATGAGTTTCGAGCCGGGATCGGCAATATTCGGTGTTCCAGCGTCGGTCACGAGCGCGATTTCCTTTCCTGCACCGAGAAATTCGAGGATCCGTTCGTAGAGATCGCTCTTCGCGTATTCGTCATACCGCCACATGGGTTTTTTGATTCCGAGATGGTTCAGGAGTTTTGCTGTGACCCGCGTGTCTTCCGCGAGTATCAAATTGACGCTTTGGAGCGTCTCTTTTCCTCTCTCGGTGATGTCTTTGAGGTTGCCGATGGGCGTTCCCACGACATACAATTTTCCGTTCATATGTTGTTTAAATTTTTAATAATTTTCATCTTCCTCACCTTCAGATGTTGTCTGTACCGGAATGTAGCTGTTGTCCGGTATGCCGGGTTGCCTGGCTTTCCGCCTATTTTAGCACGATTTTTCATCCCGTTAGAAACAAGGCATTTTTTTCATAAGCGATCGCCTATGATGCGCGATTAGTTCACCTTCTCTAGTGAGCATTGGTTTCATAAGTTTATGGTTTCTCACGGGATTCATTTTATCCGAAAAATCTTTTTTATTCGTTCATCGCGCGACCAGCCGGCGATCCGCTTGTTCACCAGTTCCTTGCCATTCCGGTAGTCGCTTCCGACGATTTGCACTACGTGGGCAAACGCCTGATCGATAGTTTTATTCTTCCGTTCCGTATGTCGGTAGAGTTGCGAAAGGACGTAGCCGAATCCGCCGCTGATCAACGGTTTTCCATTCTTGTTCAGCGGTTTCCCGACCCACGCTGGAATCGTTTTCTTGCCGCCGATGATTGCGAGAAGCGTTCTCCGCATGCCGTCGAAGACGGATAATCCATCCGGTATCTCGGCGAGGAATATGGGATGTCCGTCCCGCTCCCGGTGTTCGGAGAATCCGGTTTTCAGAATATCACTTCTGACTTTGGCGTTTGTTTTCCACAGCGCAAGGAATTTCATCGGATCGCCGCCGCATTGTTTCAGGGTATATCGGTTTATTTCCGGCGACATGCCGGTCAGTGTTATTTTTTCCAGAGGGACCTCTTCGAGTTTCCACGTGAATCTCGTGTCCGAAAGTACCCGGTAGACAGATTTTAACTTCCAATCCTCCGATACGGCCGCGACGAGATTCCAAAACGATGATTCTCCTTGTGTTTCGGGTAAGTTGGCAATTTCTCTATCTATCAGTTTCCACGTCTTCGGGTCTCGGATGCCGTTCAAAATTTTCCTGAATTCGTGCTGCAGGTATTGGATTGCCATCTTCTCGGCGTTTTTTGATGGTGTCAGTTTGTTTTTTGTCATTGTTGGACGACTCTATTTGAGGTATTTCTCTACGTTTAATTTTTGCTCATCGTACGTATTCGCGCAATGGATGACATGGTTTGCATCATGGAGGTAATAGAGACACGTCGTGGTTTGTGGGTTCAAGGCGGCGTTCATCGCCGCAAGGCCAGGGCTTGCGATCGGCGTCGGCGGGAGCCCCTTATGGAGGTACGTATTGTAAGGCGAGTTGATTTTAAGATCGCTCACCGTAAGCGGCGCCCAGTAACCTTCGCCAGTGTCACCCCGAGCGTATTGGATGGTTGCATCGATATCGAGGGGCATGTTTTTTTGGAGGCGGTTCCAGATAATGCCGGATATGAGTGCCATGTCGCTCGTCCCGCCGGCTTCCCGCTGGATGATGGAAGCGATTTTTAATGCCGTGGTCCATTTAATATTCTGCGCCGCCGCCTCTTTGGCGTACGGAGCAAAACTCTCGTTAAACTGCGTTATAAACCTCTGGGCTATTTGGATACCCGTTTCGTCCACGGGCAGAAGATACGTATCGGGGAAATAAACGCCCTCTTTGTAATCATTCCCGTCCAAGCTTTGGTAAGCGTTTAGGAATTGGTTTTTTACATCATCAGACCAGCCGAGGGCTTTCTGAAGCAGGTCGGCGGTCTCTTCTTTCCGCAGGCCTTCTGGCACGACGACCCATTTCATATACGGTCGTTGTTTGAGAATTGAAGCGACCTCGAAGGCATTCATGCCCCCGGAAATTTTGTATCCGCCGGGGGCTATGGGTGGATTCCCGCCGAGAGCAAGTGCGATCGAGAATCCGAAACTGCTCCGGATGAACCCCTGATTCGCCAGATCCCGCACCGCTTGAGCATTATTTTCTCCAAGGGATACCACGAAGCGTTCGGGTGTCGGTGCTCCTCCCGGCGCGCCGAAGAGGAAATAATACGCCGCCCCCAGAACGAGCATCGTCAGAACCCCCATGATGAGTATTTTTTTCATGAATCGTATCTATCCTCTACCCTCAATTATAGATTCTTACCTTCGAATTATATATATTACCTCCCGAGCGGCCCTCGGTGCTCGGGAGGTAAAGTGGTATACTATAGTATACCCCCACACCTAGACAAGGGCATACCATCTGAAACTATGCCGAGAACGAACAAGAAAATTCTTGGGAAGAATGTCAAAGAAGAAATCTGGCAATCTCTTTTTGAAAGTTTGAAGAAAGCGAGGAACGGCAGTGATTTTGAGAAAATCATGAGTCGTCTGCTCCCGGACGACGAGAGAACGATGTTCGAAAAAAGACTGCTCATCTCGCGTCTGCTGGATCAAGGCGTTCCGATCAGAGAAATCGGCCGGCGCATGAGTGTGACACGGAGGACGATTACATTCCTGAGATCCGGCTTCAAGCAAAGAAGCAGCGGGAAAGGGCGGTAAACTTATTCGCTGATATATTTGAAGCGGGGGACTTTTTTGCCGTCGATTTCCACTTCTTCGAGAAACATGTTCAAGGGACGGGCCCAGATTTGACCGTCGCCGTAGATCTCCACACCATAACGAGGATTCAACTCTTTGTGCGCTGAAGGCGCAGATCCTCGTTTGGTGTTGGGGTAGAGCGCTTGATATATCACAAACTCCTCCATGGTCTCGCTGTGGCGTGCGACACACAAAACCCGGTACCGGTGGTGCTCCGGCTTGAAGTGTTCGTAGATGCCCAATTTGAGATTTTTCGTTTCTTCGGTCATGGTTCTCTTTTGATGAAGCCGTCGAAGGTTATCTTTGCATAATTCAGTTCATCAATGCCGTTCATTTTGTAAATTTGGTTGGTGGAGAAAATTTTTTGATCGGCGGAATCGAGACGGAGGAACTTTTCAGCTTCGCTGATTTCCTCCCACGACGGTGCTTCGATTTCGAGATACGGATTCAATTTCGGCCAGGTGTCGATGTCGAACTCGATATTCCCCTTTTGCCAGCGGATTCTTTTGTTTTCCTCATAGAACTTATAGATCATGCCGATACTCAAGAGGAAATCGGTTGTTTTTTGGTAATCGTTCACGATGATTTCCGCTTCTTTCATGCTCCGGTCGGATGTTTTTCCATCATTGCTCGAAATTCCCAGCCGCTGCTTGAAGGTAAGGGTAATGCGTTCACCTTCATCCCGCAGGCGAACCCATGCTGCCTGCTTATCTAAGGGAAATCCTGGAAAATCGAAAACCTGCCGGCGGTAGAAGTACTCGCCGACTTTATGCGCCCCGCTCGCCTTCAACTTTTCTTCAATTGCTGCTGGATCGATATCGAGGAACTTTACCTCTTTTTCTTCCATGGTTCTCTATTGTAGGCCCCTCACTCGAGATTTTCAATTTCCGAAAGTTTATTCGCGAGAATCACGTCATTCTCTCCGAAGAGGAATTTCCCTTTGAATTTCTTACCCTCTAAAAAGAGCGGGAGCCAGAACCGATCGTCTGGCCACATTGCATCATAGGGAATATCGGCGACGTCGAACCATTGTGGTTTCATTTCTTCGCTCTCTTTCGGACTTCCGGAAAAATCTTTCACGCGGAAGACGTGCACCTCAAAAATCTCGCCGTTCGTTTTAAATTCGAAGGTTAGAATGCCGAATTTTTCCATTTCGGTCGCCGTGATGCCGGTCTCTTCCTCGAGTTCCCGCTTGGCTCCTTGTTCCAAGTTCTCACCTTCCTTCAGCTTTCCCCCGAAGCCATTCCATCGTCCGGCGCCGAATCCCCGCTTCTTCATGCCGAGGAGTATCCGCGAGCCTGCCTGCATAGGCAGGTGTTCGTAGATGAGACAAAGGGTAAGCAGTTTTTTCATTCCGCGAGGTAGATCTTTTTTGCGAGATAGTGCTCGACCATTTTCTTGCTGGTTGGGTACATCGGTGTTGGGAGATCGTTGAGTGGAAACCATCGCCATTCGACGATTTCGTCGGGTTCCGTGACGCGGAGTTCCCCTTCAAATTTCTCACAGAGAAATCCAATCGTCACGAAATGCGCATCCGGGACAATGTCATTCGTGACGCTCAAGAGTTGTAAGTCCCCCACCTTTATTTTGGTGCCGGTTTCCTCGAGCACTTCGCGGATGATTCCCTCGTGGACTTTTTCCCCAAAGTCTATCTTTCCGCCGGGCATAGTCCATGTTCCTTCGCCATGAAGAGCGCTCGAGGCCTTTTCGGGATTGTTGTGTCTTTTCCCGAGGAGGATTTTTCCGTCTTTTAAGATCATCACGCCGGCCCCGACTCTCGGATACTGTTTATTGGCATCCATGCTCTTCAAGTTCGTTGTATTTTTCCATGAGCAACTTCGTTTTGTCGCCGACGTTCCCGTTGCCGATGACCAGATTGTCTATTTTTACAACCGGCATTACTTTTTTGTAGGTGCTGGTAATGAATGCTTCGTCGGCAGTTCTCAGCTCGCTTGTTTTCACGATGCGTTCCTCGACATCCATGAATTTCTTTGCAAGGCCAATGACTTTCCCCCGCGTTATGCCGAACAAGATCCCGTCCTTGGCCGTTATGAGCCTATTGTCCCTCACGAGGAAAAAATTAGACGTTGTGGCCTCAAGAATATTTCCCCCGAAGGTATAAAGAATTTCCGTCGCTCCGGATTTTTTCTGAGATGGCTGAAGATAAACGGCGGTCACGTAGTCATTGCTCTTCGCTCTCGGTATTTCGCGTTCGTATTCAGCGGTGATGAGTTTTACCCCCCTCGTGTAATTGTCTTTCGGGGGCATTTCCGTTTTTTCCGCCAAGATGAAGAAATTTTCCGAACGACGATCGTAATCCAAACTGCCAATGATTTTTCCCCCCGTGAGGACGAGGCGTATTTTTGAAAGGTGGTAGCCGTTCCTCTGCAAAAGGTTTTCTATAATCTTTTTTATTTCCTCCTTCTTCAGGGGGATCTTGAGTCGCATGATCTTCGCGGACGTTTCGAAGCGTTTATGGTGTTCGTCGAAAAAAACAATCCGGTCATCGATGCCGGCAATAGAATCGAAAATCCCGTAGCCGCGGAGCACGCCGATATCGATCACCGGAATTTTGGCATCGTTGACGGGTATTATCTTGCCGTTTAAGTAGCAGTATTCTTTTCTATGCATTTTTGCCGTGGCACTTTTTGTATTTCAAGCCGCTGCCGCACCAGCAAGGGTCGTTCCTGCCGATGTTTTTGTACTCCGGCGGGGGCGTTTCCCGCTTTATTGGGGCAGCCGTCGTTGCGGTCTTTGTGAAATCCATTGCGAGGA
>JAJYWR010000008.1 GCA_021791395.1 bacterium
AGTCCATCTTCAAAAGTCCGAGATCTTCGACGGCATGGCCTTCGAATTGGGTCAAGATCGCATTGTCGCTTTGGGGAGCGTGCTGGAGGGGCATGAAGTTCACGAGCGGCTCCGGTGCGATCACGACCCCGCAGGCGTGGACCGATGCGTGCCGCGCCGTTCCCTCGAGTTTGATGGCTGAATCAAGGATCCGCTTCGCGTCGGGGTTTGTATCGTATATTTTTTTGAGATCGGGGATGGTTTTAAGGGATTGCTTGAGGTCGAGGTTGAAGGGGATGAGTTTCGCTATTTGGTCGCCCAGGGAATAAGGAAAACCGAGTGCGCGCGTAACGTCGCGGACGGCTGCTTTTGCCATCATCATTCCGAACGTGATGATCTGGGCAACGCGGTCTTCTCCGTATTTTTCTTTGACGTATGCCAAGACCTCGTCCCGCCGGAGGTCGGTGAAGTCAACGTCGATATCTGGTGCTTGGATGCGGTCCGGATTCAAGAATCTTTCAAAAAGGAGCTCATAGCGCACGGGATCGAGCGCCGTAATGCCAAGGATGTAAGAAACAATGCTGCCGGCGGCCGATCCGCGGCCCGGTCCCACGATGATGCCGTGATCTTTCGCCCAATTTACATAGTCCTGAACGATCAAAAAGTAATCGGCAAACCCCGTTTTCTCGATGACGTTGAGTTCCATTTTGACCCTTTCGCGCACTTCGTCGGTCACTTCCGGGTAGTGCTTGCCGATCCGTTCGTCCACAAGTTCCCTGAGGTATGCTATCGATGTTTTTCCTTCGGGAAGAGGGAATTTGGGAAGATGGGTTTTGCCGAGCGTAAATTCCCACTCGCATTTTTCGGCGATACGCACGGTGTTTTCAATCGCTTCGGGAACGTCTTTAAAAAACTCCGCCATCTCGTCGCCGCTCCGGAAATGCAAATCGTAGTTTTTCAGGGACATTCGTTCGTCCTCCGTCACGCGATTGTTCGTTTGAATAGCAAGAAGGATTTCGTGTTCCGTTTTGTCACTCAAATCGAGGTAGTGGCTGTCCTGCGTTGCAACGACCTCAATGCCGAGTTTTTTTGCAAGCGCGGCCGCCTTTTGGTTCAATTCGGGCGTATGCGGCTGGAGCTCGATATAAAAATCTTTACCAAAAATGTTTTGATACCACTCTGCGATCTCTTCTGCTTCTTTTGTTTTGTTCGCGGCGAGGAGTCGGGAAATCTCGCCGGAAGAACATCCCGAGATGCAAATGATTCCCTCATGCCACTGCGCGAGAATCTCCTTATCGATGCGCGGTTTGTAATAGAACCCTTCAAGATGGGATGACGTGACGAGCTTCATGAGGTTCTTCCATCCCGTTTCATTCTTTGCGAGGAGGATGACGTGGTAGCGGAGCTCATCCATTTTCGGCCGGCGGTTGAGGCGTCCGAACGGTGCAACGTATGCTTCGACGCCGTTGATCGCTTTAATGCCGGCCTTCTTCGCTTTCTTATAAAATTCCACGGCGCCGTAGAGGTTGCCGTGGTCCGTGATCGCTACAGCATCCATGCCGTAGCTCTTTGCTTTCTCCACGATACCGTCGATTTTTGAAAGGCCGTCCAAGAGTGAGAAGTGCGAGTGCGTGTGGAGGTGAACGAATTTGGTCATAATGAATGGGGAGATTGCGCCGTCTCGCCAGTCGCCGGCTTCCCGGATAGCGGAGTGCGTTTATCTCTGAATACCCCTTCATTATAAAAAGTTCCCTTCGAAAGGCAATTGCCCAATCGGCCGATTTGTTTTATAGCTGAACTGATTTGAGGTATGATGAGCAATAACGCTATGAATAAATACATTATTGGCATCGATGAGGTGGGACGGGGGCCTTTGGCGGGGCCCGTTACGGTTTGTGCTGCGGCCATTCCGCGGGGCATGAAATTTACTCCGCTTGAAAACGGCGTCCGTCTCAACGATTCGAAGAAATTAACGGCAAAGTCGCGCGAAGCGTGGGTAAGGAAGTTGAGAAAAATCGGTATCACCTTTGCGATCACAAGCGTCTCGTCCATGGTGATCGACCGTGTGAATATTTCTCGCGCGGCAAACCTCGCGGTCAAGCGTTCTCTGAAGAAGCTCACGGAAGAAAGGGGAATACCGATCAAGCGTTCGGTCGTTTTTTTGGATGGCGGGCTTTTTATTGAAGGCGGACGGACGATGATCAGGGCTGACCAGAAAATCAACGCCGTGCGTGCTGCATCTGTTTTAGCAAAAGTGCATCGCGATCGGTATATGAAAAAACTTTCTACGAGATATCCGGCATACGGATTTGAAAATCACGTCGGGTACGGAACGCGCGCGCACCTTGCGGCGATCAAGAGGCATGGACTTTCGCCTGTACATCGGAAGACATTTTGCAAGTTCGCGTGATCTGCGTCTCTTTCTTTCTTCATCAACCAAGTTCTCGCTCGAAGAACTTCTAGCTCGCTTATCTCTCATGCGCGAAGGAATTTATCAAACTCAACCTCGTTGCCTCACTTTTTCACCATGGTGAAAAAGTGAGGACACCTCGGGATTCAGACAGTGACAAATTTCTATTCCTTCATCTTCGCTCATGAGGCTTCAACCTCGCTTAGAGAGTTTTCTTCGGGGATAAAGAGACGCTTAATGTTTTTATTGGAGGTGGCGCTATGAGAAGTTTCTTTGGTGAAGAGGAATGCTCTATTTTCCCCACACCCCACAGCAGAGAGGTTTGCAAGACCTCTCTGCTGATAGCCGGTTTAACGTTAGAACCGGCCCCCGGCCAATATAGAGTATTGGCCGAGTAAACCGTCAATCATTACGTACTGATTGGTGATTATATTTTCATTTAAGCGCAATATCTCATGAGGAGAAGGTAAACGGTGGCGACTCTTTATTTTCAAGGGTTTTCATGGTACTATAGTAGCCGGCAAGCCAGGCGACAGCTCCGGTCGCAAGATCGGGGAGGAAAGTCGGGACATCCAGCCCATAGGGGCTAAACGTAGCGGCTAACAGCCGTCGTCCGAAAGGATAGAGGTGCGAGCAGTGACGCTTCGGGTTGAAAAGCCCGGAGGAGCCCAATCCCAAGCTCGTTGGCTCAACTCCGCCATAGGGACAAAAAAGCGGAGGTGAAACGGCTAAATCCTTACGGGGTGCAAGGCCGTGCCTCGGAGCAATCCGGGGAGCGCCGCCAGAGCCCGAGAGCAATCGAGGGCCCAGACAGATTGTCGCTAGCCCGTTTCGACGGGCGACACAGAATCCCGCTTACGGCTTGCTCATTTTTTGCCAATGTAGCTCAGCTGGTAGAGCAACGCTTTCGTAAAGCGTGGGTCGTCGGTTCAAATCCGACCATTGGCTCCATGGATTCGCATTTCGACACCAATACGGTTTATCTTTCCGTTTTTGCGGGCGCCGGGGGGGAAGATGCTAAGGACTGGGCGCGGATGCTTCTCCTTATGTACAAGAAGTATTTCGATCGGAAAGGATTGAAATACTCATTTGTGAACGACAACACCATCGAGGTTAAAGGGAAGGATGTCTACGGTCTTTTGAAGGATGAGTCGGGTGTGCATCGGCTGGTTCGTATCTCGCCCTTCGACGCCAAAAAACTGCGTCATACGTCGTTCGCACTCGTCGAAGTCGTTCCCGCATTCCAACGAATCGGTGCGGACGATCTTGTGATTCCCGAGAAGGATTTGAAGATTGAATTCGCCCGATCGTCCGGCCCCGGCGGCCAAAATGTCAACAAGGTGGAGACGGCCGTCCGCATTGTACATTTGCCGACCGGCATCGCGGTTTCTTCGCAAAGTGAGCGGTCGCAGAGTCAAAATCGCGAAAAGGCGATGACGCTTTTGAAATCGAAGCTCGTGAAGATCATGGAAGAAAAACACGAGAAAGAAGTTGCCAATTTACGCGTCAGAGTAGAACCGGAATGGGGACACGAGATTCGTTCGTATGTTCTCCATCCGTACAAGCAGGTGAAAGATCATCGAACGGGACTCAAGATCACGAAGGTAGAGGAGGTGTTGGAGGGGAATCTCGACTTACTAAAAATGTCTCATTGACCTAATTGTTCTAATTAAATCCCAATGGCGCATTAAAAATTTCAAAAATTTTAGACATTGTTTAGGTTCATTAGAATAATTAGACATTAGACATTCGGCTCGTTGTCCCAAGGGGAGATATGTTTTATAATCAAAATCATAGACTAAAGCACAAGCTGAGAGTCTTTTTCTTATGATCACATTTCAAAATGTAACGAAGACGTACAACCATGGAATGGTTGCACTCGACAAGGTGAGTTTCAAAATACAGCCGAACGAGTTCGTATCGCTTGTCGGTCGGTCGGGTGCGGGAAAATCGACCATCATCAAACTTCTCACCGGCGAAGAAAAACCGACTAAGGGACAGATCTTCTTCGGTTCATATGAAGTGAATAAGCTGAAATCGTCGGAGTTGCCGGAGTTCAGGAGGCATATCGGTGTCATCTTCCAAGACTTTCGTCTCCTCCCCAAGAAGACTGCTTTCGAGAATGTTGCATTTGCCCTGGAGGTGGAGGGAAGATCGCAGCGTGACATCAACGAACTGGTCCCGCAAGTTTTGGATATGGTCGGCTTGAAAGATAAGGCACGAAACTTTCCGGCCGAGCTTTCGGGCGGAGAAAAACAGCGGGTCGCGATCGCCCGGGCGATGATCAATCAGCCGGATGTCCTCGTGGCGGACGAGCCGACCGGCAATTTAGATCCCTTCAACACGTGGGAGGTCATCAAACTTCTGAAAAAGATTAACGAGTTGGGGAGCGTTGTGATTCTTGCAACGCACGACAAGGAAATCGTGAATGCGCTCGGTGAGCGGGTGATCACGCTCGAAAAAGGGGAGGTTATAAAAGACGAGGCCCATGGAAGATTCATTATCGATTAGGAGGTAGTATGAAGTAGTCAATATTTCGTATACTAAATATTAGACACCAAATATCCGATACAAACATATGATCAATTTATTTAGGATTTTCAAATACGGTGTTCAAAGCTTTTTAAGGGATGGGTGGCTCTCCTTTTCGACGATCGCCATCATGATCCTTGCGCTCATTGTCTTCGAAGGACTGATACTTTTCAATATTATTTCTCAAGGTGCCATTCAAACCATTCAGGACAAGGTTGATATCACGGTTTATTTCCAGAGTAATGTGCCTGAAGACACCATTTTGAACTTGAAACAGTCACTTGAGGGGTTGAACGAAGTGCAGTATGTAACCTATGTTTCTCAAGAACAGGCGCTTGCCAACTTCAAAGCGCTCCATGCGGGCGATCAAGCGATTACGAAGACGCTCGATACCCTTGGCTCTAATCCGCTTCTTCCTTCGCTCGACATTAAAGCGAAAGATATTCACCATTATGACGCGATCGCTGCATATCTCGAAAAGCCGGATTTCCAGAATATCATCTACAAGATCAATTACGCCCAAAACCAAGTGGTCATCAATCGTTTGGTATCGCTGGTCGACAATTTTACGACCGGTGGTTTTGTTCTCACCGTGTTCCTGGCATTTCTCGCGGCTGCGGTAACGTTCAATACCATCCGCCTTGCGATCTTTTCGAATAAAGATCAGATCGGCATTATGCGCCTCGTGGGAGCATCCAACAAATTCATCAGCGGTCCATATCTCATCGAAGGAGCCATGTACGGACTCATTGCGGCGTTCGTGAGTTTTCTCGTCATGATCCCCGTCATCACGTTTATATCTCCCCACGTGAATAGTTTCATTCCGGAGGTGAACTTAAGCTCTTATTTTGCCGGCAATTTTCTCGTTTTGTTTTTGTACCAAGCGCTTTTTGGAATTGGATTGGGTATTGTCTCGAGCATCGTCGCAACGAGACGCTACCTGAATGTGTAACAATTGACAAGGAGCTCCGTATAGTATATGAGAAGAACTTCTGAAGAAGATTTCAACGCATTGGCATCCCGTCTCAAAGATGGTGATGAACGGGCGGGTGCGGTCATCTTCGAAAAATTCGCCCCGCTTTTCTTCGGTTTTTTTCTGCAGCGAACCGGCGCAAAAGGCATCGCCGAGGATCTGGTTCAAGAAGTTTTTGTTAAGTTGGTCGGGAGGATTGAGACGTTCAATCCTTCGGTTGGGAATTTCACGCCCTGGTTTTGGCAAATTGCGCGAAATACCCTGAACGACTATTTCCGGGAGCGGAAAAACGTATCGCTTTCCGGAATTGAGGATGTCGAAGAGGATGAGTTTGCAATCGATGAATCTTTAGATACTAAGGAATTCGTCTCGGAAATCCTGAACAAAGTTAAGGAATTTTCGGAAGAAGATCAGGATATTTTCCTTATGAGGTATATTGAGGGATTGTCGTACCGAGAAATGGCGACCGCCTTGGGAAAGACAGAAGTTTCGCTTCGCGTTGCCGCTCACCGGCTGATCAAAAAAATCAAAAATCTTTATCATGATTAAATTCATACGACACCAATTCCATATGCAGAAAGTAAAAAAACTTCTCCGGAAGAAGTTTTTGCCGGACGCTGCATTTATGGAAGTTGCCAAAGCCGATTTCCTTTCGCGCATCTCCGGTACGACGAAGGGCATTGCCGTTCCGGCAAAGAAAGGGTTTGGCTGGGTGCTCAAGTATTCCGTAACCTTCGCGATTATTCTTGGATTCGGCGGGGGATTAGTTGCTTACGCCGACGGCCAAAATGTTCCGCCGACTCACCCCTTATACCCCCTAAAACGGCTCGGTGAAGATATTACGCTTACCTTCGCTTCTTCGGGGAGTAAACCGTATCTCCATCGAGAGTTCGCTGAGCGGCGCTTGGAAGAGATTGAAGAGGTTTCTTCGGCTGCTTCTTCGACGGGGAAAAGTCAAATTGTGAAAACCTTGGATAATGATTTTAAAACGGAGGTCAATGAAGCTTTTGCGAGTGCTAAAAAGAAAAACGTGAAGATCGACGCCATGTCCTTTTGTAGTTCGCTTGGGACCATGATTTCGAAAAGCGGCAAAAAGAGCCGAGTCGCCACCGAGGAGACGTCATGGGGAAGTTTTCAAAAGTATTGTGGAGGAGTGCCTTCGGATTTTAAGATTGAACTGGAATAAGGCCGGGAGTATACTGGAGTCACGATGAACATAACCATTTGCACGTCGAAAATACACCGGGCGACGGTCACTGAGGCCGACTTGAACTACGTCGGTTCCATTACCATCGATCAGGACCTTATGGATGCGGCGCACATCAAGCCGTACCAAATTCTCCAAATAACCAATTGTTCGAATGGGGCTTTATGGAGGACCTATGCGATAGCGGGCGATCGGGGGAAGGGCGACATTTGCCTCAATGGTCCGCCGGCGAGGATTTTTCAGCCGGGTGATAAGGTGATCATTCTTGCGGAAGCGTGGGTGGAGCCGGAGGAAATGGAGCGCATCGAACCAGTCGTCGTATTTGTCGACGACAAAAATAAAATAACCGAAGTCAAAAAGCACAAGCTCATCGAGCCGTTTACCAATGGATAATCCCCAACGTTTCGGTGCGCTGCCTTATCAAAACATCAAGGCGTTCATCGCAGACGGCGCGTTCAAGAACGCAAAAGAGGAAAACGTAAATCCGGCCTCGCTCGACTTTTCTCTCTCCGAAGAAATATACCGTGTTGAAGGAATTTTTCTCCCGCGGCCGGGGGAAAAGGTAGCAGAGCTTTTAGAGAAAGCCGAGCATTTGAGGCATGCTTTCGAAAATCCACTTGAGCGCGACGTCACGTATCTTGCGCGCCTCAATGAAATTGTCGCTCTCCCGCCGGATATTTATGGCTATTGCAATCCGAAAAGTTCGACGGGGCGGAACGATGTCCACGTTCGTGTTCTCGCGGACGGTGTTTCTCGTTATGATACGATCCCACGGGGTTACCGCGGGACGCTTTGGCTTGCGGTGAACCCCCGCTCATACCCCGTGAAAGTCTCTCCCGGCGAACGACTGACTCAAGGTCGCTTTTTCAATCGAGACACGCGGCTTTCCGAACAGGAATTGAAAGAAGTCATGAGCAAGGAATCGCTTGTTTTTGACAGTCACGGCGAGCCGATTCGCTACGAAGATATACAAATAAAAGATGGCGATGGATCGGTCATTTTAAGACTGGATCTCGATCAAGATGTCGTGGGATTCGAATGCCTGGGATCGAATAAGGTGATGGATTTTTCGAAACGGAAGTTCTACCATCCCGATGATTTCTTTCGTGAGGTGAAAAAAGAAGAAGAAAGCGTTTCTTTGAAAAAGGGCGGGTTTTATATCCTTTCAACGAAGGAGGCCGTGCGGGTGCCCCCTTCAATGGCGCTTGAGGTTGCGCCGATGGATGAACGAAGCGGCGAATTCCGATCGCACTATGCCGGTTTTTTCGATCCGGGATGGGGGTACGGCAAAAATGGCGAAGGGAAAGGGCGTCCGGCGACCTTAGAAGTAAGGCCGTTCGAGGATATGATTATTCGGAATAAGCAAGCGATTGCAAAAGTGAAATTCGAACACCTGACGGAAATTCCCGAGGTCATTTATGACTCCATTGGCACGTCGAACTATACCGCACAATCCAACGCGAAACTCTCGAAGCACTTCAAAGAGATTCAATAATTTTGGAGAAACTGATTTAATTGGGAGTCGTTCGTCGAGCCGCCGAGAGCTGAGTTGAGGGAGGAGTTCACGTTGTTGATAAAACCCATCATAATCCAAATGGTTCCGATGATGCCGATGATAGTAAGAAGAAGCGAGACGAGACCAATGGTCCTTGCCGTTTTGTTTTGTTGACGGAAATATTTAAATGTCCATGCAAGACCAAACGGCGGCAAAAAGAGACTCACAGAGTAGATAAGGATTTGTTTCCCGATCGACGTCGAGAGTTTCGGTTCTTCGAGTGGCTTGCCGCAGTGGGAGCAAAAAATCGCATCGGGGGTCACGCCAGCTCCGCAATGGGGGCAGAACCGTAATTCACTTTCCATAACTTCCAGTATATCATGGTGAATATGAGAACAAAGATCATAGCAACATTGGGGCCGGTTTCGGAGAGTCGTGAAACTGTCACAAAACTCGGTGAAGCGGGGATGGACATCGCCCGGCTGAATTTTTCTCATTGCACCCACGAAGAGTTAAGGGAAGTCAAAAAAACGCTGCGGTGGGCGGCTAAAAAATGCGGAAGAGAGATTCGGATATTGCAGGACCTTCAAGGGCCCCGTATCAGGGTTGGCAAGCTGCCTTCCGAGGGCATAAAACTGGAAGAGGGAAATACGATCATTTTTTCAACCAACGTTGCCGATCGGGACACTATTTTCGTCGATAGCCCGCAGCTCCATCTTGAGATTAAGAAGGGAGATTCGATTTTCCTTTCGAACGGCGATATGGAACTGAAAACCCTCAAAGTCAAGGATCGGAAGATTTTCGCCGGCGTTGTGCGGGGAGGAATGCTGTATTCCCGAAAAGCCGTTAATGTCCCGGATACGAAGCTTTCTGCGGCCGGCCTTACCAAGAAGGATGTTGCGGATTTGAAGTTCGGTCTTCAGGAGGGGGTCGACTATGTTGCAGTCTCATTTGTTCAGACGGCGGACGATATCGTTCGAGCGAGGCGAATCATACGCGGCAGAGCGAAAATCATTGCGAAGATCGAAACGGCGTTGGCCTTGAAAAATATCGACGCGATTATCCAAGCTTCCGATGGTATTATGATTGCCCGCGGCGATTTGGGTATCGAGGTGCCGGAGGAAAGACTGCCATTTATTCAAAAGAATCTGATCCGCCATGCTGCGTGGCACGGAAAATTTTCCATTACGGCGACGCAAATGCTGACGTCGATGATAACTCATGCGCATCCGACGCGAGCCGAAGTTTCCGATATCGCAAATGCAATTTGGGATGGAACGGATGCGGTGATGCTTTCCGACGAAACGGCTTCCGGTGAATATCCGGTACCAGCTTTAAGGGTCATGGCGAAGATTGTGCGGCAGGCGGAATCGTTCAGCAACAAACCGAATTATTTGTGAAAGCCGGCCGGGTTTTTGAAACGAAAACGAATTGAATCGCGTATATGAAGGAAACGAAAATACTTATGGGCATGCCCGTCACTGTGGAGATTGTCGATGACGGCGCGAGTTCCCATGACATCGAGGATGTTTTTTCTTATTTTGAGTATATCGATGATACCTTTAGCACATTCAAAAGCTCGAGCGAAATGATGAGGATCAACCGAGGGGAGCTCGAACGATCACAGTGGAGTCCTGATATGAAAGAAATTTTCGATCTTGCCGAAAGAACGAAGAATGAGACCGACGGTTATTTCGATATAAAAACTCCCGGCGGTTCCTTTGATCCTTCCGGCATGGTAAAAGGATGGGCAATTGGGAAGGCTGCTGACATTTTAAAGAAGAAAGGTTTCAAGAATTTTTATGTCGATGCGGGGGGAGATATCGAGGTTTCCGGCGTCAATGAAAAAGGCGAGCGATGGATCATCGGCATTCGAAACCCCTTCAATGTCAGCGAGATCGTGAAGAAAATTACATTGACCGACGGCGGTATCGCCACGTCGGGAACATATGAGCGGGGAAATCACATTTACAATCCGAAGACGGGGGAGACTGCCGATTCCGATATCGTGAGCATGAGTGTCGTAGGGCCGAATGTTTACGAGGCGGACCGGTTTGCGACGGCGGCGTTTGCGATGGGGAGAGATGGCATCCGATTCATCGAACGGGTACCGGGTATCGAAGGATATATGATCGACCGGCAAGGTATTGCGACCATGACTTCGGGTTTTGAAAATTATGTGCTCTGATTGGAAGATCAAAATTTTATGTTACGTTTTATTGATAGATTTTTGAATAATACGACGATGTACCGGGTAGTGCTCTACTACCTCCTTGCACTCCTTTTGGTGGCCGTCGTTTTTTCAGCCGTCCGCATTTTGCCGTACAGCCCGGTCGGCCTTTTACTTTCAGCCCTCTTTATAACAGGCGTTTCTTGGGCGGCTAACTTCGTCTTTGCGAAGGTTTTTAGAGCACAGACGAACGTCGAGTCGGTTTACATCACCGCGCTCATTTTAACCCTTATCATAACGCCTTTTTCCGGATCTCATGCCGCTTCTTATTTTTCGATCGCTGGGTGGGCTTCCGTTTGGGCCATGGCCTCGAAGTATATTTTTGCGGTCAAAAAGAAACATTTATTCAACCCTGCGGCGTTCGGCGTTGCGCTGACTGCCTTGACGATCAATCAAGCGGCGAGCTGGTGGGTGGGGACTGTATCTCTTTTGCCGTTCGTTATTGCAGGAGGCATTTTAATGGTCAGAAAACTTCTGCGGTCCGATTTGGTTTTCAGTTTCCTTGCAACGGCGCTCGTCGCCGCCTTGTTCCTCGGGATCGCTGCCGGCCAGGATGTTACAAAGCTCATGTCCCAAGCCCTTCTCGATTCGCCACTCTTTTTCTTCGCGTTCGTGATGCTCACGGAGCCCCTAACGACGCCGCCCACGGAAAATCTTCGGATGATGTACGGGATGCTCGTCGGCTTCCTCTTTGCGCCGCAAGTGCACCTCGGGTCGTTTTATTTCTCGCCGGAACTTGCACTCATTGCCGGGAACGTTTTTTCGTATCTCGTGAGCTCGAAGAAAAAATTGATCCTGACGCTTGCCGAGCGGAAGAAGATCGGTACCGATCTTTATGATTTCGTTTTCAAGACGGATGAAAAATTGAGCTTCAAGCCGGGGCAGTATCTCGAGTGGACGCTTTCGCACGCGCATCCCGATTCGCGCGGCAACCGCCGCTACTTTACCATTGCGTCGTCACCGACCGAACGCGATGTGCGGATGGGGGTGCGGTTCAACCCGAATCCCAGTTCGTTCAAAAAGGCGCTCGGTGCCATGCAAAAGGGCGATACCATTGTTGCATCGCAGCTTTCGGGCGATTTTACGCTGCCGCGCGACAAATCGAAGAAGTTGGTTCTTGTCGCGGGCGGCATCGGCGTCACGCCGATCCGGAGCATGGTGCGGTATCTCGTGGATATACATGACCGCCGCCCGATCACCCTCCTTTATTCGGCGCGGACGGCTGACGACTTGGCATACCGCGATATCTTCGATGAAGCAGGGCAATCACTCGGCATGAAGACGATCTATACCCTGACGGGCGAGGCTCCTCCGGAATGGAAAGGTGAATGGGGGCGCATCGACGGCGAAATGATCCGAAAGCATATCCCCGATTATCGGGAGAGATTGTTCTATATTTCCGGCACCCATGCCATGAAGTCTGACTTTTTCCCGGGGTTTGCTTGATGTTCTGGGGTTTGACAGGGGACTTAAAAGAGAGGCAAACTGGGGGAAGTTCATCAAAATAAGGTGATAATATGAAGAACTTTTATCTAGAAACGTTTACGAATCAACACAGAGATTGGCCTCTTTTGGTCGTTCCGGTAGCCGATGCATTGAACCCTTTCAAGAAAGATAAGGTTGAAATGTATGCCGTTCTCGGATACTCGATGCCTTATGAGACCATGAAATTCCTGGCTGTCTTGGGACTTCTTCAGGATGCAAAGGCGAAGGGGATGCTTGAAGGGGTAAAAACGCTGATCGATGGAACGTCCGGCGCCTTCGGATTAGTTATGGCGGCAGTTGCTCCGTCGGATCCGTTCAACATTCCGAAGGTAACCTTAGTCATGAAGGAAGATGTCCCGCACGGTAAAAAGTACCCCCCGTACTTAGTCGGTGCGCATATCATTCCGCCTCTTGAAGGGTTGAGCCCGATTGCAACCGCGCGGAAGCTCGGCGGCGGTGGGTGGAAACCCAATGGAGAATGGACAATGTCGCCGGAAGGCTGGTTGGATTTGGATCAATATGCCAACCCAGCCAATGCTTCTCTCTATCGAACGTGGGCTGCTCCGCGGATTTTAACTGAGGTTCCTCAAACGACAACGCTCGTCATACCGGTTGGTACGGGTGGTTCAGTCGTCGGAATCGGTGGAGGGGTACGGGAGAAACTCGACGGGAAAGTGACGGTGGTTGGGGCTATGTGCGCTCCAAACCACGAGGTTCCCGGCGTACGCGATCTTATGGGAATGAAAGAGATTCTTCTTCCTTGGCAGGACGCCATTGATGAGCGTATTGAGGTTGAGACGAGGGTTTCATATCTTTCTGCACTCCACTTTGCTTGGCACCAAGGAATAACTCCCGGGGTAAGCAGTGGGCTCACGTATGCCGCCGCTCTGAAGTTTCTGAAATCCGAAAAGGAAAAGGGAACGCTTGACCGGTTGCGCCACGAAAAAAGCGGGATTATCAGTGTTGTCATGATATTTCACGACAATTTCAGACCGTACGTTGCCGACCGGTTCACCGTTTTTTTACCTCTCGATTGGCAGAGGTCTTCTACAGCGCCGATGCCGTGGGAGGTTCTGTAACGTGATACAAAAAGAGCGCCAAGGTTCAAATCTTGAGCGCTCTTCATGTTTTTATACCATCAGTTCCACTTCGCCGGATTCGATAATCTTCGCGATCGACTCGGCGACTTTTTCCGGCGGATCGATCTGCGGCATCGGCCGCCCGGAAGCGTTCCAGTCGGGCCGCGATCCGAGGGCATTTTCCCCAAAGTTGGTAGCCGTCATTTTTGGATGAACGACGCAGACCGCGATGTTGTCTTTCGCGAGTTCTTCGCGCGCCGTGAAGGAAAGTGCGTTCAAGGCGTATTTCGTCGAGGCGTATGCGCCGAGGCCGGGGAAATGATTTTTGGAAACCATGGAACTCACGTTCACGATGGTTCCGCCGCCCTGCTTCCGCATGACGGGGATTACTTCCTGCATCGCGAGGAGTGGACCGTATACGTTGAGCTCCATGATATCCCGGTATTCGTTGAGGTTGGTGTTCTCGACGGGCGCGTACATGCCTCGACCGGCGTTGTTCACGAGAATGTCGATACGGCCGTATTTTTCCATTGTCTTTTCGATAAGGTTCCTGATTTCTTCCAGCTTTGTCATGTCGGTCGGGACGGCGAGTGAGTTGGGAAGTTCCTTCGTGAGTTTCGCTAGGGTATCCGCCGACCGCGCTGCGACGACGACCCTAGCACCCCTTCCGGCGAGTTCTTTTGCTGCCGCGAGGCCGATGCCTCCCGACGCTCCGGTCACGATGACCACTTTGTTTTTGATGTCCATATCTTAGTATACGGCAGCTGCCCCTGGAACGTTTCCCTGGTTTTTGCGTATATCTCCGGAAGGACATACAATGAAGGAATCAAATTTTATGAAAACGAAAATGAAAACTCCCCAGATACCGACGATCGTCGTGGTTTTGGGGGCGACGGGAGATTTAATGGGGAAGAAGATCGTCCCCTCGCTTTTCAATCTTTATAGAAAAAATTTGCTTCCCGAGCATTTCCGCTTGGTTGGTTTTGCGCGGCGCGATCTTACGGATCGGGATTTAAGGGATCGTGCGTTCGAAATCCTCGCGAAGCGACATAAGGTGAAGAAGAGTGATTTGGTCGTCAGGAATTTCCTCTCTCTCTATTCGTACCAGCGGGGGAATTTTGAGAATAAAAATGATTTCGAATCCCTTGCAAAAACGTTGCAGTCGATCGATGAGTCGTGGGGTATGTGTTCCAATAAACTCTTGTATTTGGCCGTTCCGCCGCGGATGTATCCGGAGATTTTGAACAACGTGGCCGCGACGGGGCTCAATAAGCCGTGCGGTGGCCCCGACGAAGGGTGGACGCGCGTTATCGTCGAGAAGCCCTTTGGGAGCGATGAAAGGAGCGCCAAGGCGCTCGACGGTCTGCTCGACAAATTGTTCAAGGAAGAGCAAATCTACCGGATCGATCATTACCTTGCGAAGGAGATGCTCCAAAACATTCTCGTATTCCGTTTTTCGAACAATCTTTTTGAATCAGCGTGGGATAAGGAACTCATCGAAAGCATTCATGTCCGCCTTTGGGAGTCGATCGGCGTCGAGGAACGAGGAGGATTTTATGATGGCGTGGGGGCGCTCCGGGATGTCGGTCAGAACCACCTCCTTCAAATGCTCGCACTCGTCACCATGGAAAAGCCGGCGTCGTTCTCGGCTGATGGTATCAGAAAAGAGCGAGCGAAGATTATTGAGACGTTAAAAACTCCCTCAGCCGGCGAGGTTCGGGAGGGGACGTTCCGCGCGCAGTACAACGGCTACCGAGCGATCAAGGGTGTTGCGACCGATTCGGATACCGAGACCTACTTCAAAATCAAAGCCGCGCTTATGCATCCCCGCTGGCAAGGCGTCGATATCACCTTAGAGTCCGGAAAGCGGATGGGGAAATCGCTGAAAGAGATCGAGATCGTTTTTAGGAACAATACGCCGTATAAAGATTCACTTACCATTCACCTTGAACCGAAGGAAGGGATCACGGTATGTTTTTGGTCCAAAAAGCCGGGGCATCGGATGGAGCTTGAAAAACGTGAACTTGGCTTCGAATTCAGGAGGAGCGGAGAACATTCACAGTATACCGAGGAGTATGAAAAACTGCTCTTCGATTGTATTTCCGACGACCAAACATTGTTCGTTTCCTCGAATGAGATCAAGGCGATGTGGCGGTTCACTGACCCGATCATCGCCGGGTGGAAAAAAGGTGCGGTGCCTCTCGCACGATACGAGCCGGATGCAAGCCGCATTGCACAAGAAGCGGAAATTGTCGACGGAGCGGCTGTTCCGATCGGAATGCCGAAAGAGATCGGTGTCGTGGGACTCGGGAAGATGGGTGCCGGACTTGCGCGGCAGCTGAACGGCAAGGGATGGAGAGTTCACGTGTGGAACCGGACGGCCGAAGTGACGAAGAATCTGGAAAAAGAAGGGCTTCGGGGAACTTCTTCGATTCAGGAATTGGTTTCGAAACTCCCTTCGCCGAAGGTCGTGTGGCTCATGGTTCCCGCCGGCAAGGTGGTGGATGAAATGATTTTTGGGAAGGAGGGCGTCCTTCAGTATTTGAAAAAAGGAGATATCATCGTCGACGGCGGCAACTCGTTCTTCGAGGATTCGATCCGGCGGGCAGAGCAGCTTCGGAAGACGGGCATTCGGTTCGTCGACGTCGGCGTTTCCGGCGGCCCGGGAGGGGCCCGGAACGGAGCATCTTTGATGGTGGGCGGTGACCGAAAAGACTTTAACTATCTCGAGCCGCTCTTCTACGATCTCTCGCTTAAGGACGGCTACGGATATATGGGTCGCCATGGCGCGGGGCATTTCGTGAAGATGGTTCACAACGGGATCGAATACGGCATGATGCAGGCCTTGGCCGAGGGGTTCGCGGTTATCAGGAAATCGAAATTGGCGCCGGATCTTGCGGAAATTGCGAAGGTATACGGGCATGGCAGCGTCATCACGTCGCGCCTCGTCGACTGGCTTAAAACCGGCTACGCGGAGTATGGCGACGATTTGAAAGGCGTTTCTGGAACGGTGGCGCATACCGGGGAAGGGGAGTGGACCGTGAAGACGGCGAAGAAGCTCGGCGTGCCGGTGAGGGTGATAGAGGATTCTTTCAAGTTCAGGGTTCAATCTGAAAAAAATCCGAGCTACATCGGCCAGATATTGTCGATGCTTCGGTCAGAGTTCGGCGGTCATCCCATTAAGAAGGGGGCGAAAAAGCGTTGACCGCCGCATTTGGGGCGGCTTTTGGTTGGGGTTGACCCCCACGCCTAAGCTGTATTGCGAAGCTAGTGCATGCGGAGTAATAAACGCACTCAATCACTATCCCATAAATAATTCTTTATCGTTTTAATCCAAGCCGGCGCTTCGACGAGAATACTAATCTTAGTTAGGTGTGAGGGTTGACAATATATAAGTATATGCTAATATGTTTATATATGAGCGACTTGTGCCGCGAAATCGAGAAATTCGGCAAGGGTATCGGCAATGCTTCGCGCTACCGCATTATCGAAGCGCTCGTGAAGGGCCGGAAGACCGTCGGGGAGCTCGTTGGGACCGTGAAGCTTTCCCAGCCGGCGGTTTCCCAGCACCTGAAGGTTCTGAAGGCGTGCAATCTGGTTGTCGACGAACGGCACGGGCAGGAGATCTTCTACACGTTAAATGCCAAATATACGCTCGATCTTTTGATGAATCTGGTCGGCGACGTCAAAAAACAAAGGTCAAACACAAACACAAAAAACAAAGATAAATAAAATTATGGATAAGAAAATAAAAATCGCGGGCATTTCGGGGAGTTTGCGGAAAGAGTCGTTCCACACGAAGCTTTTGAAAGCGGCGGCGGGAATACCGCTCGAGGACGCGGAGATTGAGATAGTCGATATCAGCCAATTGCCACTCTTCAACCAGGATTGGGAAATGAATCTTCCTGCTTCGGTTGTCGAGTTTAAAAAGAAGATCGCGGAAAGCGACGCGATCCTTTTTGTGACGCCGGAGTACAACTATTCCGTGCCGGGCGTCTTGAAAAACGCCATTGATTGCGGATCCCGTCCGTACGGGGAGAGCGCCTGGTCCGGCAAGCCGGCGGCCATCATGAGCGGTTCGGTCGGCATTTTTGGCGGATCGCGCGCTCAGTACCATCTGCGGCAGATGATGGTATTTCTCGACATGCACCCCTTGAATAAACCCGAGGTGATGGTGCCGATGATTCAGGATAAATTCGATGCGAGCGGCAACCTAACCGACGAGGCGACGAAGGCTAAAGTGAAAGAAATGATTGAAGCGCTCGTCGTGTGGACAGGGAAGCTGCGGTAGGATATACTGGGAATCCTAAGTCAGCTTTTTAAAATTTGAATACAAGCTGAATTTCAAAATAAAGTAAGGAGATAAAATGAAAAAAACATTGCTGGCAATCGCATTGATTGCCATTGCGGTCGTTTCGAGATTTGTAGAGCCTGCACCGAATTTCACCGCGGTCTTGGCGGTTGCCCTCTTTGCGGGAGCGTATCTCGGAGGAGTTCGTGGAACGCTCGTTGCGTTCGGTTCCATGGCATTCAGTGATACCCTTTGGATGTACTACCATCCCGGACAATATCACTTCGGTATCGTGGCGGGAATTGATTACCTTGCCGTCATTCTTGTCATGACGATCGGCATGGCTCTTACTCTGCATGGAAGGGAAATCGGCGGGAAAAAAGTGATTCCTGCATCGTTTGCGGGATCCTTTGCCGGTTCGATAGTATTCTTTCTGATATCGAACTTCGGCGTGTGGGCAGCGAGCGGAATGTATCCCATAACCTGGAACGGACTCGCCGCATGTTATGTTGCGGCAATTCCGTTTTTTGGGAACACTTTCCTCAGTGCATTCGCTTATAGCTTTGTGCTGTTCGCTGCCTACGAGGTGGCGCTGAAGGCGGTGCGCGGATCCTGGTTCACGCGAGGGGTTATGTATAACTGAAAAAATAAAAAACGGCATCTTGTCTCAAGATGCCGTTTGAATTTTTCTAATCCTCCTTCTTCAAATGTTCGCGTATCTTTCCCACGATCTCGTCCGGCAGTATTTTCGTTTTGATGATGTATTCATCAACCTTTACGCCGGTTGTCTCTTCCAGGTATTCCGGATGGGTGTCCAAGCTTGTGAGGACGAAGACCGGAATATCTTTCGTTTTCGGGTCGTTCCGCAGTCTTCGGACCACCTCGTAGCCGTTCATATTCGGCATTTTAATATCGAGGAGGATTAAATCAACATTCACTTCCCCGAGCTTTCGGAGCGCATCGCCGCCATCGACTGCCACAATAGCAGTTCCGCCTGCCCGCTCCACGGTTTCTTTGTACAGCTGGCAAATGAGCGGATCGTCGTCGGCGATAAGGACGGTTACGCCGTTCAAGAGAGCATTCGTTTGAGTGGTCATTTTTCCATTATATCATACTTTGACAAGGCGCCGCCGCCGTGCCACGCTATTTTATAGCAGGTGAGTGATACTCTGCATTGATAATTTCATAACGAACGAAATAACTTTACAGAAAGGAGTTTGCGTCCATGGAAACGCAAAAGAATCCCTATACCGATTACGAGGGGAAACCGGAATTTCTACTTCCGGAAGGATTTCGAATCCGCGATCGAGACGATTGCGTCGAACTGACGGATCGGAACGGCAAATTTTTCCGCAGGGTGGAGCGGAAGAATTTTTTTGACCAACTGATTCCCACCATGAGGGGCCTTCTCGCCGATTTGACGCAAGGTTCGCCTCTTGCCGAAAATTTTCAAGGGGAATGGGAGGCATACGAAGAAGGGGAAAGCGATATGTCCGGGTATGGCACACTCGTTTACTATCCGCGCCGCGGACACGTGGTTCGATTTGCACCGCCGTTTTGGCACCGTTTGTCACTCGTGGTGAGGAACGGAACGCTGTTTCTCGATCCCGGAATGAAACTCGATTGGCAGAAAGTGCGCTACCGTTTTGAACAATCCGTTCCGGCGGTTGCCGGTTGCAGTTTGGGCAACCATGTCGTTCACGCCGTGGTGTTCAATATACGCCCCCTGCACGTCAAGGTGGCGGATCAAGACACATTCGATCTCACAAACGCGAACCGGATGAGAATAAGCTACGACGAGCTCGGCAGGAATAAAGCTGTTGTTACCGCCGAGCAACTCCACGCCGTCGATCCCTTTTTGAAGATTTCCGTCTTCAGCGAAGGGATCCATGCGGGGAATGTCGATGATTTCATCGGCGGGAATCAGGCTATCGGAGAGCCGCCGGCGACCGTTGTCATCGACGAAGTGGACAATCCGGACATTAAAATGCTTATCCGCCGCAAAGCGCGTGAGTTTCGAAAACCGGTCGTCATGAGTTCGGATGTCGGTTCTGGTGCCGAACGGGATGTCCAGCGGTACGATCTCGATCCTGGATTACCGCTCGTCATCGGCGGGATGTCGGATGGAGAAATTTCCGCTATTGAAGAGCGATATCGGAAAAATCCGAGCCTCGGCAATTTTTTTCAATTCGCTTTCGGTTTGATAGGCCATACCTATCGCCGGATGCCTGAATTTAAAATTATTGTCGAAAGCCTCATGCACGACGGCGTTCCGCCGGAATTCGGCGGTGCACCTCAGCTCGGATCAACTGCCATGGTTGCCGCCGGTCTCGCTGGCGAAGCGGTTCCCCGGATCATTTTGGGGCATGAATTGAAAGAACGGACCTTCATCGATATAACAAACGCCGAAAGGGGGGAAGGACAATGAAAAACTATGATCCCTGGAACATCCCGATCCTCGAAGGGAATGTCGGCATTGAGGACCTCTTGCGGCATCTCGTCGGATGGGGGATCCTTGCGCCAAGCACGCACAACACTCAGCCATGGAAATTCCGTATTATTCCCTCAAAAGGGGTGATTGATCTTTGTTTGGATGGCCGGTTCGTTTTGCCGGAATCCGACAAACGGGGGCGCCAGTCGGTTGTGAGTATCGGATGTGCGCTCCAAAATATCATTTCGGCAGCGGAATCATACCATTTGCCTCATCGCTTCGATTTCCTGCCCGGCATGCCGTTGTATCCGGCGCCCATTGTTTCATTCCGCCTTGAGGATGTCCGTGAGTCGTACCTGCTCCACGGTGACCGTGAACTTTTGAATGCTATGAAAGCGCGGAGTATGAATCGGAATGAATACGATTCCACGAAGCCGATTCCCTCTGCGGTCATTGATAGCATCACGGAAACGATTCAGGATATGAGCTTGGAGCTGCAGATCATAACGGATATACCGACCATTCTCGCCATTTCCGACTTTCAGTACATGGCCGACAGTACGGTTGTGATGAGAACCCGTTTCCGAAACGAACTGTCGAAGTTCTTTTTGGCAAATGATTCTCCGGAAGGAAGGGGAATGCCCGGCGCGACGTTCGGATTAGACGATGCGACACCATACAAGAAATTGAGGACGTGGAAGTGCGGATTGACTAATATCCATCTCGTTTTTTGAAAGTTGTAGCCTATTAATTTCGGGGGAGAGGGCATTCAAGGTTTTTTCAATAAGCTCAAACGGTTTTTCTACATCAATACTAAGCTTTCTGTCCCTGAGCGAAAAGTTGGAGCCAATCGCATGAACGATGGCTTTTTTTATTTCCGGTGTACCACTTTCAAACCTCTCCAACGCTTCATGGGCGAACTTAAATGTCTTAACGGTTAGATCATGCACTTTATTAAGTCCACTTCCCTTGGCATTCAGGCTCTCCTCCAATCGAATCTTTTCGTCAAGCAGCTTCCGCTTCTCACTTAAGTATTCTTCGTCGCTTATCAGTTCGCGTAACCTCATCTGGTTCAGGTTCTCAAGTCTCCGAAGCGAGTCGCCGTGAGCCTTTTCCAATGAGCCGCGGAGGATAGATTCCTTCTCCCGGTGTTCTCTTTGTTCACCCTTGAGATAGTCCAATCCGAGTTCAACGAGGCTTTCTGGAATGTAAATTCTTTCAAGATACCCTTTGATTTGACGCTCCAGTTCTTCCGCGCGGATTGTAGGCTGGGCACATTTCACGTAATGCTTCTTCTTCGTGCAGTGGTAGTACGTATAATGGGTGCCGTAGGGGTTCACCATCTCTTCGGCGGTGATGCTGTAACCGCACTCACCGCATCGCATAAGTCCGGTAAAGGCGAAGGAGCGTTTCTTCGGACGTGGAATGCCTCTTCGCCCCAATATTTCCTGGGCCTTCCAAAACTCCGCCTCGGTTATCATCGGTTCATGGTTTCCCTGGTACAGGTTACCGG
>JAJYWR010000015.1 GCA_021791395.1 bacterium
TTCTTCTTCATGAGCCAATTATCATTGTTCAAAATAACAACCAACTCGTCGCCGAACTTCCGCGCTTCCTCAAACATCCGGATATGCCCGACGTGGATCGGGTCGAATCCCCCGCTCACGGCAACGACAATTTTTTTCATCCTCTTATCTTTTTGATGATATTCGTCGTCGATCTTCCCCTAATCGGCGGCAAAAGCACTATTCTTCCGCCATATCGTTCTACCACATCTTTTTCTATAATTTCACTCATTTTCCTGTCTCCACCTTTCACATGGATATCAGGCTTGATCTTCGCGAGCCATTTTTTCGGGTCTTTCTCGCGGAATATAAAAACGGCATCAACCGGCTTCAAGGCGGCTAAGATTTTCGCTCGATCGTGCTCCGGAACAATCGGCCGCTGTCTTCCCTTGAGTGCTCTGACTGAAGCATTGGAGTTAACGCCGACGATGAGAATGTCCCCCAATGCTTTTGCTGCTGTAAGCGATTTCACATGGCCTGCGTGCAAAATATCGAAACATCCATTGGTAGTGACGATCTTTTTTTCCCCCCTTCCCTCCTTCCTCACCAATGCTTTCACGGCCTCCAAGCTCTTCGGGCCGTAAAAGTGAGATAATTTAGCTTTCTTCGCCATTAGAAAAAGTATATGCCAAAAACAACCGGCAAACCAGTTTATTTTACGCGATGATCGCTCAAAATATCGGCGGCCCTTGCTGTTTTAAGATCAAGGAAGTGAAGATTCTCGACGATCGGCAACATGCTCCTCGCATCAATCACCAATCTGCGTTTCGAAAAACCCTTCAAATAATAAGAATTGTTGTTGACTAAGCAGAAAATTTCCTTCTTGAAAGCCAACGCTAAATGGGCTGGAAAAGATTCTATGCCAACAAAAAACTCTGCGTCCTTCATAAGGGTTCCGAACTCAGCCAAGGAAAGAGTATTCAGAGCAATTACACCCCCATCATTTTGAGATGGCATGAGTTCATCCAAATACGCTTTCTGGGTAGGCATGCCAGTTAAAGCAACCCGATACCCGAGATCGACTAGACCGGAAATCAACTTTTTCCATTCTTCTTTCGGCCACTGCCTTTCCTTGTCGAATGAAATTGGCGAGATAACAACATATTTCTTCCCCTCACCTACGGGGCTTGTATCACTTAGGTTGAAAAAACCCGGCGAGAACTCTGCGTCTTCACCATTTATTCCCAACGGCTTTAACAAGTTCAAATAATTTACCCACTCCTCCTCCGTCAATTCATACCGCGCCCAATAATCAGCCAAGAAGCTTTGTTCCGAAATATCAAATGCTATAAGCTTGCCACCAATTTTACGCCATGGAACATTGGAACTCGGCGGATAGGCGCGTGTATTCAAAACAGCATCATAGTTTTTTGCAATTAATTCTTGCATTGTCGCTTTATTCCTCGATCGTATTTCCTTCAAGCCTCCACTCTTACTCTTCTCGCGCCCCAAGAGCGCAAGGAGAAACATATTCTCCCAGTAGTAAAGATGGGTGATATGCGGATTCTTTTCCAAAAGCGGTTTTGTTTTTGGATTGATGAGGTAGTCAATCTCAACATCGGGGTACTTCTTTTTGATGATGGGCAAGAGGAACGTTGAAAACAAGACGTCGCCGAATTGATCTATTTTTACAATAAGGATCCTTCGTGGATTGGTAATCTCGACTTTGCGAAATTTCTTCCAAAAAAAGAGTACGTCTCCGCACGCCTCGATGGGAAACTCGATAAGAAGAAAAAAGAACTTAGCGATCTTCGTCACATTCTTTTTCCAACCGTAGCGCGGCCGTACGATATTCCCAATGAACTTCCCAAAAAGTTTTTGATATTTATGGAGAATCATAAAATCGACGCAACATTATCTTTGTGTATAAAGAAATAATTACTCGTTCCTTTCCCCGCTCCATCAATCACCTTTTCAAGCACCTTGGACAGCGGATCGTATATGAACATCACATACCCAAAGCCCTCCAAAAACTTGATAAATTCAGTGGGGCTGTAACCATAGCGTTCTTCCCACTTCGCATCAACCTCACATAATATCGTTGGCCTAAACCTCCTCAATGTTTGCGTGCCGCCCCTGAAGACCATCAATTCAGCCCCCTCCACATCACACTTGATAAAAGAAAGCTTCCCTATTTTTCTTTCCTTAATATATCCGTCCATCGTAATCATCTGAACCATTTCCTTTTCGTTACTGCGAGCACTTTCAGTAACTCCCTCTATATGGGAAGCTGGGAAATCGGGCGCCGGCGAATCCTGTCTGGCAAGGGTAACAAATTGAACGACTCCATCTCTATCACCAACCGCAACATTTTCCGCAACAACGTTTTTCAATTGAAACTTGGTGAGTATCCTTTTTAAGATCTTGCCCGTAAAGGCAGATGCCTCAAAAACAAAAACCGCACCGCTCTCACCAACCAACTTCGACAATGCGATGGCATATTGACCGACATTTCCCCCAACATCAAAGCACGTGTCGCCCCCCTTCACCAATCTTGACAGAGCATCTACTTCCGGCTCATAAGAGCTGCCACTTTTTAATCTTTTAATCCAGTGACGAGTTACCAATCTCCCATAAAAATCTCTACCAAAAAATAAAACAAAACCCTCCAATGGTCTCCTTAATTTTTGCCTGATCCCGTTCATTGTATTTAACCAATAACTTTCGCAATAATTGCTTAAAAAGAAAATGGTTCGATGGGAGCATTTTCCCCATTTTTTTTCAAATAATTTATCAGAGATTTAATCTCAGTAACAACCTTTTCAGTGGAGATCGATTTTACACGATTAAACATAGTTGTACCAACACCGTATTTCCAATTTTGGTCATAGTGAATCATCGGTTCTTTATTATAAACCCATCTATTGATATCAAGATGGCCATATTCAGTGTATTTCCCCTCCCACCAGTAAGACAAGCAAATAGTCGGCTTTTTCATTGCTATAGCGAGGTGCACAAAACCAGTGTCGTTACAAAATAAAAATTTACTCCTCGCTATAACAAATTTCAGGGCATTGATGTCGGTTTTACCAGACAGATCAATTGAGGGGGAAACTAACTTTGATAATTCTCTCCCCAACTCGATTTCATCCTTCCCCCCTACAATGACTGGTATCAATTCACTATTCTCTTCGACGATCTTATTGCAAACGAAAGCAAATCTCTCAATCGGCCAACGCCTATATGAAACACCAGCCCCGGGAGCAACTAAAAAGAAGTTACCTTGAGAAACTTTCGCTATTTCTGGTAATATCTTGGCTTCATTAGCAACCGGCACGAATGTTTGCATATCATTGAACGATTGCTTTGTTACGGCGCATAGAAGAGCATACTCGTGTCTTATGACAGAAATGAGGAAACTGTTTCTCGTATTCGCGGTGACGCTGGGCACTATCTTCCCAAAATATTTTCTTACCAGCGGAAAAATAATATTATTATCAAACCAAACATAAAAGTTATTGCTTTTACTTTCACCAGTATGGAACGGCTCACCTTCATAAGCATAAATCTCCCTTGCGTCCAGCGCGTAAAAAAGTGGCGAAAGACGAGGTAACCCAAGAGTGATGTTGTACACAACCGTCCCAAACCCTATTCTCCTCAATTTTTTTATCATTCTCCACGCATAGATAGGATCTTTTTTAAACTTATAAAAACTCACTTCTATTGTCTCATCAGAGAACTGGTTTTCCAGAATATCAAGGGCATGATTTTGAACATTAGAAAGCAGATATAATTTCCTATCATGAAAATATTCGCGGTAGTGCTTTAACACACTCGAAGCTACAACAGCATCACCCATTCCTCCTCCAATAATAATGAGCACATTGCTACTTTCCCTATCCATGGGGACACAAAGATTAACAAGTTCAGTAAAGAGCCTGTCAAAAAAAACAACCTTAAGAAAAAAGAAAAAAGAATAACTTAATTGTTTCCCCTTCTCGCGTATTACTTTGAGCCCTTGACTCCACATAGTGAACAAGACCCCCTTTTTCATTCATCACGAGAATACTCTTTCCTCTTAAAAATAAAGTTATCTATTACCCCCAAAGATCTAATGAATTTCTCGTTGGTCTTTTTAATACTTCCATCTGCATCTATCGCAAATATCTCGTAGCCTAGATCTAGAAACAACGAGACGGCTCTTAGAGGGAAGTGCTTCCATTTACCTCCCCAAACCTCCATTGCGATAACCGGCGAATTTTCTCGAAAAAATTTCATCCCTCCTGAAATGACAAGACTCTCAGCCCCCTCAACATCCATCTTAACCACGGTTGGCTTCGAATGGGAAGTAATGTACCCGTCAAGGGTTCCAACCTTGACCTTGATTTCTTCTTGAAAATTTTCTGGGTCGAAACCCTTCCTTTCTTGGAGCATAGTGCTAGAACCAGAATCCACTTTATTCACATAGACAGTTGACTCCCCCAGTTTTTCGCCCAATGCTATTTCGTTCAAAAAAATACCTCTTACCCCTTTCATATTTTCCTCAAGCGATGAGAAGGCAGAGGGAAGGGGTTCAAAAGAATGAACTTCCTTGCAAATTTTTGAGGCGAGGCGTGTGTACACCCCATAATTTGCTCCGATGTCATAAAAGATATCGGCCTCCTTGAGGTTTTTTAAAAAAAACCGGGCAAGTCTTACTTCGTGAGGAGGGCTTGCGAGTTCATCCCATACTTCCGGCTCTACAAAAAGGGGGATGTCGGGCCTGGAAGGTAAAAACCCCTTTAGAGGCTTAAAAAACTTAGTAATAAGGATAGGAATATAATCCCTTGGGGCAGCAGAGATAAACCGGAACGCCTTATCTAAAATTCCACTCCCTTCATGCTTACAGAACGTTTCCAATTGTCTTTGATTCACCTTAGAATCAATGTAACTCAGTATATCTTCTCTTCCCATCTCCATAATGGCAAATCATACCATAACCCCGAGAACAAAACTATTCCCGGTTTTTTCTAATGCAACATGTGGTCTTGTCCCCATATATTAGACACAAAGGTCGACGTGTCTGATACCATGAACATATGGGGAAAATACACAGGATCGCTCCCGACCTCCGGGAGCAGATATTGAAGCGGGTGAAGGACGAAGGGATCCCGGTTGCCCAGGCGGCCAAGGAGCACGGGGTCTCTGAAGGGACGATATACGGCTGGCTCGGGAAAGGCGTCAAAGGCCTGCCCACCCTCGGTGAACTGGTCCGCCTGAAGCGCCAGAACGAGGAACTCTTGGCCCTCGTGGGAGAGCTCACCCTCGAGAAATCCCGCACCCAAAAAAAGAGTTGATCAGGAGAACCAAGGAAACCAAGGCCGCTCTTGCGAGGCGGCTTGGCATTTCCCGGGCCAGCTTGTATTACATATCCAAGAAGCTCCCCAAAGACTGGACATCGAAGAACCGTATCGAGGCAGTACTCGCGGATCATCCTGGATACGGTTCTCCGAGGATCGCCTTGGCCTTGGGTATGAACCGGAAACGCGTGAGGCGGGTCATGCGTCTCTTCGGGATCAAGGCATACCGGAGGAGAGGCAGGAAACCGAGGAAATACGGCATGGACCGGCGATCGTACCCTAATCTCCTGAAGAGTCACATCCCTCAAGGCTTGGACGATGTCTGGGTGGCGGATTTCACGTATATCCCGTATTTCGGGAAATTCCTGTATATGGCGACGGTCATGGATGTTTTTGGGAAAGTTGTGGTGGGCCTCGCGGTCACGATGCGCCACGATGCCTCCTTGGTGCTCCAGGCCCTCTTCTCGTCCCTCACAAACCATCCGAGACCAGCCATATTCCACTCGGACAACGGGAGGGAGTACGGATCGAGAGTATTCACGCGAGCTTTGGATGATTTGAGCATCCGAATATCGAGGAGCGCCAAAGCTTCCCACTGGGAAAACGGGTACCAGGAATCCTTCTATTCCCAGTTCAAGGTTGATCTCGGTGATCCGGAGAGGTTCAAGACCTTGGGAGAACTGGTCTACGAGATATACCGCCTGGTCTGGGAGTACAACCATACGAGGATCCATTCCGTCCTCAAGATGCCACCGCTCCTCTTCGTGGAACGGTACCGGAAACTCTTAGAGAAAGTGTCTTAAATTTGGGGACATTGACAATGATACAAAAATAAGTCTCTCTTAACCATCACTCCATCTCTATCATGATCCTCCCCGCTTGTCCTTTGCGTACCAGATCAACTGCCTCGTTGATTTGGTCGAGTTTTACTCGATGTGAAACGATGCCGTCGATATTTAAGACACCGCCCCGATACAAGCGCACGTACCGCGGGATCTCAATCGAAGGAGTAAATCTCCCGCCCTGTGTCGCCTTGAGCGTTTTCCCGCTCCCTCCGAAGAAATGATTCGCGTTCGTGAGTTCAACCGTCTCGCCCGGCTTCGGCTGGCCGACCATAATGAATCTTCCGGTGCCGCTCAAGAGTTGGATAGTCTCCTTGAGGCTCACGGGATTGCCGGTCGTGTCGACGATAACATCGACATCCTTCATACCAAGATTTTTTTCGATCACTTCTCCAATCTTCCCCTTCGAAGCATCGACAAAAAACTGGGCGCCCATCTGCTGCGCCAATTCCCTTTTATTTTCGTAAATATCGACGGCGATGATGGGATAAGCGCCCACTAATCTGCCAGCCTTGATCAAATTGATGCCAAGACCGCCCACGCCGACAACCATCAAGCTCTCACCGAGTTTCAAATCCGCCTCGAGATTGACCGTCCCGAGAGCCGTCGAAAGGCTGCATCCGAGAAGCGCGCAAAGTTCGTTTGGTGTATCCTGCGGGACCGGCGTCACCCGATTTTCTGAAACGATGGAATATTCGCTGAACGTTGTAACCTTCCCACTCCGCATCGGTTTCCCCTTGAATGTATACACCGGGAAATCCGACTCAATGCCGTCGCCTTTCCGCCAATGCATCACCACTTTATCGCCCTCCTTCACCTTCGTAACGCCGGGGCCGATCTTTTGCACGATGCCGGCTCCCTCATGCCCGAGAAGATGCGGAACATACGCGCCGTTTCCTTTATATCCCCCGATCTCCTGGAGTTGCGAACCGCAAATGCCGCTCACTAAAATTTTCACGAGAACCTGCCCGAACGAAGGTTCACCGATTTCGACTTCGGCGATGGTAAGCGGTTCGTTTATTTTTTCCAAGATAGCTGCTTTCATTCAACTCATTCTATATCAACCCTAGAAGCTGTTCAAGAATACATCATTAATAAAGACTTGAACTACTCTCTTTTAAAATGGATGTAAAGGAGGTATTATCACGGATATAGCTCGAGACAATCTTTATGAAAAAAACCGTTCTCATAACAGGATCATCTTCAGGATTCGGAGCGCATTTAGCGGAAGCTTTTGCGGCCAGAGGATATAGCGTCGTGCTCCACGGGAGAAACAAAAAAAGACTCCAAGGGGTAAAAGACAAAATCTCAAAAAAGGGCGTGCGTTGCGTTTCGGTAGTTGCCGACTTGCAAACCAAAAAGGGCCTGAATATCGCGCAGTCAACGCTCCGCAAATACGACGTTAACGTACTCATCAATAACGCCGGTGTCAATCCGGAACTTAAAAAAGGAGCACTCGGCAACGCAAAGAACATAGGCGAGATCATATCGGTCAACACTTCTTCGGCGATCGCGTTATCCCGTGAAGCGTTTTCGTACTTTGCGAAACGAGGGGGAGGGGTCATTATCAACATCAACTCCAGCGCCGGCTTGAGAGGCAGTGCCCATGAGGCCGTCTATGCAGCATCAAAATTCGGACTGCGCGGTTTTTCCGAATCAGTGAAAGAAATTTGGCTAAAACAGGGGGTTAGAATGATCGACATTTACTCGGGGGCACTTGCAACCGGCATGTCTTCCGGAAGGTGGGACAAAAACGAACTTATCAATCCGCGGGAACTCGCCGAATTCATCGCGAGTATTTGTTCAACAAACAGCTTTTTTATAAGAGAAATCAGCATACAGAGAACCAAAAATCGAACGGCAGGAAAGTTGAAAAACAAATGAAAACCGAATACCATAAAGGCATCTGATATGTCCTCCTTGCTATCAGCTTATAAAAAGATGTTTCTGATACGGACGGCGGAACAGGAAATCGCCGCCCTTTATATAAAGAACAAAATCATGAGTTTTGTTCATTTTTACATCGGACAGGAAGCGGTCGCGGTCGGCGTCTGTGATGCCTTGGAAAAGAACGACAAAGTTTTGGGCAATCACCGTTCCCACGGACACTATCTGGCAAAAGGCGGAGATTTGAAAAAAATGATCTGTGAGCTTCTCGGTAAAGAAAACGGATCTTCGCACGGTAAAGGCGGCTCGATGCATATGATAGACAAATCGGTAAACTTCGTCGGATCGACTCCAATCCTCGGGAGTGTCGTTCCCCTCGCCTGTGGAACCGCCTTCGAACAAAAATACAACAAAAAGCATGACATCACAGCCGCCTTTCTGGGCGACGGGGCATTCGAAGAAGGGGTCGTCTACGAAACATTGAACCTATCGGCGCTTTTTAAACTGCCGCTCCTCTTGGTCGTCGAAAACAATCTTTTTGCCGTCAATTCCAAGATCAAAGACAGACGGTCGGAAAACTACGACATACAGAAGATTGTAACCGGCTTCGGAGCGAACTACGTCAAAGCCGACGGCAATGATTACGACGACGTTTTCAATAAAGCGAAGAAACTCCTTCAGGAAGTGCGGGCGGGAAAACCAGCGGTCTTAGAGTGCATTACTTACCGACACATGGCGCATAGCGCACCGATCTTCGAGGAGGGGTACCGAGAGGAAGATACACCTGAAAAAAGAGAGGAAAGGGATTCCGTAAAAAGGATGAGGAGAAAGCTTTTGGAAAGCGGTGTTTCCGAGGAAGCGGTATCATCCATCGAGGAAGAAGTGAAAAAAACCGTCGCGGATAGCATCGAATTCGCCTTGTCGTCCGATTACCCCAAAAAAGAAAGCCTTTATACCGATCTCTATGCCTCCTAGGATCATTAAATACACGGAAGCGATCCGCGAAGCGACGGATCAAATGATGGAAACTGACGGCCGCATTTTTGTCGTCGGGCTCGGCGTTTCATATAAAAACGGGGCTGACGGCACGACGGGAGGATTGAAGGAAAAATATCCGGAACGCGTCTTCGATGTGCCGGTCTCGGAAGGCAGCTTTACGGGAATGGCCGTCGGCGCGGCGATCAACGGATTGAAACCGATCGTCCACCACGGCAGAGTGGAATTCAGTCTCTTCGCCGCCGATCAAATATTTACCCAGGCAGCTAAATGGAACTACATGTTCGGCGGGAACAACAGCGTCCCAATCGTTTTTCGCATCAACGTTGGGAGACAATGGGGCAACGGCCCTCAACACACTCAATCCCCTTATGCCCTCTTCGGGAATGCACTCGGCCTCAAGGCGGTCATTCCATCGACACCTCGCATGGCGAAAGGACTTCTCGTCTCCGCTCTTCGAGACAAAAACCCTGTCGTCATTCTCGAACCGCGGTGGCTTTTTTCCTTGAAGCAGGATGTCCCGACCGAGTTATATGAAGTGCCGCTTAATCAAGCGGTTGTCGCACAAAAAGGCGACGACGTAACTGTCGTTGCCTACGGGGATGGATTTATTTCGGCACTCGAAGCGATGGAACTCGTCAAAGGAAAGGCAAGCGCCGAACTCATCGACCTCGTTTCCATCAACCCAATCGATTACGAAACCATTCTTGCGTCGGTCAAAAAAACCAAACGGCTTGTTTGTGTCGACACGACGAACAGCGCGTTCAGCATTGGATCGGAAATCATCGCCAAGGTAGCCCAGCACGGAGTATCTCTCAAAGAGCCTCCCGCGTCCCTCTCGTGCCCGAGCGTTCCCTGCCCCACTTCGACCGCGCTGACGGAGCTTTATTATCCGACCAAAGTCGATATTGCGAACGCCATTCTCAAGGCGATGCGGCAACCAGCCATCATCCATCCGTTATCATTCGAAGAGCTGCACCTCGCTCCGCCGATCATCATTCCATGAATAAAAAAAGAATTCTCATCGTCGGTGAAAGCTGCAAGGACGTTTTCGTCTACTGCGACACAAGCCGGCTCGCGCCGGACATCCCAGTGCCGGTTCTCCAGGTTGTCAAACAAACAGAGAATCCGGGCATGGCGAAAAATCTCGAGCGGAACGTGAAGGCGCTCTACCCTGCGTGCGACATCGCAACGAATACGAATTGGCAAAGCATCACGAAAACGCGTTTTATGCATGATAAAACGAATCATGCATTTCTCCGCGTCGATTCCAAACATCCCGTGAGGCACATCGACGTCCGGAAACTCCGCCTCAAAAAATACGACCTTATTGCCGTCTCCGATTACAACAAAGGTTTTTTGGCGGAAAGCGACATTCGATACATCTGCGAACACCATCCGTCCGTTTTCGTGGATACTAAAAAGCCCGTCGGCAGTTTTCTCAACCGATGCGCGTACATCAAGATCAACGAAAAGGAGTATCAAAATTCACTCCCCATCTCAAACAGTCTCAAAAAGAAAATCATCGTGACGCTCGGAGAACGCGGCGCGGAATTCAACGGAACGCACTACCCCACGGAAAAGATCGAGGTGAAAGATTCCTCGGGTGCCGGCGACAGCTTTTTTGCGGGACTCGTCGTCCGCTACATTGAAACCGGAAATATCGCGGACGCCATTCAATTCGCCAATACCTGTGCAACGCAGGTCGTCCAAAGCCGCGGCGTCACCGTCATCAAAAAACCGAGAAAATGAGAATACTCGTCACCGGCGGAACCGGATTTGTCGGATCAAATATCTCCCTCAAGCTCATGGAGCTCGGGCACGAGGTCCTTATAACTGGCAGTGATGCCGAGCAAAAACTGCCCGGATTTAAGGGAAAATATCTCCAGCCGGATCTTATCGGCATCGACTGGGATGCCGTCGGCAACGTCGACGCGGTCATCCACGAAGCGGCTATCAACGACACAACCTCGCTCGACGAACGCGAAATGATGCGGGCGAACGTCGACGCTTCCCTCGCCCTCTTCGAGTACGCAGCAGCACACGGATGCAAAAGGATCGTCTACGCGTCCTCAACCGCCGTTTACGGCGCGACGCCGGCACCGTATGTCGAAGACAAAGGACTTGAACCCCTGAACCCTTACGGACTCTCAAAAAAAGTCCTCGACGAAAAAGCCATGGCGTTTGCTGCAGTTCATCCGGAAATCACCGTGGTGGGCCTCCGTTATTGCAATGTCTACGGACCCCGCGAATCGCACAAGGGAGCGCGGGCAAGTATGATCTATCAGCTCGCAAAACAAATGGCGAAGGGCAACCCGCGCATCTTCAAATATGGAGAACAAAAACGTGATTATATCTACATGAAAGATGTCGTCGAGGCGAACCTCCTTGCGCTCGAAGCTAAAGAAAGTTCGGTCGTGAACTGCGGAGCAGGCGAAGCAACATCGTTCAATGAGATCATTGCGATCCTCAACAAAACCATGGGCTTGGATCGCGCTCCGGAATACATCGAGAATCCCTATGCGGCGAGATACCAAAATTTCACCCAGTGTGACATGAGTAAGGCAAAGGAAAAAATCGGCTTTGTGCCGAAATACGACGTCCAGAAAGGCATCGCCGACTATTACGAGAGTGGCTTCCTCTCCTTTTGATAGGAAATAACGAGCCTGGCCGCTTCAAAAACATCGGCCGCCGAAATCTCGGCGGCCGCCGGAACTTTCGAAGATCCGACAAAAACATTGACGAGGCCGGCCGCCCTGCCGGCTTCGATATCCTTTTCGTGGTCGCCGATAAAGAAAGATCTTGCAAGGTCGATCTCAAACTCCCGGGCGGCTTTTAAAATAAGATTTGGCTTCGGTTTTCGGCAGAGACACCGTTCTTCCGGAGCGTGAGGGCAATAATATATCTTCTCGAGCCGGACGCCTTCATGCCGGAGAAGCTCCACGATCCTTTCGTGCACAGCGATCGTATCGGACTCCAGAAAATAACCCCTGCCGATCCCCGATTGATTGGTCACAATAAAGAGAAGGAAGCCGGCGCGCTGAAGCTCGAGAAGACCCTCAACGGCCCGCGGCATAAAAACGATACCCTGAGGGTCATGAAAGTAGCCGTCATCTTTAATTACCGTATTATCGCGATCGAGAAAAACCGCTCTATTCCCCATCTTCAAGCCATTGATCCACCAGCTCGCACAGGACATGCATCGTCAGTTCGTGCATCTCCTGAATGCGGGCTGTAACGGATGAATCGATAACGTAGGGGATGTCGACGAGCTTTCCCATTTCCCCTCCTCCCTTCCCCCCGAATCCGACGGTCAGAATACCGAGCTCCTTTGCAACTTCGACGGCCCGAACGATGTTCGGGGAATTGCCGCTCGTCGAGATCACAATAAGAACATCGCCCTTGCGGCCGACCGCTTCGATCTGGCGGGAAAACAATTTTTCGAAACCAAAGTCATTGCCGATGGCGGTCATGGTCGAAACATCCGTCGTCAGAGCTTCCGCCCGAAGTGCCCGGCGATCGTGTTTGAAGCGAGCGCGCCATTCCGCCGCCCAGTGGATCGCGTCCGCGGCAGAACCGCCGTTGCCGCAAAGCATCAGTAATCCGTCCCGCTTCACAAGATCAACTAAAACATCCCGCAACCTTGCAATGTCAGGCGTTTTATCCCAAAGCCCCTTGAGGGTTTCTTCGTGCTCTTCGAGGAGAGAATCTATGGTTGATTTAACTTCTTGCATGTCAACTAAAAAGATAGGATTATAGTACCATGCCAAAGAAAAACGACAAGCTGAAAAATTTCGCCGATGTCGCGGCATTCGTCAAAAAAGAAAAGAAGAAGGGTAAAAGGATCGTCACGACGAACGGATGTTTCGATATCATCCACGTGGGCCACATACGATCTCTTCAAGCAGCAAAAGCCATGGGAGACATCCTTGTCGTCGGCATAAACTCCGATGCGTCGGTTCACGCACTCAAGGGGAAGGAGCGCCCCATCGTGCCGGAACGGGAGCGAGCCGAAGTCATTGCGGCATTGGGAGCCGTCGACGCGGCATTTATTTTCAGAACCAAAACGCCGAAGCCATGGCTCTCCGTTCTTAAACCGCATATCCACGTAAAAGGAAGTGACCGGAGCTTAGATCAAATCATCGAAAAAGATACCGTGGAAGCAGGCGGCGGGAAAATAGTTCTCTTCCCCGTTCAAAAGGGAAGATCGACGACAAAGATCATAGAAAAGATCCGCCGCGGTAAAAACTAGACCCCTGAACTATTTCGCCGCAGAGAGCTGGGCCATGATACCCGGAACGTTCGGATCGTTCGGCCAGTATTTCAAGATCTCTTCGCCGATCGGCTTTGCGGCAGCGGCATTTCCTTCCGCAAGGTAGAGCGAGAACAAGCCATAGAGGAATTGCGGCCGGTTCGGGCTCAACTGCAGCCCTTCTTTATACAATTCTTCCGCTTTCTGAAGCGCACCCGCCTGCTTGTATTCCTGGCCGTAAGCAGAAAGGATCGAGGCTTCAATCAAAATCGACTGGGTATAATTTAAACCTCTCGCACCCGGAGGATTCGAATTTAATTCACCAACCGCATAGTTCACGAGCGCCATCGCAACGTCTTGCGGGAGTTGCTGTTTTTGATTTGTGAGCAAGCTCAAAATATCATTCCCAAAGAACCGCAATTCTTCCGGTTGGCCGACGGGCGACCAAAAATCAAATGCGGTTTGGAAGGGCGCAAGATAATCCTGAAGCGTCGTTGCCTGCTGCGCCTTCTGAAGGGCATTGATGTAAAGCGTGGATTTCACGTAGGGCAAGTAAGCGCTCAAGTACACAAGAGCGAGGGCTACAATGGTTACACCTAGTGCTATTGATTGTTTAACTTTGGTGTTCATGATGATTGATGCCAAGCTCGTGGTTCGAGAGCCCGAGGAAAACAAAGAGGCTGATATACATCGGAAGAACGTCAAAGAGTGTCGCACCGGTCACGAGGTACGCAATAGGCATAGCAAAGAAGAGAGCTCGGGTGACAAGATTGCCGCCCCCCTCTTTTTTCTTGAAAAACTGGACGTAGTATAAAACGAACATACCGAGATACGCGGCGAGACCAAGAAGACCAGTCTCCGAACCGTAATCGAAAAATACGCTGTGTGCCCGGTCGAACCACGTTTGAGAGCTTGGATTCGTCGGATCAAAGTGTCGCGTGTCAAAATATTTATCAAAGAGGACGCTGAAATTCTCCGGACCCCAACCCAACAAAGGTCGGGCCTCGATCCCCTTTAAGGCGCTCCCCCATGTCCAAATGCGGGCCGCCCCCGATTGAACCGAAATGTCCGCAAACCGGCCAACAACCGGCAAATTCTTGATGAATGACGAATGCCGAAAATCAATAAACACTCCCAAGCCGATGACTAAGAGAGCAAGGACGCCGATAAAAACCGCCTTGGTCCTTTTCTTCGGCCACGTAAAGGCGAGATAGACCAACACCATCGCGGCGCCGGCGGCAAAACCGAGGAACGCTCCGCGCGTTTCGGATAAAATGAAAACAACGAAGAAAAGTATGGCAAGAAATCCATACCGGGAACGAGTATTTAGTATCGAGTATTTAGTATTTGAGGAACCAGGACTGGCGTTCAGCATTAAATAGAGCGAAAAGAAAACGGCAAAGATCATGAATTGGCCGGTATAGTCGGGGTTGCCCAAACTCCCTTGGAATCTGGTGCTTAACGCAAAACTCGGACCGATGAAGCCGGCAGTGCCGGCAAGGAGGCCGTACACGACGACCGTTGCCGCGGCGCCGAGCATAAACTTCAGCATCTTCTTCCAATCCTCTTTGTTCCTCAAAAGGACCGTAAGCAAGAAAAAGAAAATGAAGAGGTGAAGCAATTGAACGCCGCCTTCTCCCCTTTCAAAATTCCCCCAAAATGCGGCCCACGGATCGTACGCGAAGATCGAAGCAATAAGAAACACAGCAACCCAGATCGCAACACCGATCGCGAGCGGTTTTTTGAGCTGCTTCCAGTGAACTTGAATTTTGCCGCTCGCCCACGCCCAAACAAAAAAGATGAGCGCAAGATCGACGCACAGCCTGAAAAACGCGTACTTCCCGACAATGAACGGGAAGAGTGTCGCGGGAGAAACAATAAAAACGGCGAAGGGTGCCAGAAAAAGGAAGAAGCGGGAAAACTTTACAGAAGTGGACATGGGAAATTAATTTTCAATTACCAATTTACAATTTTCAATCAATGACCAAGTGACTAATTTTCAATTGAATTAATAATAACAAGTAACCAGTAACTAGTAAACAGTCCTAAAACAGGGCGTAGATACTCTCCAGGCCTACACGCTTGCCGACATAAGATTCGGCGAGGAGATTTCGCAGAAGATACAACAATCTCACATTATCTTTCCATTTACCGTCTTCCAGGGACAGATCTATGAAACTCAAGCCACGCTCCAGTATTTCATTCTTAAGTTCTGGATTCTCTTTCTCGTACAACGAAGCACGCTTCACTTCGGAGGCGATATGTTTCAACTGTTCGTCTTTGGAAAAATTTTGCCAGCGCTCAAGGGACATAGTACGAAAATTTCTAATTTCTAATCAATGGCTAAATGACTAAATTCCCAACAATTTCTGTGATTGCGCGACGAATACTCTCGTCGGCAATATCCATCCCTCTATTACCCTGTGCCGGGCGAATATTTATCAAGGAAATAAAATCAATGTGGCCATCGGGATAGATATTGATACCCCAGATGTCCTTAGATAACGATCCATTTTTGACAAGCTCTTCCGCACAATCAACGTGGAATTCTCCACCGACAGAGACTGTTCCCCGAAACACATCGACGGCCGCCTTGGAAAAAGGTTGCTCTACAATTTCTTTTTTCAATTTATCCTTGATGAGCACAAACTCATTGTAACAGCATGCCCCCCGAGCGCCAAGGGTGCTCGGGGGGCAAAAACCAAAACCGCCCCGAAGGGCGGTCTTGGTTAAGGTTATACGCTACCTCAAAACTCAGATCAGATTAGTTGTGCACCGACATTCCGTTGGTCGGATAGTTCTGGAGGTACGTGGTGTTCGTACTCGCGTACGGACCGCCATTACCATTAACATCGGACCACGAGAACGTGCTCGGAGCAGCGAGCGAGGTTACCACACCATACGTGCCGCTCGAAGGAACTGATGCGCCACTCACGGTCGCTTTCAAGGCAAGCGTCTGAGTTGTGCCAGGGGTTATATTGTAACCACTCGGCAACGTGCAGGTCACCGTGACCGCGGTCGTCGTGTTGTTCGTCAGCGAACAGGAAGAACCGCTAAGCACTGTGTTGCCCTGATACAGATTGGCACCGCTCAATGAGACATTGCCAATGTTGTTGGAAGCAACCACGAAGGTCGTCGTTCCTACAGCAATCGTATTGCCCGAAGCACCGAACGTGACATCAACCAATTCGTTCTGGTTGGCATTCGAGAACACTGCCGTGGGTTGAACCACTGCAACGGTCGGGTAGCCAGCCACCAGCATCATCGAATTCGCGGAGACGCTGGGCGAAAGGGTAGCCGTCGTGTTGCCGTTCTGGTACTTCACATACGTCAAGCTCACCGTGGATGTCGCGCCGGAAGGAATACCTCCCAAACCGACGGAAGCATAGTTCGCGGTGACCGAGACGTTTTGACCGGCGTAGCTCATCGGGACAGCAATATTCAATCCCGACACGTCGGCGGCGCCACTTACCACCGGGGCAGTTACTCCACCGACGGTAATGCTCGTGACCGGTGTCGAAGTGCTCGCCGCAACCGTGAACCTCATTTCCTGGATATTGGACGTGCCAATCGAGGAAACAAAGTTATAGGTAGCGACTGGAGCATTCGTGAGACCACCTGTCTGGTACTGAGTCGCTGGTGAGGCGCTCTGGACAAACGTCGGCGTTCCCAACGAACCAGTTCCCAAGGTCAGCGTCTGGCCCGTCACCGCGGCCACACTCGCCGAGGTATTGCTGATTTGGCCATTCGCCGTCACCGCCAAGGTCGTCTGAATCGTACTGTTGTTCAAGCCATGAGAGCCTTGAGCCGCTGAGGCCGCAACCGTAAAGGCACCGGCGGTACCAGCAGTTTTCGCAGTAAGCGTCAGGACGCCGTTAGTCGCAGCAGCGGTAACTACCGAGGAACCGCTCATCGCCGTTGCCAAGGCAGTAGCGACGGTGCTGCTGCTCGGGGAACCGCTTGACGTCGTATGCGTATACGCCGTGCCACTAATGGTGACCGTAAAGGTATTACCCGTGACAACATCCGAACCGATGGTTACCGTGTTCACCTGAGTAGCACCGTTACTTCCACCGGCAAGGGTAGAGCCGGAAGCGGTCAGTGTCATGGTACCAACAGTTGTTGCCGCCAAGGTTACATTATTACCAGCCGAGCCAGCAACTTTCGCGGTGATAGTCACCACGCCGCCGCTCGCAGAAGCGGAAACGGTGCCATTGACGTTCGTGTTAGCGTTTATAGCATTCGCTAACGCCGTCGCAACCGAAGAAGTCGTATCGCCAGATGCAGCGGTTGTGTAATTCGAAGGATAACCGTTAATTGTGATTGCGGTGGTCGTTGAATTAACGATCGTACCTGCAACCGTCACCGTTCCGGTCGCGGCTACACTCGTCGTCGGCGATGTCGTTGTCGCTACCGAAGCACTCGGACTATTGGTGTTTGCCACCGTCCCGAGTGATCCGACATCAGCGTAGACATTCACCGTTTGGGAGCTGCTCGTCGCTAAGGTCAGGGTCACCGGAATGCCGTTACTCGTCTGCGGATTAATCGGCGTTGACTGCCAACTGCCAGCCGCTACGTAGAGGTTGGACAAG
>JAJYWR010000016.1 GCA_021791395.1 bacterium
TTGTATTTCAAGCCGCTGCCGCACCAGCAAGGGTCGTTCCTGCCGATGTTTTTGTACTCCGGCGGGGGCGTTTCCCGCTTTATTGGGGCAGCCGTCGTTGCGGTCTTTGTGAAATCCATTGCGAGGATTTGAAAAATGACACTGTAAACAAGAGATTCCACGGCGGCCTGGAGCTGTAGGTACAAAATGTGCGCTTCGCGGCGGTATTCGACCAGCGGATCATGCTGGCCATACGCCCTGATATTCACCGATTCTCGGAGGCTATCGAGTTGTTCGAGGTGGTCGACCCACAGCGTGTCCATAATCCTTACGATTTGTTGGGCTATGACCGTCGATTTCATTTGATCGACGGTGTTCGGTATCGTCGCAGGCTTCGATTCGAGGTCTTCAATCTGCCTTTCGATTTGCTCGCGTTCTTCCGGCTTTTGGTCGATTTGAGTTTTGAGCGATTGCACAGTGTTCGCTGTGAAATTTTCCACCATCTCTTTCACGATCGGCATGATCTCGTTCTTTTCGCCGGCCCCGAGGATCTTTACCCTTCTCCCGTAGATGGCGCTCCGCTGTTTATTTAAGACGTCGTCGAAGTCCAGGAGATGCTTCCGGATATCGAAATTCGCCCCCTCGACTTTGACTTGGGCTTGGTTGATCGCTTTCACGACGGTTTTCGATTGAATGGGCATGTCTTCGGGGTAGTTCAGGGTTTCCATGAGTCGTTTGATGCGATCGCCGCCGAAGATGCGCATGAGATCATCTTCGAGGGAAAGGAAGAATTGCGTGGAACCGGGATCGCCCTGCCTGCCGGCGCGGCCTCTGAGCTGGTTATCAACCCGTCTCGCTTCATGCCGTTCTGTGCCGATAACGAAAAGTCCGCCCGCCGTTTTGATTTTTTCGGCTTCCTTTTCGTCCGGTGGGTTGCCGCCGAGGATGATATCGACGCCACGTCCGGCCATGTTGGTTGCGACTGTGACAGTTCCGGCACGCCCTGCTTGAGCGATGATTTCGCCTTCACGCTCGTGATTCTTGGCGTTTAAAACTTCATGAGGAATGCCTGCCCGCGAAAGATACGAGGAAATAATCTCATTGTTTTCGATAGAGGTCGTACCGACGAGGATTGGCCTCCCCCTTTCCCGCTCTTCTTTGATGGTTTTGACCGTCGCTTCATATTTTGCTGTTTTGGTTTTGTAAATGGCATCCGGAGAATCTTTTCTGATCATGAGGCGATTCGTCGGGATTGTGACGACGTCGAGCTTGTATACCTTGTGGAACTCCTCCGCCGAAGTTTGTGCAGTGCCAGTCATGCCGCTGACTTTGGTGTATAGGCGGAAATAATTTTGAATGGTGATTTGAGCGTATGTTCGGTCTTCTTGCCGGACATTCACCCCTTCTTTCGCTTCGATGGCTTGGTGAAGCCCGCCGGAGTATCTGCGTCCCAAAAGCATCCGGCCGGTGAATTCGTCGACGATGATGACTTCGCCGTTTTTTACGATGTAATCTTTGTCGCGCTTGAAGAGGGCCTTTGCCTTCAAACTTTCTTGGAGGAAGTGGACGAGCCGGAGATTTTCCGGGGCATAGATGTTTTGAACGTTGGAAAGCTTTTCAACTTTCTCGATACCGGCTTCGGTGATGGAAACGGTTTTGAGTTTTTCGTCGACCGCGTAATCCTCTTCTTGGTTCAAATTTCCGACAATGCGGGCGAATACCTTGTAATACTCGCTCGATTCTTGGTCGGGGCCGGCAATAATGAGAGGCGTCCGCGCTTCGTCGATCAAGATGCTGTCGATTTCGTCGATGATGACGTACGGGAATCCCCGCTGGACCTTGTCTTCCAAACGGAGCGCCAAGTTGTCCCGGAGATAGTCAAATCCGAACTCGTGGTTCGTGCCATATACAATGTCCGCTGCGTACGCTTCTTTTCGTGAGATCGGACGCAAAAATTTTTCGACGACCTTGAATCCGCCTACCGTATCCCGCTCTTCGTCGGATTTTTCTTCTTCGATGAACGACGGATCGTAGGCATACGCCGCGTCGTGGATGATGCACGCGATTTTGAATCCCAAAGCGTCGTAAATTTGTCCCATCCATACGGCATCGCGTTTTGCGAGGTAATCATTGACCGTAATGACGTGAACACCGTCGCCCTTCGATGCATTCAGCGCCGTGGGGAGAGTCGCGGCGAGTGTTTTTCCTTCTCCCGTCCGCATCTCGGCGATCTTCCCTTCGTGGAGCGCCATGCCGCCCATAAGTTGGACGTCGAAGTGGCGTTGGTGGAGGGTGCGTTTTGCCGCTTCCCGCGTGAGGGCGAAAGAGCGCGGGAGCATTTCATCGAGACTCTTGCCACCCTTCGCTTCCTCGCGGAGTTTTTCAACTTCTTCTTTGATGCTTTCAGGGGTCAGTTTCTGAATTTCAGGCTCCAGAGAATTGATTTCTTTTACGATTTGTTCGTATCGCTTGAGATTGCCGTCTTTAAATAACGTGGTTAAAAGTGACATGGAATGAAGATAAATAAGTCAGGCCGCTGGTGCGGCTGCGGTGGTGACCTCCAATAGTTTTTATTGTTGTGTGAGTGCGCAACCGTAGCCGCACGAGCGGTCCGACACTCCTTTTAGAATAATGGTTATTCCATAAAAAAACCAGAGTCCCTTGCGGGACTCTGGAACTTTGAAGGTTTTTCCTTGGGTTTCCTCGCGAGTTGTCTCTTGAGGACAAGGAAAGCTTCACTCACACGTGAGTATGATAGCATATCTTTCCTTAAAATGCAAGGGGTATTCCCTGCTTGAATTCCTTCTCAAACACGCTATGCCAAACCCCAGCGCGGTTTGGCCGCTCGCTCTCATCCTCGCTCTCTCACTTCGCTCGAACCATGCCCGCTCGGTCTCCAAGACGGTTTGATCGGAAATTCAAGCAGAATGGCTGGTATTGTGATATTTCTTGCGGCGGAGGAGCCAGTAGAGCAGGGCGGCGGCGATGATGGCGAGGACAATGTAGTCCATCTGTCTGAAGTAGTCCTGAATGAGGGTCCAGTTGTTACCGAGGAAGAATCCGACATATGTCAGGAAACATGCCCAGAGGAACGATCCGAAGAAGGTCAGATAAGTGAATTTTCCGATGTTCATTTTTCCGATGCCGGCAGGCAGCGATATGAATGTCCGAACCACGGGAACGATCCTTCCGAAGAAAATGGAATATGATCCGTATTTTCTAAACCACTCATCGGTCTTTTTGAGATGGCGTTCTGAAAGGATGATGCGGAGGATTTTATATTTCTCCCTGATTCCCAAAATCCACTCGGCGAGGAAATAATTCAAAAAAGAGCCGACGAGATTCCCGAGCGTACCCATAAGTGCGACGAGCCAGAAGTTTAAATCCCCCTGAAGCGCGAGAAATCCCGAAAACGGCATGATGACTTCCGAGGGGATCGGAATATTCACGCTCTCGAGTGTCATCAGGATGAATATTCCCGGGTAGCCGAGGTATTTTATTGTCTCGATGACCACATTCGATATAAGTGTGAACATTGCCGTTTATTTTTTCGGATTTGAATGAAACTCGAGTTCCTGTTCGTTTAAAATGAACCTTCCATTTCCCTCTTTTTTTGCAAGGTATCGGGAAAGTCTTCTCTTTGCGATGGCACCTGCGACATTTTTTTCAACGAAATCGCCGATTGTGCCGTCGAGCAATCGTTCGAGCGACCGCGCTGCGGCGTTCTTTTTTCCTCCGCCGAACCGCAGATCTTCCAGGTGTATTTTTGCATTCGGATCGTATTTGGAATTCAAGGTTAGGAACTTTTCTATTTTTTCTTCATTCCCCCAGAGCGGCACCCAATTTCGGTAAATGATTGTGCTGTATGCATTGATGGGCTTTATGATCCACGTTGTTTCCGTCACGAAATGGTTCAAGCAAAGTTTGTCGCTTTTCGTTTCCTCGAGATCGTCTGGCCTCCTTTTTCCGAGGAGCGAAAAAATGAGGTTAATGCAGTACCGCGCGGTGAACATTCTCCCCTCTTTGACCGAAACTAGAAGATCGAAATCGGAATTTTCCTTCACGTTTCCTACGGCCATCGAGCCGGTCACCACAACGAAATCGAGAAATGGTACGAAGGCGAAGTACTTCGCGAGTTTTTTCAGTTTTTTCCACTTGAGGTCGAGGAGGAGTTTTTGATCCATGGCTATTCTTCTTCCGGCGTTTCCAACTGCTCCGTTTCGATATTGATCGATTCACCCGTGATGCGGAGCACGTCTTTGTCGATTTTCCCGAATTCTTTGTACGCGTTGTTGTACATATTGACCGTCGTGCCGAGATTGCTGCCCAGTTTCTTCATGAAGGTTTCATAGTTTCCGAGGTGCTTCCCCAGTTCTTCAACCCGCTTTCGTATCTCCTTCGCCGATTCTTCGATTTTCATGGCGCGGAGTCCCTGAAGAACCGTTTGGAGATATGCCAAAAATGACGTCGGTGAAACGATGATAACCTTGTATTTACCGGCCGCCCGTTGGATCAAGTTTTCCGTATCTTCCGTCACGGCGCCCACCTTGTTGATGAGGAGATCGTAGTAAATGGCCTCGTGGGGAATGAACATGAATGCAAAGTCGGTCGTTCCTTCTTCCGGCCGGATGTATTTTGAGGTTTCGACGATTCGTTGTTTTAAGTCGCTTACGAAGAGTTTTTCGAGTCGTTCCTTTTCGGTTGGGTCCTTGGCCTCCGTGAGGCGATTGTAGTTTTCGAGGGAAAATTTCGAGTCGATTGGAATGATTTTCTCATCCGGTTTTTTGCCGACGAAAACGACGGCATCCACAATTTCGCCATTCTTAAACGGATATTGCATTTGATAAATTTCCGGCGGTAAAACGTTTTTGAGGAGCGTTTCGAGGTAGTATTCGCCGAGAACCCCCCGTTGCTTGGGATTTTTCAGGATGTCTTGCAATGATTGGAGTTGGTCGGCGAAATTCACGACTTGCTTGTTCGTTTCATCGAGCTTGGTCAAACGTTCCGTCACGTCGCGAATGATCTTTGCGCTTTCGCCGAATTGGGTTTGGAGGACTCGGTTTGATTCGGTAAGCTTCGAGTCGAGTGTTCGCGTGATTTCGTTCATTTGATTTTGGAGAAGTGTGAGACCTTCCCCGTTGTTCTCTTTGGGTTTCTCAAATTTGCGCGCAAAAAGAACGGTTGCTGTCAGGAGGCCGATGGTAAGAACGATGAGGATGATAAGGAGGATGGTAACAATCATGATTTTAGTTGTTGCCGATGACGGTTGCCGAAAAAACCAAGAGAAGTATCGAAATGAGAACGTTCGCAGTGAGAAACAGGTATGCCACGAAGCGTTCTTTGTGGAATAGCCGGGAACCAAGAAACACATTCAGGGCGATGAAAACAATGCCGGTGAGGAGTATTCCCAAGAAATCCACTTGATCACCAAGAAAATTTACACCGTTCCATTTGTCGAAGTGGATGATAGAAGGGTACGTGAGTCCTCCGATTTTCGGGATTATAATCCCGAGCGTTATAAGAAGGAACAAGGCGCTCATTCCGAGGAGTAAGAGGATGGATTTCTTCTGAAACATACCCTCTTATTCTAGCGGTTTACCCCCCAAGCGCCAAGGGTCATAATTATCTAAAATAAAAAGCCCAAGTATGTTGGGCTTTTTTTGTATGGCCACTATGATAAAAACTGCCGTTACAGCTTTTGTCGCAGTAGCCGAAAATGAAAATTAGAGACTGAAAAGGTCTTTGAGAAACCCCGGAATGGGGGGTTCCTCCGGTTCACTCCAGACGATTTTCCACCCCTTTCTGATTCCTATGGAGGGCTTGTGCCAGACGTTATAAACTTCCTTTATGGAAGTCCAGAAAACCTCCATAAGAAGTTCTGATTTTTGGCCAAGCTCTTTTGCCTTTTTGATTTTATATTCCTGGTCCTCGCGGTTGTTCACATACCGCGCTGCGACCATGAGCTCCATCGAGGATTTTTGCCATTTCATGGCAAGACTGTACAGCCTTTTCAGGTCTATATCAGCTTCCCCAATTTGGTGATCTCCATCTCCCGTTTCGGTTAATGGCTCAAAAAAGTTTTTTTCGTCGACGGAGTCAACTTCCGCCTTAACGATATCAAACCATGTGGGCATAACCCACCTCCTTTCTTGTGATTGTATTCAATTTTCAAAGATCATATAACTTCCACCTTGGAAGTAAAGCTATTTTAACATAATATAATAATTATGTCAATTTCAGGTGCTGATTAACGATAGTTTTCTGCTTTTAGTAGCCTCGACGGGATTCGAACCCATGTTACATGGATGAGAACCATGTGTCCTGGACCAGGCTAGACGACGAGGCCTTATCCCCTAGTTTATTCATAGAGCCCGGGTTTGGCAAGCCAAACGGAAGATTGACGGACGAGAAGTTTCTCGGCTTCCAGCGGGTCTCTCATGATGTCTTTTGTGATCTTTTCCATGCGGACCGATTGCGATCCTTTCACAAGGATCACGTCTCCGCGCCGCACGAGATTTTTGAGTTCCCGCGCCGCATCGTTCAAATTTTCGAACGCCATGACACTTCGTTTCGGCATACCCGTTTTTACCGCTTCTTCCGCGGTGAATTTCGCCCTCGTTCCCACTGTCATGAGAATGTCGGCTGATTTTGCGGCAAGCTTGCCTATTTTTTGATGTGCCTCCATGGTGTGGCGGCCGAGTTCGAGCATGTCTCCCAAAACGGCAATTTTCCGTTTAGCCTCGACGCTCTTCAAAGTCGCGAGCGCTTCTTCGGTCGCCTTCGGCGAAGCGTTGTATGAATCGTCGATCACGATGGAATTTTTGATCCCTGGAATGATGTTTTCTCGACCCGGCGGGTTCTTGAATCCACCGAGCGCTTCTGCGATTTTTAAGAGGTTCATGCCGAAGATGAGACCCGTTGCGGCCGCCGCGGCCGCCGCATAAGCAGTCGATTTTCCGAGAACTCCCTCGATTTTGACCGGGATCATACTCCCGCCGTAATTCAGTTTGAAGGAAACAAAGCCGTTTTCCTTGTCTTCGTGTATCGCGTTTCCGAACGCGGTGATGCGGACGTCGGCATTGTTCCCAAAGCCGTACGTTATGACATGTCCCCTGGTTTGTTCTGCAAAGAATTCCGCGTATGTATCGTCCGCGTTTACAATGGCGAATCCCGTCGACGGCAACTGGGCGATGAGTTTTGATTTTTCTTTTGCGATCCCTTCCGGGCCGTTGAAGAATTCGATATGGACCGGCGTTTCACCGATGGCGGTGATGACGCCGACGTCGGGCCGCGCAATAGCAAGAAGATAGTCCATGTCTCTGGGTCGGTCTACGCCGTATTCAAGGACCAGCATTTCCGGGTATGTGTTATTCCTTTTTATTAATTGCCAAATTCCTTTCGCGATGACGATGATCCAAGAAAAAGTGCCCCCTATGTCTTTAAAATCACCAATGATGGTTACGGGTAACCCCAGTTCATTGTTGAAATTTTTCGAAGCTGTTCTTACCCGGCGTTCTGCCGCAAGAACTCTTGCGATGGCAGTTTTTGTTGATGTTTTACCGACATTGCCTGTCACGCCGACGATGTTTGGCCGGTATTTGGCGATGGTCGCGTGCGCTATCCACTTCAAGAAGAGCGAAAGTATTTTAAGAGTTGTGCGTTTCATGGATTGGCGTAGAAATAAGAATCGAGTTTATTGCCGATGTTGTCGGGGGCGACATTTTCATAATTTAAAACGAATGATGCCATTTGTTTAAATGCTGGAACGACGGAAACGGCGGCGAGTTCCGATTTCGGGCGGACCAGCTTGATCAAGATCACGTACTGGGGTTTGGTTGCTGGAATCATGCCGATGAAAGTATGGATATATTGGTTGGGATAGTATCCGCCGCCCTGAAGGTCCGGGATTTGCGCGGTGCCTGTTTTTCCGGCGACGGTGAATTGTGAAATTGTCGCGACACCCGCCTTGTTCACGGCGTCAATCATCATGCCTCGCACTTTCTCTGCGGTTGAGGTGCTTATAACACGGCGGATCACTTCTGGTGTATCGCTTGCATCCACATACGGCCGCATTAAGAGTCCTCCGTTTGCGATGACTGAGAAAGCGTTGATCATTTGAATTGGCGTTACCGATATGCCCTGTCCGAAGGCAGCCGTGCCGTAATCGACGGCGCGGGCATCTTTCTTTTCAAGGTTTGCAAGGCTGCCGGAAGCTTCGTTCGGCAAATCGATGCCGGTCGGGTCCCCGAAGCCGAATTTTTTGACGCCGGCGTAGAAAAGTTTATTGCCGATTTGCTCTTCAGCCCAAACCGCCCCAGTATTTAATGATTCTTCAATGACTTTGGTCATGGTCGTATGAGGACCGTACGCTTTCAAGTTCCAGTTCCTGATGACGCTCCCGTTCAAGATGACGACGCCCTTATCATCATAAGTTGAGGTCGGGGTGAAAATGCCGTTATCGATGCCGATCGACATGGTAACCGGCTTGAAGACGGAGCCCGGTTCGTAATTGTCTTGTATACTTTGATTTGTGTACAGGGCGATCGACGAACTGGCATAGCTGTTCGGATTAAAGGTCGGATACGACGCCATCGTGAGGATAGCACCGGTCGTCGGATCTTCGATAACGACCGATCCGCTCTCGGCGCTCTGAGCAGTCACCAGATTTTGGATGAGCTCTTCGGCTTGCGCTTGGAGAACGCGGTCGATTGTGAGATGAATATCATTTCCCGCCGCAAGCGTATCATTGAACTCCTTTTCGGCCCCGTAGAGTCCGGTCGGCTGCGGATTTTGACCGTTCACGCCGACGAAGCCGATGACGTTAGAAGCCAGCGTGTCGAATGGATAGTAGCGATACTGTTTTGTGTCGGTGTAAATGCCATCGAGGTTGAGACCGTCGACCATGTTGACTTGTGTTTGAGTCGCTTTTTCGACAAGAGCTCGAAAGAGGCTCTTGGGGTTGTTGAGTATCAATGCAAGGGTTGTCGAGCTTATATCCAAAGCCGGCGCAAGAGCGGCAGCTTCTTGCTCCGGATTTTTGATTTGTTGCGGGACCGCGTAGATGATCGGGTAATCTTTATCGACGGCGACCGGTATGGCGTTGCCATAACGGTCGGTTAAGAACAATTCTCCTCTCGAAAGTTCCAGCTCAGCGGCATTCGCGGTTCTCGCTTGGACTTTATCCAAGTAGTACCCTCCTTTGTCTATTTGAATCCTATACAAGTTGAACCCGAGAAGTCCAAAAATCAATCCGAAAAGTGTTGTTAGAAGGATGAATCTGACACCCATGGGTGTTCGGTAAGATATTGCGGTTTGGTATCCAGGACAAGATTATACTTCGTCGCGAGTGAATCAAGATTTTGCGGGGCCGTTACGTTGAAGAGCTGGCTCTTCAGTTCGTTTTGTACATTTGCCGCATCGGCTATTTGGCTTTTCAAGTTCGATACTTGGTAGCGCGCATTCACGAGCGCGTTGTACATGAAAATGTACGAGATACCTGCAATCAGTATAAAGGAAAGCAAGAATATTATGAAGCGCGCGTTCTGTGTATAAAGTGAAGGTCTTACGATAGTCATGGTAATTAATTTTAATTTGAAGTTTTTAATTTTTAAGATGGATTGCCCTGAGTTTTGCGGAACGGCTTTTAGGGTTTTTTATAATCTCTTCGCGTCCCGGTTTTATTACTTTCTTGTTTAAAAAATCTACTTGTCCTTTTTGATGAAGCAACTTGAATGCATCTTTGACCAGTTTGTCTTCGAGTGAGTGGAAGGTGATGATTCCTAAGCGTCCTCCGGGCTTCAGGATCTCTGGGAGTGATCCGAGGAGTTTCTGGATATTCTCGAATTCCCCGTTCACGTAAATTCGGATCGCTTGGAAAGTTTTGGTTGCGGGGCTCAATTTTCCTCCTTTAAAGTGGAATGCCGAATTCACGATTTCAGAAAGCTCGTGAGCGGTCTCGATCTTTTTTTTCCGCCGCTCGTCGACGATCCGTTTCGCGATCCTTCGGGAATTTCGCTCTTCGCCGTATTGGTAGATCACATCGGCAAGTTCGGTTTCGGGGAGCGAATTCACGACCTCGTAAGCAGTTCGGTCGTTTCTTTCCGGGTTATACCGCATGTCGAGTGGTTCGTCCTTCGCAAAGCTGAATCCCCTTCCCGATTCGTCGATATGCCAGGAAGAAAATCCAAGATCGACGATCATACCGTCGGCTTTCCGGAGGTAATGATCTTTCAGCATACGAAAGGTGTCGGCATAATTTCCGTTTTCCAAGATGACTGTGTTCTGCGGCCAGCGGTTCGGCAAATCGGCGTTTCGTTCCAGAATCTCGGGATCCCAATCGACACCGAGGAATGTTCCTCCCGGCGTTATCCGTCGCAGGATCTCCGTCGCGTGTCCCCCTTCTCCGAACGTACCATCAATAAAGAATTCTCCTTTTTGCGGATCCAAGATCCCTACCACCTCGTTTAAAAGAACCGGAACATGACTCATGGATTTCTCATCACTCTAATTGTTCTCATTGACCTAATGAATTTTTGATTTTTAGTCATTGATTAGGATAATTAGGTTAATGAGGAATTGGTCATTCTAAATACCCAACTCTCCCAGCTTCTCGGCTATTTCATCTGAGGATGACTCGGTCTTTGTTTTGTAAGTGTCCCATTCGGCCGAGTCCCAAATTTCAATTCTATTGAAGAGGCCGGTCAAGACAACCTGTTTTTTAAGTCCAGCATATTTCCGCAAATATTCGGGGATTAAAATTCTCCCCTGATTATCGAACGTGACGTCCGATGCTCCCGCGAGCATCAACCGCACGAACGCTCGAGAGTTCGATTGAGCCAATGGCAGCGACATCAATTTTTGAACGAGCGTTTCCCACTCTTTTGCGCCGAACATGAACAAGCATTTGTCCAAGCCCCTGGTAATAATGGCCCCGGCCTCTATCTTTTCCCTGAATTTGGCCGGTACGGCTACTCGACCTTTAATATCTAAACTATGTTTGTATTCTCCCAGTATCATAGTGAACCCTTAGTTATCCCCAGATTGACGCCTTATCCACAGATTTATCCACTTCTCACCACTCTTATGTACCATTATACCACCACTCCCAACGCAAAAAAACCGCCTCTCAGGCGGATTCGCTAGGTTCTATCTATTATTTAGAGCGGGAGTTATCAACAGGTTGACTTTTGGCTGTTCCCCACTTTCGATTCGGAGTTTGTGCTCACCAAGTACCTCCGCTCAGGCTGTCTCCGGGGCGACGCCCAAGTCTTAGCCTTCGCAGGAGTACTTGGTTCACTCAAAGAAAACCAAATCCCTATCTCAAGCGGGTTTTGTTATTTTGTTTGGAGACTGAGAAGCGCTTCGAGGGCCGACGGGAGTTCAAACGTCCCCTTGTTGAAATGGCTTTTGGCGTGTTCGATCACGATGCGGGAACCGAGCTTGTTCCGGAAGTCATCTTGATTGTCCAACGGAACAAAAGGATCGTCGTCGGAAAAAATAGCAACACTCTTCGGGAGATGCGATTTCACCTTGTTCAAATCCAAAGGCGCTTCGAGCCAATGCTTTCTTGTTTCCGTTTCGCTTGCGTCGTTATCTGTATTTGTGATGTGTTTGAAAAATCCGGCGATGAATACTGCGCCGCCGACTTTTGTGCCTTCCGGGAGCGATTCGAAATACCGCGCTATCGCCTGATTTCCCATGCTGTGGCCGACGAAGTACGTGTTTTCGTCCACCGCGCCGACGGCTTCGGCGAGTTTTGGGACCCAGTTTTGGATACGGGGCGTTCCCGGGTCCGGAAGTTGCGGAATGATCACCTCGAATCCCCTCGCCTCCAATTCTTTCTTCAGCCACGGGAACCAGGCGTCCCCCGGGTGCCCGTCCCATCCGTGGACGATGATTGCTCTCTTTTGCATAAATTCATTATAGTATAATCTTTATTTTTTCTTCCTCACTTTTTCACCATGGTGAAAAAGTGAGGCGCTCCAATTAATTGGAGCGCCTCTAAAAAAATCCCGGATTCCGCAGCAAGTGCAGGATCCGGGGTAACGTTATAGTTAGTACACACAGAGCCTTCCGCGCTCCATTCTTTCGAATAAGCCGTCGGCTCTCTTTAAGACGCCGGGTTTTACGACGTGAAATGATTGCCCGTGCCGTATCTCCCGAACATCGACGAAAAAGATCGTCTCTTGTTCGACAACGGTCATGCGGTCGACCTTCACGGCGGGATTCGGAAAGGCAAATACTTTTCCATCCTTTTCAATGGCAAGGAATTGCCCGTCTTTCACTTCTCCGAATTTCGGAGTCGCGAGCGGATCGGACAGCTCTTCGCCGTTCAGGATGCCAATTTGTTTCACCTCAAACTCTTTTAGAAAGAGTTTGAGCATCTCTCGATTATTGACTCCGGCTTCATACTTATTGATGACATCAATCATGCCGAACCTCCTGTTTAGAAAGTTTTTATCCAGACGCGGGTGGTCGCCAGAAAAACCATGCCGATGATAAGCAGGAACGAATAATAGATCCCCCAGTTCCTCTGCTGATTTACCGTCATGGCCAACTCATTGTGGCTGCCGTACGGATCATCGTGCCTTGCCCGCAATTGAAGGCCCCAAAAGAGCCATATGCCGGATATCGTGAGATCTTGACCTCCTAGTACTATCAACATGATGGCGGCGATGAAGAACGTTATACCTATGGCTTGAACACAATGATGGACCAGCGCCGCTTGCAACGGGAATGAAACCGTATACGCGCAATTCATTGTGTGATCCGACAATTTTGTCAACCACATTTCTGAGAATTGCTTGTTTTGTCACAAAATCCAGATCGTGGAGCTTCTGAGCCGCTGCCTTGGCAAAAGTCTCAACTTCATAAGGCTGCGGCAACGTGACTCCGCTATTCTCTTTCCGATCACTCTCGGCTTTCATGATCTGCTCGTTCAGCAACGCGATCCTTTCCTTTAAGGGACCTGCAAACTCCGCGAGCTGCTCAATGGTGAACAGCCCCGCTCCGTAAGCCTTCGTGTAACGTGATTCTTCCTCCTTCAATCCTGAAACCTCCTGTTTCATAGCCTCGATGTCCGCAGTTGACTCACTCCCTTTGCCGTGCTCGCGTTCAACAAATCGTTTGATCTGATCTGAAAGTAGTCTCGGCGAACTCATGAGGCTGACCAGTTTATTCCACACAAGTTTATCGGCTACCGCACCATTTATTTCTTTCTCACGACAAGTGGGTGGGAGCGGGAAAGTATGCTGTCTCTGCGTACAGCGATAATACACGTACTTGCCTTCTCTATACGTGTGACCGCTACGCCTGAACCCGCAAGCACACCAAATTTTTCCGGTCAACAAGTAGGAGTGCTTCTGGTTTCTCCTTGAGAGTTCAAAGTTCTTTTTGAGTTTATTCTGAGCCAGATCGAAAAGGTCCTTGTCTATGATTGCCGGAACAGAAATTTTGATCCACTCGCTCCGCGGTTTTCGCCGCGTACTACTCTTCTTATCCTTCCGGTACTTCTCTGTCTTCAGAGGATGTTCGGGAGCCACGCTAAATGTCTTCCCGTAATATGCGTTACCAACATAGGCCTCGTTCCTGAGGAGATGGCACAGCGTTCCGGTACTCCACACCTCCCGGTGGCCTCGTTGCGGCTTTACCCCTTTTTCCTTGAGGCGTCGAATGACCTTCCTGATTGTTAACCCTTCAATGGCAATCCATGGAAAAATCTTTCTCACGATTCTCGCTTCGTTCTCATTAATCTCGTAGTACCCGTGTTCCTTATCGCGGCGAAGGACATAGGTGTAACCATAGGGAGCGGTACCAATAACATGACCCTCCTTCGCGACGCGAATCTTGCCGAGCCGGAAGCGCTCTGCAATCTTCGCCCGCTCGTATTCGGCAAAAAGTCCTTTCACTCCCTGGAGGATTTTTTCCTCTCCGTTTCTCGGAACGGGGGTTGTCACGAAAAGCACCTCGATCCCCGCTTCCCTCAATTCATCCATGACAAGTTCCTGATATGAGTACCGACGCGCCAGCCTGTCAGGATCATACGCCAAAACAGCCTGCCAGATTTTTTCCTTCGCATCCTGCCGGAGCTGGTCAAGCTGGGGCCGTACCAGGATGTCTCCGCTCCACCCATCGTCAATGTACTCTTTGACGATGGCGTAACCGTTCTCTTTGGCGAACTCCCTCACCGCCGACAGCTGAGTCTCTATCGTCTTTTCTTCTTCCTGCCTTGCAGTCGATACCCGTGCGTATACCGCGATTAATTTTTTCTCCTTTTTGAATTCTTCCATGTTAGCGTCGTGGACTCATGCTCATCAAGAAATTTCTCAACCTCCTCCTTCGGTATCCGCCACAATGCCGTCCTGCCATTTCCGAGCTTGTAACCCTTAAGAAGGTTCCCCCTTAGCCACCGTTCGACTGTCCGGCGGTGAACCCTGAGATAACGTGCCACCTCGTCCCGCGTCATAAACTCCATATATCCATGATATGCTATACTGGTTCTAGCTGTCAATCATGGTTCAGGGTTAGCTCTTTTACCTTCTCTGAAATCCCCCCAATTGGTTTTCAGTACTTCCTCGAACAAGAGATCAAATGCCCGGTCAAGCCCGGCTTCCGCTTCCTTTTGCTCCCCCTTCACGGGTTCATAGCTCACCGTTGGCAATTGTCTATCTTCTTCCGGCATCGTGCACCGACCGTGTTTGCTTGGTCACTTACCAGTCTGCGTTGCTAGCGGAAGTTTTATAAGGGGTGAAGAATTAACGTGTCAGGCAGTTTTGCCGGTGATAGTTTCTGCTATAATGAGACTAATGAATAAGAAGCTGTTAACGGTACGGCGACGGGGGCAACAACAATCGACTGGTCAAAGAGCAATACCCAGACGCTGGTCCTTGGCGCATCGCCGATTGCGCTCACATTCTCGAACGGTCAGCCGGGCGGTCACTACACGCTTGCCTTGAAGCAGGACGCGACGGGGAGCAGACTCGTGACGTGGCCGGCGAATGTCCGTTGGTCAAGCGGTGTCGCACCGACCTTGACGACGACCGCCAATAAAACCGATTACGCCGAGTTCGTGTATGATGGTCTTTCGAGCACGTTCGATGGCGTCGGGTTCAACGCCAACTTCTAGTGTGCCCTCTTCCTGTATTTCAACCTCCGATTATCGAAAGCGGGCAGCGTTCCCTCAAGAATATCAACGACTCGCTTGTTTATCTCTAAATTCTCAATTGAACCCGAGTAAAAGCCAAAACCGTTCTTGTTCTTTTTGTCTATAGAAACATGAATGATTTGTTCGGCGTCAGCTACGACGGCAAGATTTGGATTGTGTGTTGCCATTATTATCTGTCGCCTTTTCTTTGCTTTCTTAATAAATCTGACAAGAATTTCATAAACACTTTTGTTATCCAGATTGTCCTCCGGTTGATCAATAACCAACGGGACGTCCTTCCGGTCGAGCATGAGATAGAATATGAGAAGCAAACCACCCCGTTCGCCCGGCGATAACTGACTGAGATCCTTGTCATCCACCATCAGATCGTACTTAGTCTGCAAGTAATCGAGGCCAAACAGATAGTCATAAAAGGCGACGGGGTCTTTCTGCTGTTTCATTTGCCTGAATATATCCCGCCGTGAGCTCTCAACCTCCTCACCTCTCTTATCTTGGTCTAGGTGACTTGTTATATCCGCAAGCATGGAGAAGATTTTTGCTTCGTCTTGCCAATCATCGACTTCTTCGCATATCTTCTTCAGAACCGTCTTTCCTTCCTCTGCCCCAGAAAAGCTACCCACCGAACGCTGATTTACATACTCAAAAAAATTATCAATAAAAGATGAATCAAAACGCAGGCCCGCGTCAATCGAAATATTGTAATCTCCCAGTTCTTTCTTGTACTTCGCTATCTCAGTGTCAATTGCTTGCTTGACCATAATATAGAACGAGATTAATCCCTTCTTCTTTGCGTATATGTCTTTGCTTACTTTCTCTCTGTTTTCCCGCGCAATCTGCAGTTCATGCGGATAATCGTTTTCAATTCTCTCCAGCTCCTGCTTGAGCCAGTTCAACGTACCTGTACCAGGGTCTTCGTCGTCGCCGGTAAGTTCACTCCTACGAGTGTCCCACTTTGCTTTGACCTTGAGATAAGCCTGGTAATCACGAAGTGGCTTATCAAGGCGGTCAACTATCTCCTTGTGTCTCACCTCCAGTCCTTCGTACTGACAAACAAGACTTTTCTGAAATGCAATGTTCTTCTTTTCTTTTGATTCGATCGCTTCAACATCCTCGCTTGACCGGAGGAGAGCGGATATTTCAGCTAATCTCTCCAATCCTCCCTTGATCGCTAAATCGAGCTTGGTAAAATCAGCCCTTACGCTGACCGCATCCTCGAAAGTCACACCGATTTCTTTCAGTAAAGCCACGTACTTAGGCTTGAGGTCAGTCAGTGCCTTTATCTGGCGTTCAATCGTTTGTTTAGCTTGCCTAAGATCCTCCACTCGTTTCGAAACGACAGGCTGCTCACTTCTAAGCTGGTCCATCTGCGCGGAGAGTTGTCCCATCAGGGCCTCCAGCTTGGAGATTTCCGTTGAGGCCCCATCACGAATCGAATTATCCTCGCGGGGAGGTTGGATTTCGGGCGGTTTCGTGAACTCATGGGCCGCAATCTCTTCCTCTTTTATCTTTTTTCTTTCCTCGATTTCACGGCGATAATCTGATGTGAGCTTTTTCTCTACTTCAACCACTTCTTCGTTCTTTTCATGAAGGAGAACCTGGACATCGCTTATTTCCTCAGATGCCTGCCGAGTGAGGTACTCTAATAAATCCTCAAGGCTGGAAGTGCCGTATCGGTCTTTCTTTTCCACATAATCAAAAACGACCTCATTAAGCTTCCTGCGAAACTCATCGTCCTCAATATTCGCGCAAATCTTTTCCAAGTACTTCTGCGGTAAATATTCAACTTTCTCGGGCAGGCCGGTGTCCGTATCACGATCAAGAATCGCATGCTCAGGATCGCCGTAATACCAATTCAAGTCAGCTTCGAAATTGGACGCGCAGTGCCCCTTTAGGAACTTCTCTCTATTGAGAAACGAAAACAGCTCTTCTGTCTTTCCGGTTCCGGCATCGTATTTCTGGTTATGGCTATTACCAAGGAGACCGACTATATCCGTCAATGCGCTCTTCCCACTTCCCAGAGATGGTCTCT